>NZ_JAYFES010000106.1:0-151863 GCF_055795045.1 Pseudanabaena sp. PCC 9330 | reverse complement strand
ACCAGCCGATAAAGACAAAGCGATCGCGCTTTAGCCAGTCGTCGAGAACGTCGAACCATCCTCGCTGGGCTTGCGCGCGTCCCATTGCTATGGTCATACGCGAGTCTCCGTAATAATTACAACAGATATATACACGGAAGATGATGCCGCTAGCTCTAACCTTCAGACAGCTCACCGACTAAATGTCAAGCCAGCTATCTACAGATTATGAGTAGTGTTTACTATTCTTTACCGTCTTTATCATTATAGGGGGTATTTTTAGGGAAGCTAGTCTTAGCCCCCAGATCATCCCGTCTCACACCCCGATGAATTGGCGCGCCTGTCATCCAGGGCGGCCATCGGTTGCGCGATACTTATAGAAGTGGATAGAAGTGGGTTCTAGCTTCCTGTCGACCCCGAAGGTCACCCCAAGATGGTCAACCGGGAGCAGCTATTATGATAATCAGCACGGGCCGCTAAGCAAAGGCAAGACCTATGCAAGTTACTGTCGATCTGCCAGATGATCTGGCTACCCAGTTGGATGCTTTGCAAAGTCAACTGCCGCAGATTCTTCAGTTGGGCTTGCGAGAGCTCAATGCCATGCCTCAGGTGGGTTTCTCTGGTGTTGCCGATATTTTAGAGTTTTTAGCTGCGCTACCTACCCCAGAAGAAATTTTGGCGCTGCGTCCTTCTTCTACTCTGCAAGCTCAAATTAGCGATCTGCTTGAGAAGAGTCGCTCTACAGGGCTGAGCCCAGACGAAGAGCGGCTTTGGCAGAGCTATGAGTATCTAGAACACGTTGTTCGAATGGCAAAGGCTAAAGCTCATATCAAGCTTCAGCTCAGCCAGCCACAATGACCTACATTCCCAGTGCGTTGCGGCAGTTGGTGTATGCCAGGGCTAGAGCTTGCTGCGAATATTGCTTGATTCCAGAGGCTATGTCATTGGCACCCCACGAAATCGATCATATTATCGCTGAAAAATATGGGGGAGCAACCACAGAAGACAACCTGGCCCTCTCTTGTACCCTGTGCAACAAGCACAAGGGCAGTGATGTTGCCTCGGTTGATGCCGATTCTCAACAGATTGTTCGCCTTTACCACCCCCGTCATGATGCGTGGGGCGACCACTTTGAGCTGCAAGACGGTGTTTTGGCTGGGCTGACGCCAATTGGACGGGTGACCATTACTTTACTCAAGCTCAATCGAGCAGAGCGTATCGAAGAGCGGCAGCTGCTGCTAGCGGGTAGGTTGTTGCACATACCTGATTAACCCTGCCCATGCCAATGCACCGGTTACTGTGGAGAGGCCATTGCCATGGGTTCAGAAACCCGGTCTCTTGGGGTGAGGGGCACAGGCGATGGGGGGCGGCGGCACGGGATAAGTAGGTTGCTGGGCAAGATCTAGAGCCGCCTAACCCACCCTACGGTGCTCACAACCTTTACCAAAAGCCCTTTGTACCCCTCCTAGAGACTGGTTTTTTAGCTTCTGACTACCCCACCACCTCACTACCCCGACAATTTTTTTAGGCAAGGGTGATATGAAAGTTGATCGCGGTGGGTAGTCTAACTTCAGAAGCGAACACCACTAACCCAGCTTCTTAAGGAGACACCTACTCATGAAAACTTCTCTCAAAGCCAACCTGCTCAAGCACTTCATCACCAAAAAAGAAGAAGGCGGCTTCACTCTTATTGAACTGCTGGTTGTTATTATCATCATCGGTATTCTGGCTGCTATTGCTCTGCCTTCTTTCCTTAACCAGGCTAACAAAGCTAAGCAATCTGAAGCTAAAACCTACGTCGGTTCTATGAACCGCGCTCAGCAAGCTTACTTTCTAGAACGCAACACCTTCGCCATCAACGCAAACTTTGCTCAATTAGGTCTGGGTGTAAGCCCCACTACTACTAACTACCAGTACTCCTTGTCTGTGACCCGTCCTACGGGGGGTATTCGTCAGTATGCTCTTCCTATTGAAGCCGCCCAATCAGCGCTCAAAACCTACGGTGGTGGTGTGACGATTGGGACAACTGGTGGCGGAACTGCAGCTAATACCGAGGCAACCACGCTAGCGGTTATGTGTGAAGGTGCTTTGAGTCCTCTCCAAGGTGGTGCCTACACAATTGCCCACGTTGATGCAGGCGTTATCATTCCTGGCTCTGGAGCAAATGTTCCAATCTGCAACGAGACTCAAACTGGCACCGGTATGATTTCTGTTCGGTAATCATTCATCTAATGATGTCTAGTTAAGCTAGTCAATTCTTTATAGAAGGGCAGTCAACCTCGCTTGATTGCCCTTCCTTTTTTGGTGGACTTAGATAACTTCAGAATGGTGAAATACGCCGCTTAGGACACCAGGAAGCCCTAACGACGTTCAAACTTTTGAATATTTACTTAGCAAATGTCTCAATTCATTTGGCTGAGGTTATATCTTGTTCTTGTGAGCAAAGGAACGGCTTTTCATTCCAGGCTTAAGCACAACTGCCGCCTCAATTGGAGAATGTAATTCATGATTACCATTAACCAAAAGCAAAATCCATTATTCAAAACTATATTCCCATACTTGCTGCCGATCGTTCTGTTGACAGGGACGCTGCTGTTGCAAAAACAGCGGCTGAATAACCTTCAAGATAAAACCGCAATTTCCTCCGCGAACCTAGAGCGTCAGATCCAGGCTAAAGCCTCCACGCTAGCAGTCGCAGAGAAATTGCCCACCTTTGGTTTTGATAACGTAGTAGCCAGCTGGTTTTATTTACAGTTTTTACAGTACTTTGGGGACGACGAAGCACGCCAGGTGACAGGTTATAGCCTCAGCCCCGAGTTTTTCCGAACGATAATACCGTACGATCCGTTCTACCGAATGTTCTACTTGTTTTTATCTGGCAGCGGCAGCAACTTCGCTGGTCAACCGGAAGAGACTATCGACATTATTAATCAGGGACTAGCACAACTGACTCCTAACTTCCCGGATGATGGGTTTTACATTTGGCGTTACCGAGGGATAGATGAGTTGCTGTACTTAGGTGATGGAGTTGCAGCGCAGAAATCGCTTCAAACCGCTGCTGACTGGGCGCGGCAGTCGCCCCACCCCGACGCCGAGTTTATGGCCGAAAACTCCCAGGGCATGGCTAACTTTTTAGCCAACAACCCCGACAGCAAGCAGGCCCAAGTGAGTGCTTGGGCTAGTGTGCTGGCCAACGCCTTTGACGACGCCACCCGCCAAACCGCGATTCAGCGCATTGAGGCTCTCGGCGGCAAGGTCATCATCAGCGAAACTGGCGGCATACAGCTCCAGTTTCCCGAAGACGACTGAGGTGTTTTAAAGCCCAGAGTTTTGCTGCGAGGTGTGCCAAAAACTGTCGGTTCATCCTCAGTTATCTGGGTTCAGTAGATCACAAACACGCCTGCTTGACTGACAAAAGCTGCCTGGAAGCTACTGCATGAACTGCGGCGCAATAGTTTCAGGGATTGGAGGAAGAATCGGAGAGTCGGCGTTCTAAGCTGAGATACCAATCAAAGCCGCGATCGCTGTGAAAAAACTTCCCCCTCTACAAGGCAGAGTTACGTCAAAATAAGAACAACTTGCGGAGCATGAGAATTTCTCTGTTCTTTCTGCATCGCAGGTATTCCTTATTAGTTGAGTCATTTTCATGGCATCTAGTCCGCTGGGGTCTTTCAGAAGCACGTTAGTGAATCTTCCCCTGGGCGGGGTAGTACTTTTACCAGTGATGCCTCTGGCTCTCGGTATAGTTGCTTTGGCTCAATACTGGCGATCGCCACTGGATTCGCTAGGAGCGGGTGTGCTGCTGGGCAGTGCGATCGCCCTAGCCAGAGTAGCCACTGCCCTCATTAACCAACGCTTCGCCCGCCTCAAGCAGATCTACCAGAAGACTGAAGACGCGCTGCACCAGAGTGAAGCCAACCTGCTCCAGACTCAGCAAATCGCTCAGCTCGGCAGCTGGGAACTAGACCTGGTGACGCAAAACCTTACCTGGTCGGACGAACTGTTTCGTATTGTTGGGCTTGATTCGGCCCAGCCCCAACAGTCCCTTGAGCAGGTCTTGGCCACTATTCCTGAGGGCGATCGGGAAAGACTATCTGCTGCGATTAATCAGGCGATCGCAGACGGCTCTCCCTACGAAGTTGAACATCGCATCTGTCGCCCCGATGGCACCACGCGCTACTTGCTGAGCAGGGGGCAAGCCAAAACTGATGACTCTCAGCACATTATCAAGTTATTTGGCACAGCGCTAGACATCACCGATCGTAAACAAGCTGAATTGGCTTTGCAGACCAGTGAAACTCGATTTCAGGAAATTGCTCAAACTCTCAACCAGGTGTCCTATGTCATCTCGTTACCCAGTGGAGAGTATCTCTACATCAGTCCGGCCTACGAAAGGCTGTGGGGCTACTCCTGCGAAAGCCTCTATCAAGATAGTAAATCTTGGCTAAAACGAATTTATCCTGACGATTTAAACTATGTTTTGGAGTCGTTTAACCAGCTGCTGACGGGTCAGACAAAACGTCTGGAATATCGCATCTTTGCCGCCAACGGTGACGTTCGCTGGATTCAGTCAGAATCGTTAATTGTCAAGGACGAAAACGGCAATCCGTTGCGAGTGGTGGGGCTAGCCGATGATACTACCCATCGCAAACAGGTTGAAACTACGTTACGCGATCAAGAAGCTAAACTGCGAGCCATTGGCGACAATCTCCCCAGGGGCTTTATCTATCAATTGGTACACAACCCCGGTCGCGGCTTTTACTACAGCTATATCAGTGCCGGAATCGAGCAGGTTACTGGCCTCACGCCAGAGGCCGTGATCCAAAATCCTAGCGTGCTGTGGGATGCCTTAATTGAAGAAGACCGATTGATTTGTGATCAATTGATGCAACAATCGCTCGAAGACCTATCGTTATTTGAAACGCAGATCCGAGTGCGCAACGTTGCCGAAAAGATGCAGTGGCTGACAACAGTAGCTGTGCCCCGTCGCCTGGAGGAAGGCAGTACGGTTTGGGATGGAGTCATGGTAGATATCACCAGCCTTAAGCAGGCTGAAGTGGCCCTTCGCAATAATGAGGAGCTTTTTCGCAGCGCCTTTGACGATGCCCCCATTGGCATCGCTCTCATTTCACCCACAGGGGAGTTTCTAAAAGTCAACCGCTACCTCTGCCATCTGCTAGGTTATAGCCAGGAAGAGCTGCTGGAATTATGTTTTCAAGATATTACCCACTCTGGCGATCTAAACCAAAGCTGGCAGGGGTTAGCCCAGATGCTAGAGGGTGAACTGTCAAACTTGGAAATTAAGAAACGCTATATTTCTAAACAGAGAGTGGTGATTCCTGTACTGATAAATACCTCCTTTGTGCACGATATCGATGGTACTCCGCTCTATTGCATTGAGCATGTTCAAGATATTCGTGAACAGCTGAAAGTTGATCGCATGAAAGATGAGTTTGTCTCAATTGTCAGCCACGAACTGCGTACGCCAATTGCCTCCATTAATGGCTCTCTGATGCTCTTAGGCTCTGGGATCTACGACGCCCAGCCCGAAAAAGCCGAGAATATGCTGCGGGTGGCGATTAGAAACAGCGATCGCCTGGTGCGACTGGTCGATGACATTCTCAGCTTTGAGCGTCTTGAGTCGGGCAAGGTACAACTCGAAAAAGAAGACTGTGCCGTTGCCCACTTGCTCTACCAGGCGATCGACGCCGTGCAGCCCCTCGCCGATCACTCGGGTATCACCATCGCCCTCACCCCTCTCACCGTCACCCTGTTGGCTGCCCCCGATAGTATTATCCAGGTGCTTACCAATCTGTTAAGCAATGCGGTCAAGTTTTCGTCGCCGGGTGGGACGGTTTGGGTAAACGCTAGCACCGAGGGATTAGAGGCATCAGCACCTAACCCCTCGGTGCTGTTCACCGTTCGAGATCACGGTCGCGGTATTCCTGCCGATAAGCTAGAGACCATCTTCGACCAGTTTCAGCAGGTCGATGCGTCTGACTCGCGCCAAAAGGGCGGCACCGGCCTAGGATTGTCGATTTGCAAAAATATTGTAGAGCAGCACGGCGGCAGCATTTGGGTAGAGAGTTGTTTGGGCCAGGGCAGCACGTTTTTCTTTACGGTACCGCTGGGACGTAGTGAGGGGTAAGACGCGAGAGAAGATTACTCCATCCATGGGGATATAGCTCGTCTTGCCACTACCGCCTAGGCCCTGGGATATCCTGTACTGAGCCCTTCGATTTTTCTATTATACCGATCCGAATTCCACACCCCCGATTCCCAACCGGCCAATCTGTAGGGGCGAACCGCTGTTCGCCCTGCTGAATCGGGGGTAGGTGAGCAGGATTTGGTATCAGAGGGTATTTGAAAAGGCCGAGGGGGGCAAAAATCATGCCAACCGCCTGACCATGATCCGGATCATGGTCAGGTAGATGAGGGTTTCCGACGTTTCCGGTGGCCGTTCGTAGTCTCGCACTAACCGTCGGCACCCCTAACGCCTTCGGCGACGCTACGCGAACAGCCTGCCAAAGGTGCGCTCGACTACCCAGCGTTTCTTCAGCACGACAAACCCTTGGGTCTGCTGGGGTCGTAAGACGACTTCGACAATCCAGCGACAGGTATCCATCACCCCCATCATGAAAGTAGGGCCATCAAAGCCCCCATTCATTAAGACTCTGACTTGGGGCGATCGCAGATTGGAGCCAATAGCGCACTTGTAATAGGGCGAGCATAGACTACCGGCCACATGATTGACTAGCCCCGCCTGCCAGAGTTTTGAGCTACCCCAAAACTGGACACACAAGCTGTACACAAAAGCCTGTCTCACCACGCGTTAAGAAGTATCACCACAAGCTAGCGGGGTGAGTGGTGCTTTTGCTGAAGCCCTTGTCATAGAGGCCGAAACTCTGATGGACGTAACTGGACTCGAACCAGTGACCCCCACGATGTCAACGTGGTGCTCTAACCAACTGAGCTATACGTCCGGGCAGAAGTAGAAATTAACATATTGGAAGGTGCGATCGCAACACCCTATCGAACTGGCAAATAAGACAGCGCCGGTTGGAGTAGGCGTTGACCGTCTCTGGTTGGCAGGCTGAGGGCATCCAGAGGGAAATTGAGGGCGATCTGCGGCCCGGGGGCCTCGGCGAGGCGCAGACTAGAGAGGGCAGTGCCCTGGTAGTAGTGGGTCAAGATCTGCTGGTAATTTTGGCCTCGGGTGGCCAGTCCGCGGGCACCCCACTGGCTCATCCCCAGGCCGTGGCCAAAACCACGGCCATCGACGCGAATAGTGTCGCCCCCGATGTTAAACGAAACTAAGGTGCTGCGCAGCCCCAAAGCCTGGCGTAGCTCGTTACCGGTGAGGGTGCGGCTGCCCTGACTGCCCTGGAGCCGCATAGAGACAACTCGCCCAAAGGGAGTGGCACGTTCGGTAGCTACCCCTCGCAGTTGACCAATACCGGTAACCCGCTGGGCCAACTGCTGGGCCGAGAAGGTTTCAGACCAGCGAAATACGGGAGCCTCCTGGTCAAAGTCGGCCACGCCGCGCAGGTAGGGGGTGGGTCGCTGCCAGATATCTTCAGAGTTTTCGGTATGGCCCCCGGAGGAGGAGTGGAAGACCGCCTCAATCACCCGGCCCCCGTGGGTGAGCACCTGGCCCTGGGTGGCGTTGACCGCTGCCTGCACCGACGGGGCTTCGCCAGACAGCCCCTTGTAGACCTGGTGGGCGGTGGTGCCGCCAACGTCAAAGAGTTGGCCCTGGGTGCGATCGCGCCGATACAGCGCGTAAGATCTGGCCGCCACCGCCTGAGACTTGAGCGCCTCTAGGGGCCAGCTGGCGGGCATCTCGCTGCCCACCACGCCGTAGAGGTAAGCCTCTAGGTCAACCCAGTTGATAGCGGTGACCTTGCCCTCTACGGGCACTACCAGCACCTTGCCCCGATACCAGCTGTCGTTGATAAAGACATAGCCGCCCCCGGTGGGCTCGACCCAAAAGGCCTGCCCCTGCCAGTCGGCTAGACGCACATTGCCCCCGGCGGGGGTCACTACCACCGATCGCCCCTGGGGTATCTGGCCTACCCCCTGGCCCGCCTGATTTTTGACGATGGCCGGAGTCGAGCTGCCGACGGTGACCTGGCTGAGGCGATCGCCCACCGCCACCCGCATTTCTACAGCGGCCTGGACTGGCAAGGCCACCAGCCACCACAGCAGCGAAACGCTAAAACCATACTTCATCAGCACCAAGACGCGGCTGAGAAGCAGCCCAAAGACAGTGGGTTGGTAATGTTGAGTCATCGATCAATACAGCCGGTAGGAGGACGAGAGCGGGCAGTGGGAGCCAGGTGTAGCTGAGCATTGCCCCTAAAACCGTTCAACCGTTTTTAGGGTTTCTGTTGCTTTGCCCCAGGCGGTGATGACGAAGGAATTGCTCTTTACGGTATCACTGATGGTTTAGCCTGGCACAACCGGATCCATTCTCTACCCTAGACCTTGGTGCCGACAGAAAGTTTCCTGCTTCAGACCAGCTCACAAATTGACCCTAGGCAGGCGGCAGTACCGAGTCGTAGAGGCGGCGCAAAAAAGCCATAATTTTGCGGCCATAGTCTGGGTCAGCGCTCCACCGACCGCTGAGTTGGTCAACCAGGGGTGCTACGCCACGCACCACAAACCCAAAGCGGGGGTCGACCTGGCGCTGCACCAAGGGGTCGAGGCTGGCATAGGCCTTGAGGTGCTGAATCTGAGCCCGCACCCCCACTCGCGCGTTGGGAAACGACGCCCCCTCGGGGCCGCCGGTAGGAGAACCAATACCGCCAAAATTGTTGTAAGCCGGGTTGAGACTGCCGCCAAAATTGAGCGAGTTGGTCTCGACCAGCATCTGACAAAAGGCAATGTCGTGGTTGACCCCTTCGATCGCCGCCTCTTCGCGGTAGAGACCGGGCAGATCGCCGTAGGTGTTGACGGCGGCGGCATTTAGACTGCCTAAAAATAGTTTGAGCTGGGTGTCTGCGGTGCTGCCGATGCCCATGATGCGATCTATAGAGCCGGGGCAAAACTGCATGCCTGTGCGCGATCGCAGACGAATGGTGCGAGTCGCCGCATCCCACGTTACTGACACGTTGTAGTTTTGCAGATCGACGGCCTTGATATAGACCACGTTGGCGTAGCGAATGCGGTTGATGTTGGGGGCTGTGGCCGCATCTATCCCCAGCAGATCGGCAATGTCGATGGGAATGTAGGAATTGCTGTTGACGATGATGCCCGTTTCTGGGTAGATACCGCCGTTGAGGTTAATTCTAATTTCGGAAAAGTTGGTGCCGGGGACAGTGGGAATCGTCTCACTACTCACCTGGCGGCTCCAGGAGGCCAACCCGTCAGCGATCCCCAGGGCCACATCCCGCCGCTGGCGCTGGATGATCTCCAGGTCTTGGGGGTTGCTGAGAAAGCCAATTTCCATCAGCAGTGAGGGGCAACCCAGAGAACGGGTAAAGGGCAGCGTCCCGGTGGGCGAGTCGGTGTCGGGTTTGACGCCCCGGCTGGGCAAGAGCGGCACCCGTCGCCGCAGAGCCAGCAGCACCAGCTCGGCATGGGTGCGGCGAGTGTTGTTTTGAGAAATATAAAAGACCGCCGCCCCCCTCGTCGCCGGGTTACTGTGGGATCCTGCATGGATCTCTAGAGCTACATCCTGGGGACGGCAGCGCTCGTTGATCCAGGCGAGGCTCTGGGCAGCGCTGAGGTCGTCGGGCACCGAGAGCACTGCCAAGTTGCGCGATCGCAGTTCGGCCACCACCAGGTCACGCACCTGAATCATCTCCGCCGCCTCAGTGGTAACCCCCGGCAGCATAAAGCCTGGGTCGACGATTCCATCTTCGTAGCCGCCATGGCCCGCCGAAATAAAAATTTGCGCCATGCTGAACCGGTTCTATCTAACGATCTATCGCCAGAATGATAGCGGTGAATGGGCCAAGTGGAGGCTAAGAATACCGAGAAAAGAGGGCTGGGTAGGCTAAAGACAGAAGGCGGCTCAGAAAGGGGCGATCGCCTGCGAGTTGCAGCGCCCAGGCATGCCGAAACCGTTTATGTGGCCTCTGGTCATTGATGGCAGCCTACAATAGCCGCAACAAGCCCTCCCTGGCCCATGGTACAAACCTCTGCCAAAACCCTCACCCTAGCCGAGTTTCTGCAACAGCCAGAGACCAAGCCCGCGCACCAATACATCGACGGCCAAATCATTCAAAAACCCATACCCCAGGGGCAGCACAGCCGCATCCAACAAAAGCTGATCAATACCGTCAATGCAGTCACTGAGGATGCTCGTATCGCCCTAGCCCTACCCGAACTGCGCTGTACATACCCTACCGCCATAGCCATCCGCAGGATGGCTATGGCGGTAGATCGATCATTCCCGATGTTGCTGTGTTTTGCTGGCAGCGGCTGCCCACCAATGACGATGGCACCATTGCCAATACGTTTAGCGCTGCCCCCGACTGGACTATCGAGATTCTCAGCCCCGAGCAGTTGTCAACGCAGGTGGTGAGCAACATTTTGCACGTCTCAACCACGGCGGGCTGGGGGGCTGGCTAATCGATCCCAATGAAAATTTGGTGCAGGTTGATCGGCCTAACCAGCTACCCGCCTCTCTGGGAGAGGCCGAAAATGAGCTAGCAATGGTGGGTCTGGCTCCGGCCCTAACGCTCACTGTGGGGCAGGTGTTTGGCTGGCTTCCAGTAGAGTAAATGAACCAGAGCCAAGGCTCAAGCTGTGCGTTAGAGTCTTTGAACGGCAGGTTCACGAGAGCTGTTTTTTCCTGAAAAATATAGCTTTTGAGTGAACTTTATAAAATCTAATTTAATGCTAGGCCTTCACACTTCGTGAGAGTTTGCGCTGCATAAAATTCTATACCTTACACCTATGAAAGCATCTGATTTATGAAGAATTTTGGATCTAGTTCTAATATTTTATCTCTGCAATAGGTGGCCGCGTCAGATTCACCGAGTTGACAATAACATTGGCTCAAACAATTCAAGGTTGTAGGCTGTAACCCGTGAAGCTTAAGAGATTGGTGAAAGTATTTAGCAGCAGCACGATAATCTTTCAGTTTGATCAAAAGTTGGCCGAGCTGGAGAGCAACATCTTGGGATTCATCGATTGGGTAGTAGGTGTCCCATACCTTATGGCTAAGTTGAATTAAATCTTGGCGTTGAAAAGGGGTGACCCGTTCAGCCTGAGAAGAGAGGGTAGGTAGGCAAGTGATAAAAATATTGGCATCCCAACCACTGAGGCGGATATAAGCGATTAACTGTTGCAGGGTAAGGCGATCGCAGTGAGCAATAATCGCTTTTTTAAGGCTAAAAAAGTCATCAGGGCTAGTGTTAACGATGGATTCCTGGTAAGCATGGCGGGTCTCGGCGTACTTAGTAGGGGGCTGGCCGAAGAGGAAGGCGGAGATGTTGAGGCTGGCATGGTGGTGAGGCGTGTGGAGGGCTAGACCACCTTGGTGAGCTGTGTACTGACCGATGGCGTGGTAGTTGACCATGAGGGAGAAGCAACTGCCATGGAAGACCATACAGGGTTTGGGGCGATTGTTGAGGTCTTCTAGTTTGCTATAGCCTTTGTCGCCGGAGAGGAAAAGCAGGCGATCGCCGCTGAGGTTGCGCAGGTTGCGCAGGCAGTTGAGGCCAACGATGGGGAATAGCAGAGCGGTATTTGAGAGGTGCTGCTGGTACTCTTGCAAGATTTGGTTATAGGTGGAGTCGTCGTAGTAATTGGGAGTGATGGGGCGATCGCTGTAGGTGACGGTAAGATGATGTATGAGATTAGGATCTTGGAGAATTTCTGACTTCTGACTTTGGGTTTTGGCGGCGAGGCGATCGGGCAGAGTAAGCGTGACAAGGCTGGCGTGGAGTTGGTGATCTTTAATGGTGAAAACGTCTTGGGGTAAGCAGTCGAAAAAGTAGTTGGCCAGAACGATGGGGGGATTTTTGAGGATTTTGTGGGCCTGGTTGGCGAAGTGAAGGTTAAGGGTTTGGTCGTGTTGGGCGTCGAAATGGGCGATATCGAGAAAGCCCTGCTGAGCATAAGATTGCAAGAAGGGATGGCTTCGCCAATAGTCTAAATTACTCTCCGAAAAGTCGGAGAGAATATACTTGACTTTGAGATAATTAAGGGTAGATTTTGGAAAAAAACTCCAGAATTTTTTGAGGAAGTGATAGGCAAAACGTCCAGAGCCTGCACCAAGTTCCAGAATATAAACAGGCTCTGTCGGATCAATCGTTTGCTGCCAGTCGCGCAAGAAACCGAAGGCAACCTTGGCATAGGCATGGGCAATGAAGGGATTGCTGGTAATGTAGTGAGGAACAGTGCCGTGATTCCAGGCATTAATTCCCTGTTGAGCGAAGAAGTTGCGCTGGAGGTGCCAAAGGAAAGATTTAGATAGAGGTTGGCTCAACTCAATGGTAAAGTCTGCCAGTTTTAGAGATTTCTTCATTAGAGCAGAAATGAGCTTCTGTTGTTAAAACTAAAGACCCAAAATTTCATACTTCCATGAGGAGGATCTACGGCAACAAACGAAAAACCGTAGCAAAGTTGCCTCCACTAGTCAGTCAGATGCTTTCGAACATAGATATTAATATCTAAATTTAATTGCCTTAACTTGTTTTTATATGCCTCAACGAATACTTTTTGCTCACTTTTCTCATCTCCAATAGAGAGCAGCTTATTAAGATTATCCCAAATCCCTTTTGCTTCCAATTCATTTACCGCTTGATCATAAGGTTTCTTGCGGCAATTATAAAAAACTATATTTAGTTCTTTGAAGTCTGAATATTCTGCGTCATAACGCTTTTTTAGTTCTGAATTTCTGTTAATTTCATTATTTCCAGAGAAGAAGGTTTCTGCTATAGTTAGCAAGCGATCTACATATTTAGAAGCTTGAATGGCTAGCTGACGAAAATCGTCTTCATAGTGCATTATGTCTTTCAGTGCATCCCCGAAATTTTCATTGGCAGAGCACAGTCTTAGTAATTCATCAAGATCCTTGCGTTGCGCATAAGCCTTTTTGTATTTTGGATCTTTTCTTTCTCCGCCCACAAGAACCCTTCGAGCTTTTTCAGGCATCGTTTCTTCCTTCCCGTAGAAAAACTCTCGGGCTTTTTTGGGTATGAGTTTTTCTTCTTCTTTAATAGCTTTCTTAAATGCTCCCTGACTGATGCCAACTACGTCGGCCATTGATCCTTCGCTATGGTAAGCTTCATGCGCCCAGAGTGTAGCAATGACCATGGACTTCTTCAGTTCTTGAGTTGTGAATATAAGTTTATTCCAAGCTTCATCTTTTTCTGAATCTGAGGTCGCAGCACCGAATTCTTTTAGATATTTTAGTTGCTCTTCCCGCCTTTGTTGAACGGCCTCAAGACGATTGACATAGAGTTCATTTTTAGCACGTAACTCTCGATCTTGTGTTTCGGATGGTAATTTTGCCTGCTGCTGTGCTAGTTGTTTTTTATATTCTTCAAACAAAAGCTCAGCTTCATCTAAGGCTTTTTGGGTTGGTTCTTGGTAAGGAACGCCTCCCAAAGATTCTAGAATATCCTTCCTGTATCCACGCCACTCATCTTCAGCCATAAACTTGCGGATCTTGGCGAATGCCCCTGCATCTTCAATATGCATGTATGGAGCAGTTTGAGAAACTTCAGCTTCCACCTTAGCTATGATTTCTAACTCTGGCACCATCGGTCTTGGCATTCTATAAGATGGATCGTAAATATTGGTGTCAAAAAGCGTGCCAGATTCCATTCCAAACTCATTTCTAAAGTTTCTGTAGAACTCCCTAATAACTAGACCTGGATTGCCTCTGAGAGTTCCTGTATCATAAAGCTGTACATCGTAATCAGAGGTAGGAGATTGAGTTCCTGTATCATCAAATTCTACTAAACCTTTCTGTCCTGTTGCTTCGATCGCTTGTCTTAGCCCTTGATCGACAAGATACTTTCTATATTCAGCAACCCGATTCATTTCTGATTTTCCAGCATAATCAGCTTTAAGTCCAGTCCATCCTTTACCACGAGTGTTTTGATTTATAGGCGAACTTGGGTACTTTAGAGAATAAGCCTCAATAAGATTTCTGATTTCCATTTTGCGGGCTGTTGTCTCTTGTATTTCGCTAGCTTTTTCTTCTAAGCCATCAAACACCAAAGCTTCTGCCTGTTTAGATGATGAGCTTTTGGAAGGAATTTCAACTGGTTGATTTTCATCACCTTGTGATTCGTCTGCTAAGGCCGTACTTGACTGTTGAGAATCCAGGTTTCTTGCTTCTGCATCTAACATCCGATCGAACTCATCAAACCGCTGCTCTAACGAAATCGTTCCCAGATCAAACGAGTTGGCAAACGCCATATTTTTACCCATGCGATCGAACACGCTATGGGCATTGGAATAGGTTGGAGTGGGCGCAGCTGTAGGCGCAGGCTCTGGCGGGAGTCCCTGCCCCATGCGATCGAACACGTCATGGGGTGAGGTTTGTTTGATGGGGTCTCCAGGATTAGGAGGAGAAGAAACCGGGGTAGAGGATTCTGGGGCAGAGGGCTGAGTTGACTGGATAGAGGCATCGACAACCTGCTTACTACTGCCATCGTAGGTTTTCTCACCATTTAAAATGGCGTTTAAATCTTCCAAAAAGTCATCGGCGGTGGCGACGTCTTGCGGGGCAGCGGTTTTTGGCTCAGGGAGGTCTTCCACACTGAAGGATTGGGTCGGTGGGGTTGCTGATTTGATGGGCATGGGCTGGTTCTGTCCAGACACCACTTCTGGTTGTACGGGCGCGGGGATATCTGCCACTGTCGCGGGTTCAGCATCGAAGGACTCTACCTCAAAGGCTTCTGAGCCAAAGTCCAGAATAGGTTCAACGGATTGGGCCGCCGCATAGGTAGGGGCGCTATGTTCATAACCTCCCGTTTCGTGGTTGTAGCGCAACTCGATGGACTCATTATGGTCAAAAGCCATAGCCTCGACTGTTACCTTTGGAGGAGCTTGACCTGGCTGCTGTCCAGAACTTTGCAGGGTAATGGGCTGATTTTGATCGAAGGACTTTTCCTCTACCCTAGGCTTGGGCTTACCCTGCGGTTGTCCCTGTCCGAATGACGATGTCTGAGCCTGACGTTCCTGCAGGGTTTGGGCTAATTCTTGAAGGCGGTTTTTTGGGATACGCATGGGGTTCACCAACACAGGAAATAAGTAAACCGTAGGCAGAGAGGCAGAAGGCAAAACAAATGTTGTACAAGATCAATCGACTTAAGAGGTTGACCCTGGTGGCAGGTCTGGCCATGAGCGGGGGGGGAGTTCGGGTGGCCCTGCCCTGATTAAGAGGGACTGTGCCAGGGCTCCCCAATTGGAGGGAGAGTGCGGCCATAATGCACTGTCATTGTCAGAAGCAACAATGGGAACGATCGCCGTTTCCGTTACCACTTCTACTGGGGCATTACTGGAGGGTTCAGAATGATCTACTGTCGTGGCTGCGATATCGATCGTGCTGATGCTTTCAAGGTTCTGCTTCCAGGTCTTGCAAGGCTCTTCCTGCACGGTTGGAGAAGACTGTTTGGTTGTGATACCAGAAAGTACTGCCGGACCAGGGGTTGAACCAATAGCTACTTGGTGCAACTCTAGTGGCGCAGAATTCTCTGCTGTCCGATATTCAGGTTGGGAAGGCTGGGGTTCTGGTAGTTCTTCCGTAGCCTGATTAGCTGAGGCTGATAGCGTTACTGCTTCTGGGGGAATCGCTGAGAGGTGGGGTATGTGGCTTTGCTGTACTGATCGCGGTCGCGCCTGTTGGATTTGGTCAGCCAGGTCTTTCCAACTGGTTAAAGGCGCAGCGTCTTCTGAGGCGGAATCTTCCTGGTTATCTTGGGGGTGACTTGGAATGACAGGGGGTGGGCTGATTAGAGGACGGGGTGCTCTGGCAATGGGTCTGGTTGGATGAGGAGAGGTAGGAAGGGATTTTTCCTGGGCGAAGCTTGTGGGGTGGGACGGGAAGTGAAGTGGTGTTAAATCTGGCTCTGGGAAGGAAGCCCCGTGGTCTGGCAGGGAGTGCCCGGTTAACTGGGCGGATAGGAGCTGCCAGGGAGACAGAGTAGGAGATGTTTTGGGGACAGGGGCGCGACGGTGCTGGGGAGATTGAAGGGTTGGTTGGGAAGAAGGGGTAGAAGCCAATGTTGCTGATGCTGCCTCAGCGTGGATGCCTCTTGTCTGTGTCCTTTGTGCGCTTCGTTGTGACTGGTTGGGGTTTTGCTGAATAACGACTGGTCTTCGTGCTTGGAGTTCTTGCTCCAGGGCGAGGAGGCGATTGCAGGGGGGAAGGGAGGGCGACATGGCAAATTAGGACTAGGGTTGCAGGTTCATGGTGAAGACGGCGTAGGGGTCGAGGGCGACCTGGAGTTGGTGAGATTGGCCCTGGAGAGAGGCGGGCTCAATTTGGAATTGGATCTGTTTGGGGGTAGCGGAGAGCACCGGAATGGGGCGATCGTTCAGCACCGCAGAGGGAAAGTCTTTGAGAGATTGAGCCATCGCCAGATTTTCGCCGTCCAGGATGAGGACGGTTTTGCCTTCAACTTGGGAAACCCGGGCGTGAGACACCTTGGGGGGATACTGGCGGCGACGGGATTGGTTAATGGAATGGGTCAGGTTGTCGGTAAAAGCCGTCTGGGGGTCGAGGTCAACCTGGCTTTGAGCCTGGGAGACGTTGGGGGAACCGTTGCGAGATTGGTTGATGGCTTTAGCCAGATTGCCGTAGTCAAACTTCTGATCGGTAACTTTTTCTAGATCGATGTTGCGATCTTTGACGGTGCGTTTTAAGTCTTCGGCGGATTGAATGCCGAGTTTTTTAAGTTCTTTTTGCTGGGGCTCGGGTAAACCAATCGCATCTAGAGAGGTATCGTTGTGAGTAAGAGGCGGACGAGCAACTTCTGGGATTTGGCTGTCGCGGATGGAGCCAAGTTGAAGCGAGATTTTGGAGGCTCCAGTATCGCCGGATTTAGCAGTGGTAAAGCGAACGGTGTCGCCGTCGAATTCGGGGAAGAGTTGAAGTTCCAGGTTCATGTCTTTGACCATGTAGGTGAGCTTGCGGTTCAACCCTTTGACGGACAGCTGATCCTGGGCCTTGTCTAGCTCGAAAATGAGTGAGTCTAAAAAGGCTTGTAAATTCCAGGAATGGTTCTCATTATTGACCATCAGTGGGAACGATTGTGAGTGTCATACGGTGTAAAACTGGAAAGACGGTGGTTTCAACCGTTTGGGTGGGAGCCGAACTATAGAGCGAGAGCACATCCTCCGCGCTGGCAACATTCAATTCAATCGGTAAATTAACCGTGACCTGTTCAATTTCCATCGTCATCCCAGATTGCGTATCTTCAAGGCGATCGGTGAGATTAGTGAGTTGTTGTATCACTTTAAGGAAGGAAACATGGATATTGTTTTCAATATTCATAGATTCAACTAACCCGCTGCCATTTTACCTGCAAGAATACTTCTACCCTCATCAGTTTGTGTAACGACTACTCTAAATTTCTTGGCCCCCACTAATTCCAGTATAATTAGTCCTGCAAACTGCTTATCTGCACCGCCATGGCAATATTCATTAAGTAAGTAGTTTGCATAGAAATTTCTGGTGTCGGACGTGGTTTTGTTGTATGCTGTGGTAAGCGTACTAACACTGGTTGAACCCAGCGGAATGATACTTGCTGCTGCCCCCGTGGTTTTTGTCCCAACTTTATAACTTTTTTGGGTGATAATAAAACTTATGATTTCTTTCAATTTATCCCTAGTTTCTAGGGGTAGATTTTTTCTCAAAAATTCTAAGTTTCTTATATGCCTAATTGTTGACTCTATACTTATAGCTGCTTTACCTGCAGCTAAAACTGTTGGTGTTACTCTTGAAGGATCTAAGCCAGCAAGATACCCAGCGACTGTCCCCGCAGCTACCTTACCGTACCCCACTGCCTTTAGGGTTCTAGGACCATAGCCAACTCCTTCGGGCTGATCTAAAATAGCCTCTTGAAGCTCTTCTAATTTTCCTAATCTAGTTTTGTAAGCAACTTCTTCAGCAGTGCTTTCTTCAATTTGAACTAAATCTTCTAATTTATTTTCATAGTTGTCTTTTAAGCTTTCGCTTTCTCTTATTAGTACAAACAGATCTATGAGAATCCGTAATGATTCAGGCGAATACTCTTTTTCTATGATCTGTTTTTTAATTAGCGAAAAAAGTTCTTTTGATCCGTTTCTAAGTGCATCACTAGAATGATCGTCATACCTTTCTTTATAACTCCAAGACTCCTGAAGATATCCTCGCATTACAGGCTTATTTTCTAAGAAGTCATTATGACTTTTCAGTAAAGCTTCAATTTCCTTGTCTTTCTCGAATGCTTTGATTTCATCAGGATTCAAGCGAGGAGCAGGAAGAAGTTGGATTTCTCCTTCTCGAATATCTATTTTCTTTTCTTCAAAGTCATCAGCTGCCAACTTGGCGATTTCTGATTTAGCTTCAGTATACCCATCTAATAAATTGCTATACAACTTGCCAGAAGCCCGCTCTGGATGTGGATCAAGGCTTAGCCCGTTTATCGTCAATAAGAAGAGGTTTGTTGTATTGTCGGCTTCCCTATAATTCTGCTCACTAATATATTTTTTATAGTCTTCATTTATTTCTAAGAAAACTTTGGTTTTTACTTTAGGTGTCCATATTGAAGCCACTTTCTTGGCTAGTTCATCATTGTAGGTATTGACTAGTTTTTCAAAGTCGGTTGACAAGAGTCCATCGTAATACCTGGCTGCATAAGTTCTGGTAGGAGGTAAAGATGGGGAACTTTTGGGCGAACCCGTTACAACTAAGGTTCTTCCTCTTGGTGCTGCTGCGTCACCTGGTTCATATCTAGTATCAGGGGTAAGCCCTAGAAGTGGAATTCCTTTCTTGCCTCCAGCCGTACCGTTACCTAAAGGATAAGAGTACTGGCTTTTTTGCTGAGCTAAGCGTTCCAGTTTAGAAGCCACCTGAGGGGTAGCTTCTTTTGATTGGAGATTCACCGGGTAAGCTGGGGTTGATTGGTCAAACAAGACTTTCATGCCATTGAGTAGAAGCGGCTCATTGGAGAGGGCATAGTTCAACCCGGAGCGGTTCACTGGAAATTGGCTATTGTGCTGGCTCATGATTAGTTCCCGACTCCAATAAAGTGAACGATCGCCACTATCGGAAAATAGACCTCACGTTCCGTTAATGCCAACACCAGCCCATTGGCATTCGTCTCTCCCGCCTGCTTCAACAACACCCGCTGCACTTTCATCTCTGGATAAGTCCATAGCCCCGCCAGATCTCCCGGCTTGCCGTTAAACTCCACCGCACTCCGCGCCGCAAAGCTGCACTGCTGCTGAAACTCTGGAGCTATCAAAGCTTCCAGTTCCGCTGCACTCAACGAGGGGTGGCTGGAAATCTGGGGAATTAACTCATTCAGCCGAGAGGGACTCATAATTAACCCTGTCTTCAGCTTGCCGTTTAGCCTTGTAGAGCCATCGTCTTCTAGCTTCGTCACTGTCTCCATGCGGGCATGGTTGGTGCGCTCTGGTTCCAGGGTCAAGTAATACTTGCAGTCCAGCGATATGCGCCGCGCCATCCCCGAAAACTCCTTTTCCCACACCTTGTGCCAGTAGTCGCGAAAGCGATCGACATCATTCAGCGGTACCACCTCGGCGGTGCCTTCAATCCGGTCAAAACTATATTCACCAACCAGCGTGATCACCTGCGACAGGCTGGCGCCCAGTCGTTTTTTCTGTTGAGTCTTGTTGGAGGTAGCCTGCCAGATCAAGCTGACACAGACTAGATAATCCTGATTCGGAGCAAGAGCACGCAACCGCTCTGGCGATAACTTGGGCACCGTTGCCAGTGCCCCGGGAGTAATATTCTCTAGCCGATATTTCTCCTCCAGCAGCACCTCTAGCGTCTTCGGGTGCTTCACTACCAGTTGCATAATGCCCTTGCTGATCGGGCGTGGGGTTTCCACAGTTAGTGGAAATGCGATTTGCTGGTCATAGCGGTAGATAGGGTGCGATCGCCCATTCATCATTAGGGTGGTCGTATCGGTAAACTTCAACTGCACCGCATCAATGCGTTGAAACTCCATCGCTGTAGTCGAAGTCGTTAGTCCAACGCTAAGCCCCTGCGCGAGAGAAAGGGGCGTGTGCTCTGACTGAGTCAAAGCCTGGGCAATCGAACGCGCTGCCGCTGCCTCGGTGACGCCGGGTAAACTCTTGCTGATATCCATTAACCCCTGGGTAATGGTTGCTAATGCTTGACCCAGCGGCATAGACTGAATCGCTTTCAGGGTTTCAGGAGTAAATACCTTTTGCAGTAGTACTAATAACTCTGGCTCAATGGCTAAAGTTGCTGGCACGGCTCTCTCTTCCACACCGGTAGAGGGAATGGATAAAACCGTGGACGCTTGCGGTCGCTCAAGCAGCGCAACACCTTTCGCCTGAGCGAAATAATTAGGTGGGTGAGGGAGTAAAGAGAAGCTTCTTCCGAACTGCATTTCACGCCCCGGTGCCATTGACCCATTGGGCGAAGGTATATTTGCGCTGACCGATGTTTTCTCTGAATGAATCCCTACAGCTTTTGCCACCTTGCGGACCGCATCCAGAAACATGGCTGAACTGACAGGCTGGGTTTCCCGATACTGAAACGGGATTGTTTCAACAGGGCGACTGGTCATAGCTGTAGCTAGGCTAAACGGCAGAGTTGAGGTCGGCAGTGGGGAAGAGATAGAGCTGATTTCAATAATTTCAGAGATGGCGGGTCCAACTCTGTCGGCAGTGCGAAAGCTGAAAAGCTGGATAAAGCGGTTGTGGGCATCAACCTGTTGATTGGGGACTTCCAGAACCGTGCGACCAAGGCTTTCATCCGGTAGTGGACCCATGAGCAGCGAGGTGAATCTGATTGAGGTCAGTTGAGGCAGACCATTTGGGGCTTTAGTCTGACCAGAACCAATACTGTAGGTGTAATAGTGATTCACGCCCAGATCGACATTGAAGCGATAATGGATGTCACTCTGATCTAGAAACTTAAGCATCGCAAGCGCCATTATCCATCACCCATCCATGACTAAGATCCACCAGCAGGCAACGCCTTATCTGATTGCGCGACAGTGCCAGGATCGACTCGGCCCTTTCCTAAATCAAACGTCGATGCGAAATTGTCAAGCTTAAAGTAATCAGACTTGAACTGTATCTCAACAAACCCCTTTAACTTTGCACTGGCATTTGTGTTGGTTGTGTCTTTAGATGTTGCGATACTGACTTGTGAGGTTGTTCGCGATAGATTGGTAGAAGCCTGTGCTTTCCAAGGCCCCCATCCACCACCTCCACTGGCATTAAATTTAGCATCGCTTTTCGTATCATTGGTATTATTGCTAGTGTCCTCTGTTGAGGCATTAGCATCAATCTGAAACTCTACCTCAGCCCGAATAATTCCTTTTTCTACCACTAGTCGAGAAACACCCATCAAAATAGTTTCTCGAAGCATAGTACGTTTTTCCTTGGCTAAAGCTAATTTAGCTTCAATAATTTTTCCCTGAATGGCACTATTATTCATATCCACGGGTTGCTTCGTTTCACTATCGATCAAAGTTGGAAGCCCCTCAGCATCTCCCGCCATAGATCCTAGAGGGCTAGGAGGACCCAAGCTATAGCCGCCACTTGTTTCCACCATTTTCATCAACGCATCCATATCAGTCACATCTTTGGCGAACTCATTAACTCCTTTTGTCGCCTGTGCCAATAAGCGTTGATATGCTTCCATTTGCCGCTCATTGGCTTCTAAATTCGCGTTAAAGACGCCGTTCAACAAATCGCGAACAAAGCCTGGGAAATCGACTTTATCTACTAAATTCTTAAAATTATCTCCTGCTTTCTGAATGTTTTCAGGATTGGAGTTAGATAGAGCTGTTGCTAACCCAGATTGGCGAGCGAGTGTAGTGTGATGCGTTTGATTATCCCGATTGAGTGTTGATACGCTCATTGCCTGAGCGGATTCACTCTGTTGAAGTAGCTTTTGGTAGGTTTTATCGACTAAATCCTTGTAAAAAGCAAATTGTTGCTCCTTGCTCATATTCCGAAAGGATTCAGATTCAGCAAGAATCGCACGGACTTTGGTTCGAGCCTGGTTTTTTAGTTCTTCAGGAGTTAGCACAGCAATCAATTCCTTTTGATTTGATAGACCAAATTAACAACTTGACGGTTTGAGGCAAAACTGTTCTTTATATGCTTCCAATTAGCACCGAATTACCAGTTAGCAAACTCATCGTCCTGCTGAGCAAAGCCAGGCGTATTGTTGTTGCTAAGGCTGGGCATATTCATGCTAGGCATATTCATGTTATTAAAGAAATCAGGCATCTGCGGCTGCGCTGATTGTTGAGGGAATTGAGCACCATCATTCGTCGAATCTAGAGAAGCCTGGGCAATGATCCAGGCTTCTGCAGCACTCAAGAACTCTCGAAATTCACCTTCTCGAACAACTCCTTCATTAAATCCAGCAACCCACTGAAAAATCTTGTTGCCTTCAATCGCTAAAGTTCTCAAAGGAGCAGTCGGCACTATTGTTCCTAAGTCCTCTTTCGCGATCTGAGAAATGACACTCCAAATGGTCTTTCGACGGCCACCAAACACGTTGAGAATTTCCTCGGCCTTGAGGATTTCTACTGCCTCTTGCAGATGGGCATAATCCTCGGTAACTTGAATGTGCGCCATGCCTGTCATGGTTTCTGACAAGTTATGCTGCAAGTTCTTAGTCGCTTGATATACTTGGGCTCGCGATACATAAGCCTGCCCATTTTGGCTACCTTCAGTTTTGCGAATATACTCAGTTATTTCCACCATAAGCTTGTGCCATAACTGGGGAAATGCTGTATTGGCTACCATGTTAGAAAGTAATTTTCCATCTCCCTTATTTAGTATTCGCTTATAGAGCATGGCGCGCTCCTCAAAGGTAGAACGCTCATTCCGTAATTTGTGAAATCGGTACAGATCAGAGGCAGTTTTTCCTGCTGGTATATCTAGAATGCCACCTGCCCAACGTAAAACAAGAGCATTGGCTACATCAAACACACGTAATGCCTCGCCCATAGTGTAGACATAGTCCACTGCCCCGGCAGCTCTGATATTTTCAGGAATTACCCCTTGAACGATATCTGGATGATCAAATGTATCAATCGTAAAATCCCAGTCTACTTTCCCGCCTTTGACACGAAACTGATCAATAGGGTCATCTTTAACTGTGCTAAGCTTCAGTGCCTCACTATAAGAAAGAGCAAAATATTTGTCAGCTTCTTCAATTTTGAAACCGTTTTTTGATTGATCTTCCGCTGGCTGAATTGATATCTTAGAACTAACAAGATAATCGATCATGCCTTGCTTGACCGATGGAGTAAATGCCGTTTTAGGAATGACTTTTTGCCTTTCTATATATTCATTGAGATGATAGGCAAGCCCACCATCCCGATAAATATTTGAAAGCAAATCCATGACAGCAGGCTCTACCTGCCCTTTTCTTATAGAAATTGACTTATTTAAAGTTAGATCATCTAACTGCTTCCATTCTGGAGAAGTGTCAACTGTGATTCTTCTCGAACTAAAAACACCTTCAACAAGCCTAGCTAAAAACCATCTTCGATAACCATTGTGAGTCTTTCGTTGAACGGCATTATAGAGTGCTGTGGAATCCTTTGCATTGGAGCTTGAAAAGATTGCCTCATCTAAGGATTCTTTAAGAATTACTGCATAAATCTCAGGAGTTGACAGTAGGAGCCGATCAACATCTTCTAATGCAGCTTGATCAAGCTTCTGCGATAAATCATGAATTTCACTTTCTAAAACATCTTTCTCTCGAACATCTTTTTTAAGTGATTCAAGATCTTTTGTGCCGATCAAGTCAGCTTTAGTTTTTTCCAAAGCCTCGATCGCAAATTGGTCGAGCACCTGTCGAGGTGGATGAATCTGCCGATATGGATCAATAGCATATTTAGCGGAAGAATTGACCTGTAACACGATTACTCCTTACTTAGAATCACGACATTTGTCTCAAAGCTATAGCTAGCTAGAAAGCTTCACATTTTCTAGCTCAAACAGATTTTTAATTGACTCCCAATTCCGATCTTGTTGAAATTCCCTAAATTTCTTTTTGACTTGTTCCCTCATATCTTCATCTAATTGACCTGCGATACCCAAAATGATGTCCTCATATAGGGATCTGTTTGAATCCTTCAACTTATCTAAACTGCTTGAAAGAATATCGCTCAAAGATGCTGAATCGGTTTCTAGTCCAGTCATTAGATCTAACACCATGTTACGCCTGATTTCCAGATCAGACAGTGCATGGCTATAAATCCGAAAATGCGCTAATTTGCCCTGATAGCCATAATTAGGACACAACTGCACCTTTGCTGGCGCATGAAGCATCTTTGTCATCTTCTTAGCATCTAAATGCCGAAGTTGTCCATTGAGAAAAATTTTCATTTCTCCTGTTTCTATATTTTTTGTAAATGTCCAGCAATGCCATTTACCTTTCAGCTCTGAGTCAGAGATATTCGTTTGTATCCTGTCTACCTGGCTAGCACCTTGCTTGTTATTGCCACAATCAAATATTATGAGATTATCCCAAGGAATTTGAACGATTATAAGCCCACGAGACTGGGCGATATCAGCTTGGAAAATGCTTGTTCTCTCGAATAGATTAGTTCCGCCATAGGCCCAAAAACTAATGCTGATTTCTTTCCCGGCTTTGATTACATCTGGAGTGATTTCTATTCCCGTTTGGCTGTCAGATTGTGTTGGATCAGAGCTAACTTCTAGACATTTGCCGAAGAAATCGTCGGCAACTATTTTGAAAAATTTGTCATTGAGCGTCGCGTTTCGCTTTTTGCCAGAAGAGTCTTCTAGTATTCTGTCATCTAAGATGCGATCAAGCTTTAGGTATAATTCCAGAGTGTTGTTGCTACGGCTCATCATCGTTCCTTTTTGATCAGAGATAGAACTGGTTTGAGGTGGCTAAAATTTGTCTTTTAGATAGTAAAAATTTATTTTTTGTCAGTCGAAATTTTTGACTCTAGTAATCGTAAAGCATCTAGCAAGTTCACACATCCAAAGCCGGATTTTTGATGCTTAAATGTGGTCGTGAGCTTGTTAGAAGAATGCTTTAATATATGCTTTAGCTGATTATCCAGCAGCTGCATTCCTTCCGCCAATCCATAAGCTTTCAACAATGCCACTGCCCCTGCCACAAAGGGCGATGCATGAGAAGTCCCCGTTGAAAAAGCATAGTCATTCTCCAAATAGGTACTGTAAATATTCGTGCCTGGGGCAACCAAGCTTACCTGTTTGCCATAGGTCGAAAACGGCGCAACCTCTCCCAACTCATCCAAAGCCCCCACCGTAATCACATAGGGCAGTGCTCCTGGATAGTAAAGGTTTTCTTGCCCATCATTACCAGAGGCCGCCACAATGGTGACTCCCTTTTGCTTGGCATAGTCCACCACCTCCTGATGGGGCAGCCCACCCCCCGTATGCTGAATGCCCAGGCTCATGTTGATCACATCTGCCCCGTGGTCGATCGCCCACTTGATCCCGGCATTGATGTTATCGACCAGGCCTGCCCCGACTCGCTTGCCCCCCCGCTCCATCGCACCCAGTACGCGCACCGGCATGATCTTGCACTTGGGCACCACTCCCACCGGCATGTTGATGCCCTTTCCGGCAATAATTCCTGCTACGTGGGTGCCGTGCCCCACCTCATCTTCAGGAACCTCGTCGTAGCCTAGGTAGTCACCGGCAAACTTGCCTGCCCCATCGATAATGTCAACAAAGTCATAGCCTGGCACTAGTGCCTCTCGCAGCTCAGGATGGCTTAAGTTGACGCCCGTATCTAACACGGCCACCGTAATTCTGGGATCGCCCTGGGTATAGCGATGGGCTTCCTCTAAATAAATGGCGCGGCGCGATCGCAGATCGGTTGTGGCACTCATTTGCTGGGGCATGAGGTGTGGCAAGTCGGCTTGGGCGATCGCCCCCACTTGCACCTCTTCCACCATGGGTAACGCTGCTAGCTCATCTATCAAGCGCCCCGGAATCGTCTGCTGCCGCTGCACAATCAACCGATACACGCGATCAAGACCGCTAGCCCGCTCTGCGGCATCCCAATCTTGACCAGCGGGTCGATACTCATGGGTGACCCAAACGGCCACCCCATAGGCATCTAAAAGACTGTCAATGCTGGGGTGCAAATGGGCATTGGCCAGCTTGCGATCGCACAGCAGATCTTGCCAGTCAGGCAAAGGGTCGATGACAATCCCTGGCTTAATTTTGAGCTTAATGTGGGGCTTCATAATCAAGCCATGCGCGGGAGCTAAAACGCATCTTTCAGGTAGCCAAAAATCTGGAGGCTTACAATTTTTGAGAAGTGGAGGTAGTGACAGGCAGAACAAAACCCACTAATAAGGTCTGCTCCACAGTTGAGTTTCTACCAAATTATTTCATGCAAATCGGCTAACTTATAGCAGCCTCTGATGGGTTGCATTACAACAGCAGGTTGGCAGCATGAGTGCCGTAGATATTGCAACTGACCTATGTCAGTAAGAACTGCTGTAGAACTGTCCGACAATATACCAAAACTCTAGAGAGCTGTCTTTTCTGGAAAGTATGGAGTTAGGTAGGGAAAGTATGGTGTAATTCAGATCACGCATCTCCCTAAAGACAACTCATGGATTTTGATCAGGCGTTGGAGTTCTTGAACTGTGCTTTTAATAACAAATTTGAGAGGCCGCTAACCCAAGTTGAAATTGCTCTGGTGTACGGAGCCTGGGAAAATCTCACCTACGATCGCATTGCCGAACGCTCTGGCTACACCGTCAATTATTTGCAACGCGACATTGGCCCCAAGTTCTGGAAGTTGTTGAGCGAAGCCCTTGATCGCAAGGTTAGCAAAACCACCCTCCGCGCCATCCTGACCAACCTGGAAAATCCGCTGCCCCATCGTTTGCCTGCGGTAAAGCGGGCGGTAGACTGGGGCGAAGTGCCGGATGTGCGTGCCTTCCAGGGACGGCGGGATGAGATTGAGCAATTGACTCAGTGCATTGCTGAGCAGCGCTGTCGGTTGGTGGCGATCGCGGGGCAGGGCGGCATTGGCAAGAGTTTTCTGGCGGCCAAAGTGGCACGGCAGGTGG
This sequence comes from Pseudanabaena sp. PCC 9330, assembly GCF_055795045.1. NCBI lineage: Bacteria > Bacillati > Cyanobacteriota > Cyanophyceae > Pseudanabaenales > Pseudanabaenaceae > Pseudanabaena > Pseudanabaena sp. PCC 9330. Next base: position 124,648 of record NZ_JAYFES010000106.1, on the reverse strand, counting down.
CTGGAGAGTTTGATTTTGTGATCTGGCGATCGCTTCGCAACGCCCCACCCTTAGAGACTCTGCTGGCTGAACTGGTGCCCTTTGTGTCTGGCCAGCAAGACCGTCAGGCCAAGCCCGAGCGGTTGCTCCACTGGCTGCAAATCCACCGCTGCCTGGTAATTCTCGATAACCAGGAGACCCTTTTGCAGGCCAGAGCGCAGGGGGGGCAATACCAAAGCCAGTTTGCCAACTACGGCGACCTGTTTTTGATGCTGGGAGAAGCAGTTCACCAGAGCTGCATTGTGTTGACCAGTCGAGAGAAATCAACCAAGGTGGCTCTATTAGAAGAAAACCAGGGGGCCGTGCGTTTGCTATCGCTGCAAGGCTCTTTGGCCGCCTCGCTAGCATTGATTGAGGCTAAGCAATTAATGGGCAGCGATGACGAAAAACATCGGCTGTGTGGGCTGTACCGCTGCAACCCCCTGGCGTTAAAAATGGTAGCGACCTCGATTCACAGTCTATTTGAGGGCGATATTGCTGCCTTCTTTGCCACAGAGACACCTATGTTTAACGGCATTCGTCGGCTGCTAGAGCAGCAGTTTGAGCGGTTGTCGCCTCTAGAGCAAACCATCATGTATTGGCTGGCGATCAACCGGGAGTGGACGGCGATTGTCACCCTGCAAGCCGACATAGTCCCGTCTATATCTCAGGCCAGTTTGCTAGAGGCATTAGAATCTCTCACCGGGCGCAGTTTAGTTGAGAAGCGAGTGGTGAAGGGCAACGGCAAAACCATGGGAGAATACACTCAACAGCCCGTGATTATGGAGTATGTCACCGACCGTTTGATTCGGCAGCTGACGACTGAACTGGAGCAAGGAGAATCCAGCAGCCTCAATCATTACGCTCTGATCAAGACAACCGTTCTAGACTATATCCGAGAAAGCCAGATTCGAGTGATCTTAGATTCACTGGCAAAGCAACTCCAGAAAGTATTTCATCACAACACTGAAGAGCTAGCGCAACATCTACGATCTGTTTTGCTGGCCTTAAAAAGTTCTCCAACCCAGGTTAATGCCTACGGCCCTGGAAACCTGATCAACCTTTGTCTGCATTTAAAGATAGACCTGACCGGCTATGACCTTTCCCGCCTCACCATTCGCCATGCCGACCTCCAGGCGGCCAATCTGCCGCAGGTGAATTTTCAATCGGCCCACTTTGCTCAAACGGCATTTACCCAAATTTTTGCGGGCGGAGTCTGGCTAAAACTCAGCCCCGATGGTCAGCGCTTTGCCTTTGGCGATACCAATGGTGGTTTACACATTTGGCAGTTTGAAGAAATGCTGCCGCTGATCACCATTCAGGGCAATCAAGGGTGGGTGATGGGGGTTAGCTGGCATCCCGATGGTGTCACCATTGCTGCCAGTATCGACCAGAGGGTTCAACTTTGGGATAGCCGCACGGGCCGATGGCTGCAAGACTTTTCAGATTACCCCCATTGGGTCTATACCCTATCCTGGAGCCCCGACGGCACCCAACTGGCCTGTGGGGGACAGACACCTTTCATTATGGTGTGGGATGGGGCAACAGGAGAGTACCTAACCCGTTTAGGCGCTGATGATGAAGCCCACAACTGGGTTTTTTCTGTGGCCTGGCTGGCCAATGGAGCGGTGCTGGCCGGAGCCTACAGCGATCACACTATCAAGTTGTGGGATGTGGTGACGGGCAGATGCCTGCGAGTGATTCCAGCCCATGACTACTGGGTGTTTTCGCTAGCCCTGCACCCCAATGGCACCCTGCTGGCCAGCAGTGGCCACGATCGCGCCGTCAAGCTTTGGGATTGGCAGACGGGGGACTGTTTAGCCGCGACCTCTAGCCGAGATTGCATCGTTCGTCTGGAGTGGAGCCCCAATGGGGAGCGGTTGGTGGGGGGCAGTATCGATCACACCATCACGGTGTGGGATCAGAAGCTTCAGCCCCGGCAGGTCTTGCAGGGGCATCAAAACTGGGTGTGGGCAGCGGCCTGGAGCAGAGATGGCAAGGCGATCGCCAGCGTATCCCATGACCAGGTGATCAAACGTTGGAATGCCGAAACGGGGGAGTGCACTCAAACCCTGCGAGGCTACAGCAATGCCTCCTGGTGTGTGCGGTGGAGCAAGGATGGGATTCGCCTGCTGGTGGGCAGCACGAATCACACCGTACAGCTGTGGCACAGTCAAACGGGCGAATGCCTCAACGTCTTTCAAGGGCATGACAGTGGTGTGCTGGGGGTGGCCTGGAGCCCCGACGAGCGCCTAATCGCCAGTTCTAGTGCCAATGGGGAAGTTCGCATCTGGGATGTGCAAACGGCTCAATGCTTGACCGTTCTACGGGGGCATTACAGTTGGGTGCGATCGGTGGCCTGGAGCCCCGACGGTAATTGTGTGATCAGTGGCAGCAACGATCAGACGGTCAAGCTTTGGGATATCCATTCAGGTCAATGTCTATTGACCCTGTCGGAGCACAATAATCAGGTCAATTCTGTGGTTTGGTTTCCATCGGACGATCGGGTGGCAACGGCCAGTCTAGATGGCACAATTCGATTTTGGAATATGACTCGGGGGGAGTGCGATCGCCTCATTGTCGTCGATCATCCTGTCCATTCTTTGGCCTTTAGCCCCGATGGCCAAGTTCTAGCGAGTGGAGACTATGCCGGTAATATTCATCTTTGGGATTTAGATACTGGCAAATGTTTAGACACTTTGCAGGGTCATGTGCCTGGGCATATTTACTCGGTGGCCTGGAGTGCTGACGGTCAGCGATTGGCCAGCGCCTGTACTGACTCAACCATACGAATTTGGGATGTCAACATTGGCAAATGCCAGCAGGTTATTCAAGGCAAAAACTGGGGAATGGCCGTAGACTGGAACCCAAATCATAACCTGCTGGCTATGGCCTATTTTGAACAACCCATTCAACTGTGGGATGGGCAGACCCAGGAAATTGTGAAAACCTTGCAGAGCGATCGCCCCTACGAAGGCATGAATATTGCTGGGGCCACAGGCATTTCTGAAGCCCAAAAAGCCAGCCTGAAGCGGTTGGGTGCCATAGATGCAATTTCTGCGGCCATCCGCCCTACATTTCACTAAAGGCCGCCAGGGCTGCCCCTGTCACCCGGCAGGTCTGCCACTCGGGTTTGATCTCGGCCCCCATGCGCTGATAAAACTCGATCGCCGGGGTGTTCCAGTCGAGCACACTCCATTCAAAGCGACCGCAGCCGCGCTCTAGAGCGAGTTTGCCCACGTGCACCAGCAGGGCTTTGCCGATACCCTGTCCTCGGTAGTCGGGCTGCACAAAAATATCTTCCAGATAGATACCCGGCTGCATCAAAAAGGTCGAAAAGTTAGGAAAGAATAGGGCCATACCCACCGGGGTGCCATCGACCCAGGCGAGCACGGCCTCGGCGTAGGGGCGATCGCCAAACAGGGCCCGCTCCAAATTCTCCGGTTTGCCGGTGACCTCGTGGGTCAGCTTTTCGTACTCCGCCAGGGCCTTGATCAGCGCCACCAGGGCGGGTACATCGGCGGCAGTGGCAGGGCGAATGTCCCAGGCGGGGGAGGTAGGGGAAGCAATCATATCGGGTACAGCTACAGCAAAAAACACCTTCTGTAACCTACAGGAAGTGCTACCGTTTGCCGATAGGTCTAGGGCGATAGGCCATCTACAGCCCGATGTTGCAGCTCACCCAGAACCCACTTTGCGCCAGGGCCAAGCCGAACTCTGACCCAAGACCCTGATTGACTGACAAAACTCTGAAACCCTTATTCTGCTGTAGGTTAGGGATAGCGTAACCCAACCTATGAGGAAAACTTAAGAAGTAGAAATAGACGATTCAATCTGATGAACACAAATTCTTATTCTAGAAGGCTATTAGAGAAATTAGGGTTTCAGAGCCAAGGGATACTTAGGGAGCGTGGTTTTTGGAAAGGGAAACATCATGATTTGGAAGCGTTTCGATTGATGAAAGGTGAGCTTGCAGTCGTATAACAATGCCCATGCACGACGACCATCGAGATGCATCGGTATGATGCAAAGCATATCTGCATCGGGTAATGGGCACCGTTAGCCTGCTCTAAAGCAGTTCTTTTTGCGCTGTTGCTGGGGTCAGGCTATTTGCCAAGTCATTTCTTGACCGGCTCGCAGGGGCACAAGGGCAGATTCGGTAAATGGAATCTCATCGGGTACCCGCCAGGTCGTTTTGGTCAGCGTCATGTGTTCGATATTGCGGGGAAGTTGATAAAAGTCTGGCCCGTAGAAGCTGGCGAAGGCCTCAAGTTTATCAAGGGCATCGACACTCTCAAACGCTTCTGTATACAACTCCATCGCATGGAGAGCCGAATAGCAACCTGCACAACCACAAGCACTTTCTTTGCTATTTCGGGGATGGGGGGCGCTATCGGTGCCTAGAAAAAACTTAGGATTACCAGAGGTTGCCGCTCGCAAAAGAGCAGATCGATGTTCTTCTCGTTTCAAAATTGGCAGGCAATAGAAATGAGGAGAAATGCCCCCCTGGAACAGGCTATTGCGGTTGTATAACAAATGTTGTGGCGTGATGGTCGCCGCGACATTGTTTGCAGATAGGACATACTGCACCGCATCGGCGGTAGTAATGTGCTCAAGAACTACGCGCAGGCCGGGAAATCGTTGTTTAAGCGGGATTAGGTGTCGCTCGATAAATACCTGCTCTCGATCGAAGATATCAATACTGTGATCGGTCACTTCGCCGTGCAGGAGTAACGGCAGGTCTACCTGCTGCATCGCCTCAAAGACGCGATCGCACTTGCGAATGTCTGTCACCCCCAGGTCTGAGTTGGTTGTGGCCCCAGCTGGATAATACTTGACCGCTTTGACAAACTGAGAAGCTTTCGCCGCGATGATTTCTTCGGGGCTAGTGTTGTCGGTGAGATAGAGGGTCATCAGTGGCTCAAACTGTTGACCCTCTGGCACGGCGGCAAGAATGCGATCGCGGTAGGCTGCGGCATCAGCGACCAAACGCACTGGGGGCTTCAAGTTTGGCATGATAATCGCGCGGGCAAACTGACGCACCGTATGGGGCAGAACCGCTTTCAATGCCGCACCATCGCGTAGATGGAGATGCCAGTCATCAGGTCGGGTGATTGTAAGCTTTTGCATACTGTAAGTATAAAGCCGCTAGGGCTTTAGCAAAGACACGCAATCACAACGTCTATGCACATGGGCTGCGGGTTCTCGATGGCAACCCAAGGCTATCTACGGCGGGTGATTGGCCACGTCTTACCTCAATTTTCCTCGATCCCATCTCCTAGGGCGGCTTGGGGTCGCCAGCGGGCCATCAACAGTATGCGGGCTAGCAAAAAACCGGCCAGGGCGATCAGCAGCCGTTCCCAATGACTATTCACGAGTAAATAATTCTAAATCCTCCTTGGCTACCCCCGATTCAGCAGGGCAAACAACCGTTTGCCCCTACGGTTTGGCCTTTTGGGAATCGGGATTATGGGACTCAGGTTTGGGATTAGCTCAAAATTTGACAGCGGGGGTCGCGCAGACTGGCTTTCTCAGGCTCGCGGGGAAACCAAAAGGCCGTGCGCTTGCAGATTTCCACCAGCATCAGCATTACCGGCACTTCGATTAACACCCCCACCACCGTAGCCAGGGCCGCACCAGAATTAAGACCAAATAGGGTGACTGCCGTGGCGATCGCCACCTCGAAGTGGTTACTGGCTCCAATCATCGCTGCCGGGGCCGCATCTTCGTAGGACAAATTTAGCTTCAGCGCTGCCGCGTAGCCAATTAAGAAAATGAAGTTGGTTTGGATAAACAGCGGCACCGCAATCAGCACAATGTGCAGCGGGTTGTTGACGATTAGCTCGCCCTTAAAGGCAAATAGCAGCACCAGGGTAATCAGCAGCGCCGAAATCGCCACCGGGTCGAGGTATTTCAAAAACTTGGTGTCAAACCACTCTTGCCCTTTATGTTTCAAAATCCAGTGGCGGCTGTAGACCCCACACAACAGCGGCAGCCCCACATAGATCAGCACCGACAGCACAATCGTGGCCCAGGGCACCGATAGATCGCTGGCCGAGAGCAACCAGCGGCCCAGGGGCGCGTAGACAAACAGCATGGTCAACGAGTTCACTGCCACCATCACCAGCGTCAACCCCTGGTTGCCAAAGGAGAGGTAGCCCCACATCAGCACCATCGCCGTACAGGGGGCAATGCCCAGCAAAATGGTGCCCGCAATGTAGGAATCTGCGATCGCAATCTCCTGCCCCCGAATCAGTTCAGTGCCAGTGATCAAAGGCCGAAACAACTGGCCCAGAAAAAATTGGGCAAACAGCAGCATGGTGAAGGGCTTGATCAACCAGTTGACCACCAGGGTGAGGGCCACGGGTTTGGGAGCACGAAAGGCTCGATCGATCTGGGTGAAGTCGATTTTCACCATGATCGGGTACATCATGAAAAACAAGCAGATGGCGATCGGGATCGACACCTGGTAGATGCTCATGGCATCTAGCGCTACGGCCACCCCTGGCAGCAACCGCCCGATCGCTATCCCCACCACAATGCAGACCAGCACCCACAGGGTGAGATAGCGCTGAAAGACACTCAATTTTTCAGCGGGTTGATCAAGGGAGGGATGACGATCCGAATGTGGACTACCCATGCATCGCACCTAATTCTTGAGTTTTGACTTGAAAAAACGCCGACGGCAAACCCTGGCCAATTGAGCGATCGTCTATCTCAGCGGCGGTTCATGGCTGCTCTGACGCTAGAGCCGTGGCAGTATCCCCCGCGACCATACCCCGCGCCCCCTTTCTGACCAGCAGCCGGAAGGCATCGAGCCGCACGTCTGAGGAGAGGAATGCAAAAATGGTGGTGGCTGCATCTCTTGCCATGGTTCAACCATACTGCTCTATTCAACAGTTCAATAATTATTGAAATGTTTTGTCATAAGCACATCTACTTAAACGTGATCGTCGGACTCTAGGCGGCAGAGAAACTGGCCATTCCCTCGTTCTACTTGCAGAGTGGCGTGATCGATGTCGAAATGATGATGCAGTTCATTAGCAGCATGGGCTAGAAAGTCGTCCTCGGGGCAGCCCTCTGGCATGACTAGGTGGGCGGTGAGAGCCGTTTCAGTCGTGCTCATCGCCCAAATATGCAGGTCGTGGACTTGCGCCACCCCTGGCAGTTCCCGTAGAAATGTTCGCACCGCCAGTGGCTCGATGTGTTTGGGCACGCGATCCAAAATTAACCCCAGCGCCTCGCGCAGTAGATTCCAGGTGCCGGCCACAATGACGACGGCAATCACCAAACTGATCGCTGGGTCAAACCACAGCCACCCGGTCAGCAAAATGGCCACCCCCGCCAGCACCACCCCCACCGAAACCAGGGCATCGGCGGCCATGTGCAAAAACGCCCCCCGAATGTTGAGATCGCCCTTGCCCCCCGAAAAAAACAGCAGCGCCGTTAGGGTATTGATCACCACCCCTACCCCCGCGACCCAAATCAGCGTTAGACCGGGCACTGGTGTGGGGTCTTGCAGCCGCCGCAGGGCTTCCCAGGCAATGCCGCCCACCGCCAGCAGCAGCAGCATGGCGTTAAACAAGGCCGCCAAAATCGTAGAGCGCCGGAGGCCGTAGGTATAGGCGGGGCTGGGCGGGCGCTGGGCTAAATAACTGGCTCCCCAGGCTAGCAATAGCCCCAACACATCGCTGAGGTTGTGGCCTGCATCGGCCAGCAGCGCTAGGGATTGGGTTACCCAGCCAAACCCCGCCTCAATCAGCACAAAGCCAATATTTAAGCCAATGCCGAGCTGAAAGGCGCGGGTGTAGGTCTTGGGATGGTGGGGGTGGGAGTGAGCATGAACCATAGATTTACGCGAGTACAAGGTCAGGCGGGTGGTGAGGAGGTCAGCAATCGCTGGGGCACCCACCACAGGTAGACAATCATTCCTGTCAACTCCACCAGGGGCTGTATCACCACAATGGTGACCACCACCGACCAAGTGTCGGGCAGAGCCAGGGCAAAGGGCAACACCACAAAAGAGTTGCGGGTACCCAGACTAAAGGCCAGGGTGCGGTTAGTGGCGGTGTCTAGACCCAACAGTTGCCCCAGCCAGCGGGACAGATAGCCACTGATGATCAGAAATGCCCCAAAAATCAGGATGACGTTGACCAAGGGGGCGATCGCCTGACTCAGCAGCACATTCACCTGAGATGCAGCGATTAGGAGTAACACCAAGCTCAGCATGGGGATAGGCAGCCAGGCTGTAAATTTTAGCCAGCATTCTCCAATGGGGTGCAATTCTGCCCATTTTTCTGTGATCAGTGCCGCCCCCAAGGGCAGCAAAATCAGTTTTACCAGGGCATCAGCAAAAGCGGTGGGGTCGATGTCGGCAGCTAGAGAACCAGCGGTGAAGAGCCACAGGTAAACCGGCAGCAGCAGGCTTTGGAGCAGAAGAAGGATGGGGGTAGCGGCGATCGCTAGAGGCAAATTTCCGCCGCCCAGGTAGGTAAAGGTCAAAAACCAGTCGGTGCAGGGCACCAGCAGCACCAAAAACACGCCAAATTGCAGCTTGGGGTCGCTGAGCAGTAGGGTTGCCAAGACCCACACCACCAGCGGCACCATGACAAAATTGCCGATGATGAGGGCCACCATAAACCGGCGGTGGCCAAAGGCGCGGCGCAGGTGAGTGAGGGGCACTTGGCAAAAGGTGCTGTAGAGCAGCAACCCGAGGGCGATCGCCACTCCCACCTCTAGGCCACTGGCCGTCTCGCTATAGCGCCAACCCCAAAGCCCCCTGGTCAGCAAAGCAACCAGGTAGATCCAGAGTTGATAGCGTTCCAGGGTGAGCTTGGTCATGGTGCTGCGGCCTTTTACCCTTTCCAAAGGTTAAATCATCCTCATTACCTCTGGTTGATACCTGCTCTTTTGCCCAGGCCCTATCGAGATGCGGTGCAGCTTGCAGAGCTAGCCCGAGCGCGATTTGCCAGCGCGCACTGGCGACACTGCTGTCTATGGCTCCCTAGCGATGTGAGGGGGTATGGCTGCTGCCGTCATGCCCTTAAGGTGGGCTATCTGTGGTCACCTTAGGGTGCGGCAGATGTGCTTGCCTCCCCGCGCTCACAGCCCGATGTCGAGGCCCACCCAGAGCCCATTCTGCGACTGGGCTAAGCCAAAACTGTCGGTGCCCTGGCCCTGGCGGTAGCGAAACTCAGTCAACCGATAGGCCAACTGTAGCGCCAGGGTCTCATTGAAGCTGTAGCGGGTGCCCAGCAAAATATTCCAACTCAGGTTTTCGTCTGCCCCGATGCCAAAGCCTCCTATGTCGCCCCGCAGGCCCACGGCCCAGCGTTCCGACAGTTCTAGACTGGCCTGGGCACCCAGCAGGGGCTGCACTAGGGTGGCCGACTGACTCAGCGATCGCCCCCCCAGGGGCACCGGCCCCACCGCAATGTCAGCAAAATCGATCGAGCCGCTGAGAAAAATTAGCCGCAGACCCGCCAGAGGATCTACCAGCAGCCGAGGATAGGTAGCGTTGTCACCCAGGGTTTGATCGACCACCCGATAAAAACCACCCAGGTCGAGGGTAGTCATGCGGCTGGTGGCGGTGGCGGTGACGCTGGCAGGGGTGCCGGGTGGCAAGGGCACGCCAGACACCAGACTCAGCGGGTCGGTGATCACCTGGGGCAGTGGAAAGTTGGTCAGGCCGCGACCCTCGCGGGCATAGACGTAGGAGAGATCACCAAAGAAGCCGTACTGGGGGTTGCGGGCCTCAAAGCGTAGGGCCGCCGTCAGCACGCGATCGAGGTCAAACAGATCCCCCAGCCCCACCGAGGCAGATCGCTCTACCCCAGCCACATTCACCGTGGACTGAATGCTGAACGGCAAAAACAAGTAAGGTTCGATCACATATTCCCACCCGTTGTCGTTGGGAGCGGTGCGCACCTGGGCCAGGGGCTGACTGTCGATCTCTAGGGCCGCAGGACTGGGCTGGGTAGTGGCGGCAAACACAGGCTCCAGCGCAGCGGCGGTAGACCTCTGGAGGATGTCAGCACTATTCCCTGAATGAGCTTCAAGCGCCTCGGCAACCTGATCAGCGAAGGGAGAAAGATCAGGTGTTTCTCCACCGGAGGCGATCGCTGGGTCGATGGCCGTGGGCAGTGAGTCTACGATGCTACTCGACGGCAGCGGAGCAATAGCCGCCGAGGCGTTGTCAACACTTACCTCGCTGCTCACCTCGTTTTTGGCGTCAGCGGCAGAGTTGAAAGGAGCAGGCAGCGGTGTCGCTTGTACTGCTGAGCTAATGATTGCCAGCGGCAGTAGGCTGCTGCCCCAAAGCGAAAACCTTGCCAAAGCCAGATAGTGTGTCATTTTTTACCTGGTTTTTTAATTCTTTGTTTAATAAGTGAAAAATCACAATCCAACCTTACCGTCAGATATCTGGAGAAAAGGCAAAGACATTCTTAATTCAAAGCGTTTTGGGGAACAAATGCTCTTCCGCTGACGCCAGAGCCGCTGCCACCTGTGCCAAAACCCAGTAGTATTCTTGTACCCAGGTGAGGAGTTGGCGATGGCTGTTGGGTTGATCGGGATGTTGGGTGTGCTGCTAGGAGCAGGCATTACAGCGCTGCTGTTTGTCAGTCGCCTACAAACGGTGCGGGAGCGGATCAAAGCAGACATGGTGGGCGATCGCGCCAGCCTGATCGAGCGATTGCACCACAAAGACCAGCAGATTGAAGAATTGCGGGGGGCGCTGCGGGATATGCAGGGCCAGCTCGACTACAGCCGCCACGAACTGCGCGAAGAAGCCTCTCGTCGCGCCACTGCCGAGGCCCAGATTGGTCGGCTGCGCGAGCTGGAGGGCATGGTGGGCGATCGCACCACCATGCTCACCCACACCCAGCAGGAAAATTCTCTACTGCGGGCCAAGCTAGCCGAGCTGCAAACTCAGCTCACCCACGCCCACACCGCTACCCAAGAAAAAGTCGCCCTGCTCGACCAGGCTCAGCAGCGGCTGGCCCATACCTTTCAGGCGCTGTCTGCCGATGCCCTCCAGCGCAATAACCAGTCGTTTTTAGAGCTGGCCCAGGCCACTCTTTCTAACTTTCAGAGCCAGGCAGAGGGCAGCCTACATCTGCGGCAGCAGGCGATCGATTCGCTGGTGAGCCCGTTGAAAGATGCCCTGGAGAAGGTGGACGGCAAGCTGCAAGCCCTGGAGCGCGATCGCGTTTCGGCCTACGCCAGCCTTACCGAGCAGGTGCGATCGCTAGCTCTCAGCCAAAACCAGCTCCAGGGCGAGACCGCCAACCTGGTCAAAGCCCTGCGCGCCCCCCAGGTGCGGGGTCGCTGGGGCGAGATGCAGCTGCGCCGGGTGGTAGAGATGGCGGGAATGGTGGAGTACTGTGACTTTGTCGAGCAGCCCACGGTGGAGGGTGAAAATGGGCGGCTGCGCCCCGACATGGTGATCAAGCTGCCCAACGGGCGGCAGATCATCGTCGATTCTAAAGCACCGCTGCAAGGGTATTTAGAGTCGTTAGACGCCCTGGATGAGGCCACCCGCCGCGATCGCCTGCAAGCCCACGCCCGCCAGGTGCGCACCCACCTCACCCAGCTGGGGGCCAAAGCCTATTGGGATCAGTTCGACAATTCGCCAGAGTTTGCGGTGCTGTTTTTGCCCGGCGAGACCTTTTTCAGTGCAGCGCTGGAGCACGATCCCCAGCTGATCGAGTACGGCGTCAGCCAGAGCGTCATTCTCGCTACGCCGACGACGCTGATTGCCCTGCTAAAGGCGATCGCCTACGGCTGGCGTCACGAAAAAATGGCCGAAAATGCCCAGATGGTCAGCGCCCTGGGCCGCGAGCTGTACGATCGCATGGCCATTCTCACCAACCATATGGTCAAGCTGCGCAAGGGGCTCGATGCGTCGGTCAAGGCCTTTAACCAGACGGCGGGCTGCTTAGAGAGCCGAGTGCTGGTCACCACCCGCAAGTTTAAAGAATTGGGGGCCGCTGGCGGCGAGGCCATTGAAACGCTGGAGGGGTGCGATCGCATGCCCCGCCGCCTCGACGGTGAACCAGCCGACCTTTAGCTGGGCCTGTCGTGTTCACCTCAAGGGCGATCAGTCTCGAACTACCTTGCCCCGCAGGCGGCGGTAGATTTTTTCGCCCTCGACCCAGACAAATAGCAGGGTGCTAAAGCCAAAGCAGATCAGCAGCTCAAAGGAGCTGAGCACATGGGTACCAAAGAAATCGCGCAGAGGGGTGACGTAGATCAGCATCAGCTGAAGTACAAGGGTAAGAGTCACCGAGGCCAGCACAAAGGGGTTTGACCAGGGCGACATCTCGACGGTCAGGCGGGTGCTAGATCGCACGGCGATCGCATGGCCCATCTGGGCCAGACAGAGGGTAGTAAACACCATAGTTTTCCAGCGGTCGGGGTCGCCTGACTGCTGGCTATAGCGGTAGGCCCACACCATCAGCGTCACTGAGATAATCGCAAACACTACCCCGATACGCAGCATGTAGGCTCCCAACCCTCGGGCAAAAATACTCTCCTGGGGGTCGTGGGGCGGGCGATCCATGACGTCGGGTTCGGCGGGCTCTACCGCCAGGGCCAGGGCAGGGAACCCATCGGTGACCAGGTTCATCCACAAAATTTGCAGCGGCGTCAGGGGCACATCGAGAATTGGCAGCAACAGCGGTGATAGGGCGATGGTCAGCAGTTCGCCAATGTTAGAGCCGAGAATGTACTTCACAAACCGGCGAATGTTGGTGTAGACCACCCGCCCCTCTTCGGTGGCGGCGACGATGGTGGCGAAGTTGTCGTCGAGCAGCACCATATCGCTGGCTTCTTTGCTGACGTCGGTGCCGGTAATGCCCATGGCAATGCCAATATCGGCCTGCTTGAGGGCGGGGGCATCGTTGACGCCGTCGCCGGTCATGGCGACGATCTGGTGGTCTTTTTGTAGGGCTTTGACAATGCGCAGCTTGTGCTCGGGCGAGACCCGAGCGTAGATGCTAACTTCTTTTACCGCCGCCTCAAGCTCAGCCTGGTTCATGGCCTCTAGGTCGGCCCCGCTGAGGGATCTGGCATCGGCTGCGGCAATGCCGAGCGACTGGGCGATCGCCATGGCGGTGAGCTGGTGGTCGCCGGTAATCATCATTGGGCGAATGCCAGCGGCGCGGCAGCGCTGCACCGCCACCCGCACCTCGGGCCGCAGGGCATCGATCATGCCGACTAGGCCCAGCCACACCAGGTCTTGCTCGGCGGCGTCGGGGTCGCCCTCGGCGGGCACGGTGGCTAGGGGGCGGTAGGCAAAGCCCAGCACCCGCAGGCCCTGGGCGGCCATTTCAGCATTGTCAGCCAGAATGTGCGATCGCAGCTCAGCCGTCAGAGAAACCCGATCGGCCCCGGTTAAACCACTGGTGCAGCCCTCCAGCAGCATTTCTGGCGACCCCTTGGCCAGCAGCAGGTAGGGGGCTTGGGCGACTGCTTCTGGCAGGGCCAGGTCAGAGGCTAGGGTCTCGACCCCGTCCACCACCACGCTCATGCGCTTGCGCTCTGAAGAAAAGGGAAACTCTACTGCCCGCTTCAGGTCGTAGCTCAGCCGGTGGCGATCGAGGCCACTCTTGGCAGCCATCACCACCAGCGAACCCTCGGTGGGGTCGCCCATGATCGCCCAGTCACCGGCTTCCTTTTGGAGGGCGGCGTCATTACACAGCAGACCATTCAGCAGCAGCAGCCCCACATCGGCTACCTGGCGAGGGTCTACGGCCTGCTCCTGGTGCAAAAAATCGCCCTCAGGGGCGTAGCCTTCGCCAGTAATTTGCAGCGTTTGCGAGAGGGTGCGCAGCTGCTGCACCACCATTTTGTTTTGGGTCAGGGTACCGGTTTTGTCAGAACAAATGGTGGTGACTGAGCCCAGGGTCTCTACCGCAGGCAGGCGGCGAATTAGGGCGTGGCGGCGCACCATGCGCTGGGTGCCAATGGCCAGGGTGACGGTAATGACGGCGGGCAACCCCTCGGGTACCACGGCCACCGCCATGCTCAGAGCTACCTGGAGCAGGTCTTCAAAGGCTTCCCATCCGACAAAGATGACGCCGCTCACCACCACGATCGCCACTAGAGTCAGCGAGCCGGCCACCAGCACATTGCCCAGCTGATTCATGCGCTGCTGCAGGGGGGTGGCCTCGGTCTCCACCCCCTGAATCATCTCGGCAATGCGGCCCAGCTCGGTTTTCATGCCGGTGTGGGTCACCAGCACCCGGCCCCGACCCTGGATCACCTCGGTGCCTGCAAACACCAGGTTTTTGCGTTCGGCCAGGGTGGTGTCGGCGGCCAGGGTGCGGGTGGCCTGCTTGTTGACCCCCTGGGCCTCGCCGGTCAGGGCCGACTCGCGCAGCTGTAGGTTGCTGGCCTCTAGCAGGCGACCATCGGCGGCTACTTGGTCGCCCGCTTCGAGCAGCATAATGTCGCCAGGTACCAGGTCTGGGGAGGGCACTTCTTGCAGCCGATCATCGCGCTGCACCCGCACGCTAGGCGACGCCATTTTCTTCAGGGCGGCCAGAGCTTTTTCGGCCCGGCTCTCTTGCAGATAGCCCAGCACGCCGTTGAGAATGACAATGGCAAAAATCGCGATCGCATCCTTGGGAAATTCGTCTTGGCGCAGGGCGATCACCGCTGACACCACCGCCACGGCGATCAGCATCAGCAGCATAATGTTGCTGAACTGGTCAAGCAAAATACGCCAGGCTGGGCGACCGCCGGTTTCTTCTAGCTCGTTAGGGCCATACTGCTGACGGCGTTCCCGAGCGACCTGGGCCGTGAGACCGGTCTCACCATTGCTCTCCAATTGGCTGAGCGCCTCGTCTATGCCAACCGTATGCCAGGCTGTGGGGGAAGCGGGAGAAAGATCATGCATGCAACGCTACCGGCTACCGTTGGGGATGGGGTCTAAAACTATCGCCTTAATGGTATAGCTTTGGCCAGGGCTACGGAACTGGATCAGGGTAGAGTTTTTGCCACCTGCTGTTGGGGAGCCGCGACTAATGGACATTGTACGAGCGTTCTTTCGAGGGCTGGCGAGTTGGCTACCCCTGGTGGTGCTGCCGCTGCTGCTGAGTGGCTGTGTACGCTACGACCTCACCCTGCACTTTGACCACCACACCCACGGCGAGATTCGGCAGACCCTGGCTCTCAGTGAGCGGGGGGCAGCCCTGGCCCAGCCCACCCTGGCACCCTGGCTAGAAACTCTCCAGGAGCGATCGCGCCCCCTGGGAGGCCAGCTCCGCCAAGGCTCCCAAACGGCCACCCTGAGTATCCCTTTCAGTACCCCGGCAGATTTGGTCGATCGCTTTCAGCAAGTGTTTACCACCCCGGCAGTCGAGGGCAGCCCAGTCGCCCCCCTCGATTCAGAGAATGAACCATCCCGACTCCAGATTCCCGGTTGGGGGCCAGTGCCGGTTAAGTTAGTCGTAGACCAGACCAACTGGGGCCTAGCCAGCCGCACTCACCTGATCTACACCATCGATCTGCACGATCTGCCTACCAATGACGAGGCCGCCCCCTGGGCCGATCTGCACCTGCGCCTGCAAGTGCCCTGGGGGCTAGCCGATATGTCTGCCGACACGCCGCCCCCTGTGGCCGAAGATGCCAGCGGCACTACCTGGATGCTGCCCCCTGGCAAAACAACGGGCATTGACGTGGTCTTTTGGCTGCCCAATGCGATCGCCCTAGGCACCCTGGGCATTGCCGCCCTGGTGCTGGGAGGCTATGGGCTGCGCTATCGATTGCTCAAGCCCTAGGCCAGAGGAAAGGTGGTTGGTTAAAGGTTCTAGAACTCGAGGTGGGGTCAAAAACGAGAGCCGGGCTGCTGGAGAAAATCGGCTTCTGCCGCCGTGGTGGCCCGACCCAGCACCTCATTGCGGTGGGGAAAGCGGCCAAACTGCTGAATCACCTCGCGGTGGCGCAGGGCGTAGTCGAGGGTCGACTCAAAACCAGGATGGGCTGCCTGGAGCGATCGCGCCAAGGCCACCGAACGATCTTGATCGGCTAGGTTTTCGCTGTGCTCTAGCGGCAGGTAAAAGAAGACCCGCTCCACCGGCAGCACCTGCTGGTCATAGCTTTGATCGAGGGCGTGGTAGGCGGTAGCGAGGGCCGCGCGATCGCTGGCAAAACTCTGGACATCGCCGCGAAACACATTGCGTGGAAACTGATCTAGCAGTAGCACCAGCGCCAGGCACGATCGCGGAGCATGGCGCCAGTCATCTAGCTCGCCGCTGACCGCCCGTTCGTAGTCAGCTAAGAACCGCCGCCGAATCGTAGCGTCAAAGGCCGGGTCTTTTTTAAACCAAACCTGTCGCTGTTGGCCATACTCGCCTTGGGGGTCGGCGGGGTCATCAAACCAAAACCGTAAAATCTCCTCGGCCCTATCCATAGAGAGATTCCCCACTCACTGCAACTTCAACACTGCTGGGTATCGCCATCGGCATATCCCATCGGCATATCCCACCAATGAATCCTAAGCTGCCCTGCCGTCCCTAGGTGCCTGCCCGCCATCTATCTCAACACCAGGGGGGCCATCGCATAGTCGTGCCAGTCCAGGTGCGATCGCTCTGAAACGTAGGGGGTCAAGATAAACTCGGGTGCCTCATCTCCCGTGACATCTATACGCACAAAAGAATAGGGCCGCTTGCGATCGACCTTGTGCCCCGTTAGACCGACAAACATCTGCGACTTGGCCACCAGCTTAAACTCCGTCTGGCCATCGGCATTGGCCCCCAGGGGCTCGTAGAGCATGGTGCCCTCGGGCCGCTGCCGCCGCAGGCTGAGGCCGCTACCGCCGCAGACCACGCAGTTCATGTGGCTGTCGGCATGGCCAGTGTCCTCGGTTTTGAGGTATTCAAAGCAGTGGGCATGGCCGTTGAGCACCAGGTTGACCGGCGGGCGTTGGTGAGGCCTCTCGGAACGAGAATCGCCCCCAATTTTGGGTACCGCCGCCGCCACCTGATCGAGCACCCAGCGCAGGTTTTGGCGAATGGCCAGGGTTTGCCCCTGCTCCCACTTGGTCGCCTCGGTCACGTAGGGCGGGTGGTGAAAAAAGAGAATCCGCCCCCGCACTGACGGGTCTTGCCAAGAGGCGATTAGCCCATCCCGGAGCCACAGCAGTTGCTCAGCATCGACCAGTGTGGTCGGGCCAGGATGGGCCTGCTTTTCAATATCCAGCAGCATCTCCTCAAGCTGCTCGACCTTGGCTTGCAGATCGTCTAGCCGCTCTTTAGCGTGGGGGTCAGTGCGTTGCAGGTGCAGAGCCTCATCGCGGATCTGCTGCTGCTGGCGCACAATGGCCTCCCGCTGAGCCATCAACCGCTGGTGCTGCCCGGTGGCCCGCTGGGGCGACAGAGCCGGGTCGTTAAAGGTGCTGCTGTCGAGGCCAAAAAAGTCGATGCCGCCGTAGCGAAAGGTGTAGTAGCGGTTGGGCAACCGCGTAAATTGCCCCGGCTGGTAGCGCAGGCCCAGGCTATGCCCGGTCGACGGGTCGGGGCCATAGTGGCGATCGAGGTGGGTCGCCACCTGATCTTCGGGCAAGGCTTTTAGATAGTCTAAAAATGCGCGGGCATAGGCATCGCCCACCCCCGACCCCCGCCAGCCCACATTGGGGTTGAGGTTGAGCCCCAGCAGCTGGCGCAGGGGACGGGTCAGCTGCACCAAAATGCTGTAAAGCCAGGGCAGGTTGTAGTAGTCGTGGTTGCCCGGCACCGCCAAAAACGGAAACCGAAATAGCATTTCGTCAAAGGGGATGCGATCGGGGCGATCGCCCCCCACCAGCCACTCCCGATAGGGCTGAATAAAATTCTCTGGGTACTGCTCGCTAGAGCCCACCTGATACACCACATCGCCCGTATGCAGCAAAAACCGGCAGTCTTGCAGGTGGGGCAGCATCTGCTCAGCAATGCGCCGCTGGGGATGATGATCGGGGTGCGGCCCCGACCCACTGTCGCCAATCACCAAAAATGAAAACGCCCGGTCATCGCTGCGGCCATCTTCTAAAATCAGGCGAGTCTGATCGATCTGGCGCTTCTGAAGGGCTGGGTGCTGCCAGCGGACACGCTCCTTCATCTTGGCGACTTTGGTCAAAATGGGCGGGTCAAGAATAGAAGCCATGGTGGGGAGGCGAAAACACTCTAGTTCAGGGTAATCTGAGTTTCCCCAAAATGCCGAGCCGCCGCCCGGTCAATCTAGCGGGGCCGGGCTAAGCTACAGAGAGCATCCCCTAATCTTGCAAAAAACACGGTCACTGGGAGATGGCCAGGCAAGACGATACCAGCGTTAACCCAGCGACTATGGTCGCTGTAGGGTGGGCACTGCCCACCCTGGCCAATTATTTGCCCACAGTCACCTCACAATCGTGGGTCCGTAGACTTAGCCGATTTAGTGCAATGCCCCACCGATGCCCCTAGACTCGATCCACAACGTCATTCACCAGCTAGAGCAGCAGCCCCGGTGGCGCAGCCGGGGTCAGTTTCGCCTTGTGCTCAACCAGTGGGCGGCAGTCGTCGGAGAAGGGGTAGCCCGCCAGGCCGCCCCCGTGCGCCTCGATCAAGACGTGCTCCATGTCGCCGTGGTCAACCCCATGTGGGCGCAGACCCTCACGCTAGAGCGGCTGCGCATTCTCGCCAAGCTCAACGATCGCCTCTCGCTGCACCTCAGCGACATTCGATTTTCTAGCGGCGACTGGTATCGGCAAAAAAAATCAGCTCAGCCCGGCCAGAACGCAGCTTTATCTGCTCCATCCCTGGAAGCACTCCCCGAATGGCTACGGCAGCACCCCTGCTTTGAGCCTCGGGCTATTCCTCAGATTCGGCAGCGACCCGAAACCGCCGCAGAGAGTTTTGAACGCTGGGCGGGCATGACCCAGCAGCTCGCCGCTCACCAGCCTCTCTGCCCCCAGTGCCGCTGCCACTGCCCCAGGGGTGAGCTCCAGCGCTGGGGCCTGTGCAGCATCTGTGCGGTGAAAGGCTTCAAAGGCCCGGTGGGGCGGCATTCTGCATGACCGGCTCAACGCCAAATACCTGAGCAAAACTCTCCACTAGCACCGGAAGCACGGCGTCTACCGTCACCTCAGGGCAATAGTGAGCCAGGCTACCGACGGCCTTGTCGGCAATACCGCAGGGCACGATCGCCTCAAAGCCCGCCAGATCGGGGCACACGTTCAGCGCAAAGCCGTGCATGGTCACCCAGCGACTGACCTTGATGCCGATCGCCGCTAGCTTGCGATCGCCCACCCACACCCCCGTCAACCCCGCCTGTCGATCGGCATTGACCCCAAACTTTCCCAGGGTCAACATCAGCACCGCTTCGAGCTGGCGCAGATACCAGTGCAGGTCGCACTGGTGTTGTCTGAGGTTGAGAATCGGGTAGCCCACCAGCTGACCGGGGCAGTGGTGGGTGACCTCGCCGCCCCGCTCAATGCGAAACAGCGGGTAGGGCAAGTCTTCTGGCGGTAGCTTAAGAAAATCTAATGTTGAGCCCTGGCCCAGGGTGTACACACCGGGGTGCTCGACCAGCAGCAGGCGATCGGGCTGGGGGCGATCGCCGTGGCGCTGTACCAACGCTTTTTGCCAAGCCCAAACCTCGGCAAAGGGCCGCAGCCCGAGGTTGTAGACTTCGCAGGAAAGCATTGCCCCCCGGTGGTTTAGCTCCATTTTTGTCAACCGTAAATCAGCGCAAATAGCTGGCTTTCGAGAATTTTGCAATCAAGAATTATCAACCCATGCAAAGGATTCTAACGGAGGCTGTTGCGCAGAATACAAGGTGTTAGGGTGAACTCATGAGGCGACGTATCAAGGAGTCCGCTTTATGAAGCTGGTAATCCACGGCAGAAATATCGAAATCACAGACGCGATTCGGGAGCATGTAGAACTAAAAATCCTCAAGGCGGTGAGCCACTTCAAACACCTGACCAATGAGGTTGACGTCCACTTATCGGTCGCCAAAAACCCCAGAATCGAGGCCAGCCAGTCCGCAGAGGTCACCCTATTTGTAGATGGAGCCGTTGTTAGGGCTCAAGAGAGCAGCGAAAATCTCTACGCCAGTATCGACTTAGTGGCTGACAAAATCAGTCGCCAACTGCGCAAATTCAAAGAAAAGCGCAACACTCGCATGCAGGGCACCCTGGGCAAAACCACTGAGGCTTACCTCAACGAAGCCCCCGCCACAGACGTCACCCACGTACTCACCAACAGTGAGCCACAGCTTCCAGAAGAAGTGGTGCGTAGCAAATACTTTGCCATGGCCCCCATGACCGTGGCCGAGGCCCTAGAGCAGCTAGAGTTGGTCGACCACGACTTCTATGTGTTTCTCAACGTAGAAACCGACGAAATCAACGTGGCCTACGAGCGCAACCACGGCGGCTATGGGTTGATTCAACCCCGCAAGCCCAATCAAAACGGCCAGCTCAACGGCAGTGGCCACAAAGCCCACCACCCCGCTGAAGTTAGCGCCAACAGCTAACCTGTCTCCTACCAGGTTAGGAATCCTGTAACCGCAAAAACCCGGTTTCTTTAGCCCAGCTTAGTTCTACTGTGCTTGGCCTAAAAGAAACCGGGTTTCTTTGCTCTATACGACTCGCCCCGAGCCTTGTAGGGTGGTCACTGTCCACCATGAGATTAATCCACCGACGACCTACAATAGCAGCAAGCAATTTTTCCCCACCATGGTTCGGACCCCGGCCAAACCCTTGACTCTAGACGAGTTTCTGCAACAGCCAGAGACCAAGCCCGCCTGTGAATACATCGACGGCCAAATTCTGCAAAAACCGATGCCCCAAGGCCAGCACAGCACTATCCAAGGCGAACTTGTCACAGCGGTCAATGCGGTAACTAAGTCGGCAAATCTAGCATGGGCTTTTCCTGAACTGCGCTGCACCTTTGGTGGGCGATCGATTATTCCAGACGTGGCAGTCTTTCGCTGGGATCGTCTGCCCACCAACAGCGACGGCACTATTGCCAATACTTTTAGTGCCTCTCCTGACTGGGCGATTGAGATTCTCAGCCCCGAGCAGTCGTCTACCCGGGTGACCAGCAACATTTTGCACAGCCTCCGCCACGGGGCGCAGCTCGGCTGGCTGATCGACCCTAACGAGCAACTGGTGCAAGTCTACTATCCCGATCAACCGTTGGCTTCGCTAGAGGAACCGGACGATTTGCTGGCAGTCCCCGATTTCGCCCAGGGGCTATCGCTGACCGTGGGGCAGATCTTTGGCTGGCTGCGGGTCGGCGGATAGAGAGCCAAAACCTAGCGATTAAAAACCCAGTGCCTGCTCTGGGAAGCACAGACTATCTGTGAATCCTGAAGTAGGCACCGGGTTGCTTTTGCGAAACAGTCTAATTTGCAGAAGCCGCAGCCAGTAAAGGCTCGACGCCGCCCTTGGCATCGAGGGCAAACAGATCGTCACAGCCGCCGACGTGGTGGTCGTTGATGAAGATCTGAGGCAGCGATCGCCGCCCATCGGCCCGCTTAGACATCTCGCTGCGGGCTACCTCATCGCCGTCAATAGCGTATTCGGTGTACTCAATGCCCTTTTGATCGAGCAGTCGTTTGGCGCGAATGCAGAAGGGGCAGCTTCTCCAGGTGTAAATTTCGACGGTGGGGGTCATGGTACGTCTCCGATGCGTTTAAGGTTCTTTACAGATTTTAACTCCCCTTCAATGCATGGGCGATCGCATCCACCACCCGCGACACCTCCACAATCTCTAGCCCGTCTACCTTGACCGATTGCCCCTTGGGCACGATCGCTCGCTTAAAGCCCAGCTTCGCCGCCTCCTTCAGCCGCAGCTCTAGCTGCGAAATAGGCCGCACCTGGCCACCTAAACCCACTTCGCCAATGAGGACGAGTTCGGGGTCTACCAGGCGATCGCGAAAGCTGGCCACCACCGAGATCGCAATCCCCAAATCCGCCGCCGGTTCCCCCACCGCCAGCCCCCCTGACGAGGCGACGTAGGCATCCAGCTTTGAGAGGGGAATGCCCACCCGCTTCTCCAGCACCGCCAAAATTTGTAGCAGCCGGTTGTACTCTACCCCCGTGGTCGAGCGCCGGGGCGAGCTGTAGCTGGTGGGGCTGACCAGCGATTGCAGCTCCACCACCAGAGGCCGAGTGCCCTCGCAGGCGACGATGGTGGCAATACCCGGCACCTGCTCATCGCGATTGCCCAAAAACAGCGCCGAGGGGTTGCTGATCTCTGCCAGGCCGCGATCGACCATTTCAAACACCCCCAGCTCGTGGGTAGCTCCAAAGCGGTTTTTGACCGATCGCAGCAGGCGGTGGCTGGCAAAGCGATCGCCCTCAAAGTACAGCACCGTATCGACTAAGTGCTCTAGAACTTTTGGGCCTGCGATCGCCCCTTCCTTAGTTACGTGCCCGACGATAAACAGCGAAATATTCGCCCGCTTCGCCAGCTGCATCAGCGCCGACGTACATTCCCGTACCTGCGACACCGACCCCGGTGCCGAGGTCAGCGCCGCATAGTACAACGCCTGAATGCTATCGATAATCGCCACCGTCGGCTTTAGCGACTCCAGCTCCATCAAAATGGTCTCTAAATCAATCTCCGGCAGCAAAAACAGCTGCGAATCCACCGCCTCCACCCCAGCGGCCTCAGACTCTTCCAGCTCCGCCGCTGCTTTTCCCTCGTCCCTCGTCCCTCGTCCCTTTTTCCCCTTAGCCTTCTTCTCCCGACCCTCTACGCCATCCCCCCCAACTCCCTCACCCCCCACCGGCCCCAGCCGCTGCCACCGCAGCTTCACCTGCTGCCCCGACTCCTCGGCACACACATACAACACCCGTAGCCGCCCCGCTAGCTGATTCGCCACCTGCAACAGCAATGTAGACTTACCAATCCCCGGATCGCCCCCCAGCAGCACCAGCGACCCCGGCACAATGCCGCCCCCTAGCACCCGGTCTAGCTCGCCATAGCCCGAGGGCAGCCGCGCCTGGGGATGATCTTGAATCTGCTCTAGGGTCAAGGCCAGTCGGGGCTGACTGGCCTTAGTTGCGGTGGCCCGGCTGCGCCCCAGCGTGGCGGCTCTGGCATGGGTGTCTTTGACCGGCTGAGCCTGCTCCACCATCGAGTTCCAGCTGTTGCAGGTGGGGCAGCGGCCAAAGTACTGGGGCGACTCAGCCCCGCACTCATTACAGACAAAAATTGACCGCGATTTAGCCATGGTTATTACTCAGGGGGGGGCTGGCAGTGTGGGAAACTCAATCAACCCAGCTTTTCGGTTTCTGGTTTACAGCACTGGCTGCAAGCCAACCAAGCAACCGGGTTTATAGTATGTCTGATCTAGTAAAATAGACTCTATGGTGCATGAATACTTTCCTCTGCCGCCATCGGTTGACTCCTCCGATCTATAGAGATTGGCCAGGGGCAAGCCCCATACTTGAGCCACTAGTGACTCTAAAACTCCAGCGCTAGCCCGCAATAAACCTTAAAAAAGCCTGAAGCAGAGCTGTTCCAGGCTTGCCGCATGAATCAATAAACACAGGATAAGCAAGCGTCGTAAGTCCTAGTCTTCCCAACGTTTCAGGAGGCTGACCCAGCTACACCCACCCTGTCGCAGTCCACATCGACTAATTAGCTTTCAAAAGTTAATTATTAAACGTTGCGATTGTTTATAGAATATGACGTTACGTAGGGAGCCTTGAGAGCCTTGGAAAACAACAAAGAAAGAATTCTGGTGGTCGACGACGAGGCCAGCATTCGCCGCATTCTCGAAACCCGCCTATCGATGATTGGCTACGACGTCGTCACTGCTGCCGATGGCGAAGAAGCCCTAGAGACCTTTCGCAACACCGATCCAGACCTGGTGGTGCTGGATGTGATGATGCCCAAGCTCGACGGCTACGGCGTCTGCCAAGAGCTGCGCAAAGAGTCTGACATTCCCATCATCATGCTCACCGCCCTGGGCGACGTGGCCGATCGCATCACCGGTCTAGAGCTAGGGGCCGACGACTACGTGGTCAAGCCCTTCTCCCCCAAAGAGCTCGAAGCCCGCATTCGCTCGGTGCTGCGCCGGGTCGACAAAACCGGCATGACCGGCATTCCCAGCTCCGGCGTGATCTCGGTCAACACCATTCGTATCGACACCAACAAGCGCCAGGTCTACAAGGGCGACGAGCGCATTCGCCTCACCGGTATGGAGTTTAGCCTGCTAGAGCTGTTGGTCAGCCGCTCGGGCGAGCCCTTCTCCCGCTCCGAAATTTTGCAAGAGGTGTGGGGCTACACCCCCGAGCGCCACGTCGATACCCGCGTGGTCGATGTCCACATTTCCCGACTGCGGGCCAAGCTCGAAGACGACCCCAGCAACCCCGAGCTGATTCTCACTGCCCGAGGTACTGGCTACCTGTTTCAGCGCATAGTAGAACCCGGCGAAGAATAGTCGGTGGGGTAGTCTGCTAGAATTTGCTCAGGTTTTTAACAGATGTAACCGATGGGCTTTAACCGGGCACGCATTGCCATTGACGCTATGGGGGGAGACTTTGCCCCCGGCGAGATTGTTGCAGGTGCCATTCGCGCCAAGGCCGAGCTAGAGGTCGATGTCGCCCTGGTGGGCGATATTGATCAAATTAAGGCGTCAACGGCTAGCCCTGACCAGCTGGCAGGTATCGAGCTAGTGCCCGCCGAGGGCAGCATCGAGATGCACGAAGAACCGCTGAGCGCTCTGCGCAGAAAGCCTCATGCCTCGATCAACGTGGCGATGGATTTGGTCAAACGCAATCAGGCCGACGCAGTGGTGTCGGCGGGCCACTCAGGGGCGGCTATGGCGGCCGCACTGCTCCGCCTGGGGCGGCTTAAGGGCATTGACCGACCGGCGATTGGGGCCGTATTTCCCACGGTGGTCGCCAATAAGTCGGTGCTGATTTTAGATGTAGGGGCCAACGTAGATTGCCGCCCCAAGTATCTAGAGCAGTTTGCCATGATGGGCACGATCTACTCCCGCTACGTGCTGGGGGTCGAGCACCCCAGGGTTGGGTTGATCAACATTGGTGAAGAGCCCAGCAAGGGCAATGACGCAGCGCTGAGAGCCCACCAGCTTCTAGAAGAAAATCCCAACATTCCTTTCGCGGGCAATGCCGAGGGGCGAGATATTCTCTCAGGTCAGTTTGACGTGGTGGTGTGCGACGGTTTTGTGGGCAACGTGCTGCTCAAATTTGCTGAGGCGGTGGGTGAGTCGGTGCTGCAAATTTTGCGCGAAGAGCTGCCCCAGGGCGTGCGCGGCAAAATTGGCGCGTCGATTCTCAAGCCCAACCTGCGCCGCATTAAGCAGCGGGTTGACCATGCCGAGCACGGCGGTGGCCTGCTGCTGGGGGTCGCCGGGGTGACGGTGATCAGCCACGGCAGCTCCCAGGCACCCTCGGTGTTTAACGCCATTCGCCTGGCCAAAGAGGCGGTCGACAACCGTGTTCAAGACCGTATTCAGGCGCAGTACCAGCGGGTTGCCATGCCCGCAGCAGACGGAGAATAGCCCGTGGAACAGTTTATGCCCGGTGTGTCCGTGGTGGGCAGTGGCTCAGCTTGCCTGACCGTACAGCTCAGCAATGACATCCTCAGCCAGCGCGTCGATACTTCCGACGAATGGATCGCCACTCGCACTGGCATCCGCCAGCGGAGCGTCGCCGCTCCCTCTGATTCCCTGACTTCCCTGGCTACCGAAGCCGCTCGTAACGCTTTGGATATGGCCCAGGTAGGTGTCGATGAGGTAGATCTAATTCTGCTGGCTACTTCTACCCCCGATGACCTGTTTGGCAGCGCCTGTCGGGTGCAGGCGGCCCTGGGGGCAACTCGGGCTGTGGCCTTTGACCTGACGGCGGCCTGCTCAGGGTTTGTCTTTGCCCTGGTGACGGCGGCGCAATACATTCGCACTGGAGTGTTTAAGACCGTGGTGGTGGTTGGCGGTGACGTGCTCTCGCGCTGGACCGACTGGGACGATCGCACCACCTGTGTGCTCTTTGGCGACGGCGCTGGGGCGGTGGTGCTGCGGGCTACTGAGCGCGATCGCCTGCTCGGCTTTGAGCTGTGCAGCGATGGCTCTCTCAACCACTGCCTAAATCTGGCCTACCAAGCCGAATCAGCGCCCTTGGTGGACGATATTACTGTCCAAAAAGGCAGTTTTGCCCCCATCACCATGAACGGACGCGAGGTCTATAAGTTTGCCGTCAGCCGCGTACCTGAGGTGATCGAAAAAGCCCTGTTTCGCGCCCATTTGGGAACCAGCGACATCGACTGGCTGGTGCTGCACCAGGCCAACCAGCGCATTCTCGACGCCGTGGCCGATCGCCTGGGGGTGTCCTCCGAGCGGGTGGTCAGCAACATGGCCCGCCACGGCAATACCTCGGCGGCCTCGATCCCCCTTGCCCTCGATGAAGCGGTGCGATCGGGGCGGGTGCAGCCGGGAGACAGAGTTGCAACCGCTGGCTTTGGGGCTGGCCTCACCTGGGGGGCTGCCATCATTGAGTGGGGGGGCTAGCCCTTACAGGCTAGTCTGGAGGGTATAGCACCAGCTGAGGGTGAGCTGTCCAGATTGGCAACCGGCTCCACTGTCGAGCCGATGTAGATTAATGGTGGTGCCCTGGCGCAGGGCAGCGATCGCCGGAGCGTAGGTTTCTAAATCGCCATCGATCAGAGTCGTCAGCTCAGCCACCGTCAGGGGCGATCGCCAGGGGTCATCGGCGATATCTACGGCGGCGGTGGCGGCGAGAGCCTGAGGGCTGGTGGGCAATAGTCGCCCCCGGCTAAGATCAACGATCCAGCTGTGGCTGGAGGTGACGAGATGTAGGAGCGGTCGGAGATGCAGGCTGCCCTGCTGCCAGCTGAGGCCGGGGGGTAGCACCTGGGCCAAGACGCCGCCCATCAGCTGCATGACTCGTTCTGAGCTTTGGGCCAGGTACCAGCGCAGCCGGGGCCACACATCGGCCACCAGCACCGGCTCGTGGACAAAGGTGTGCTTAAACAGACCATTGGCCCCCTGTACCAGGTCAGTGGCGGCGTAGGTAACGAGGTTACAGAGCGCTTCCCGCTGCTCCCAGGGGGTATCGGGCAGCAGCTGGGGCAGGTGCTGGGTCACCATGCGCTGAGCACAGGCGGTGAGAAAGGCTTGAATCCAGCTTTCGTCGGTGAAGGTAAGCCAGTCACCCAAGACCCCAGCGGTAGCATCATCGGTGCCTTCGACGGTGCTGGCAAAGTCATCTAGGGTGAAGCCCGTGGCGGGGGCGGCCTGCTGCCCAGAGCCGGGTGGTAGATAGAGAGCGCTGGGCATCGCCTCAGGATCGCGGTCAGAGTCGCTTGCGTAGGGCTGAACCGGCCCTGGAGTTGCCATTTTGGCCAGGTGCAAATGCAGGTGCAGAGTGGCGGGTTGCCAGGGCTGAAAGGGGCGTAGGGTCTCTACCGCATAGCCGTCTGCCAGCAGCGCGACTAGGCCTGGCTGAGTGTGGCCAACCAGACTAATGATCTGCCGGAGCAAGTCGCCGCAGAGCATGGGTTGGCTATCGAGATCGTTTTCTAACAGGCTAATTTCGGTGGTCTCGGCCAGGTAGAGAGGTGGCACCGGGTCGGTTTGGGTGACCAAGTCGAGGGCGTAGCTGGTTTCGTCGACGGCGAGCACCAGCACTGGCACCAGCCGCATAATGTGCATGACTCCCTGGGTATCGGGGCTGTAGACGCGGGCCTGGACTCCTTCGATCAGGCGCATGATTTCGTAGCTGCTGCTGGCCAGCATCCACAGCAGGTGGGGCACCAGGGCTGGGACAGGGAAAATGGTGCTGGCGAGGGTTGGGGTAGCTGCTGCGGTGTCTAGGGTTTCTAGCAGCTCGGTGGTCTCTTCGCTGAGGTAGAGGGCCAGGTTTTCGGCGGTCTGGGGTAGGTCGGTGGGCCAGCCGCCAGTGGGCGATCGCAGCACCATGGTCTGCACCACCAGTTGCTCTAGGGCAGATGCGATCGCCGGCACCTGCCCCAGCGGATCGCGCTCAATGGCCAAGGGCACCATGCGACAGACGGCATTGCTCAGGGTAGAAGCTGTTGCGCCCGGTAGGCCAATGGCCTCTGCCTGCAACCAGGGGGTCAGCGATCGCACAGCGGATGAAACCATAGCAGCGACGGGGAAATTGAGAGA
Organism: Pseudanabaena sp. PCC 9330; assembly: GCF_055795045.1. NCBI lineage: Bacteria > Bacillati > Cyanobacteriota > Cyanophyceae > Pseudanabaenales > Pseudanabaenaceae > Pseudanabaena > Pseudanabaena sp. PCC 9330. The sequence continues at coordinate 96,484 of NZ_JAYFES010000106.1, read as the reverse complement.
TCTCCCTAGAGAGTGCCTATTTTTTAGGCGAAAGCCACAGGGTGTTGCAAAAGTATGGGAAGGAGGACAACTTTGGCTTACCAGGCGACGTAGGGGAGTTTGGCCGCCGTAGCGCGAATGGTGTCGGCATTGGCGACCAGCTGGCCGCTGGCATCCCAGGTGCCAGCGAGAAAGGCCTGGCGCACCCCCTCGGGCATAGAGACTGGCTCAGAGGCGCTGCCAAAGGTCACCGTCTGGGCGGCAAGGTCGAGGGTGATAGGGGTCGTGGGGTTGGCCTCTAGAAAGGCTTGCACCCGGGTAACCACATCGGCACTGGCCGTCAGGCAGGGGATGCCGATCGCCACACAGTTGCCAAAGAAAATTTCGGCGAAGCTTTCGCCCAGCACCGCTTTAACCCCCCAGCGGGCGATCGCCTGGGGGGCGTGCTCCCGCGATGAGCCACAGCCAAAGTTGCGGTTGACGGCCAAAATGCTGGCGCTTTCGTACTGGGGCTGGTCAAAGGGGTGATCGCCATTGAGGGCACCGCGATCGTCGGCAAACACCTGGTCGCCCAGCCCATCAAAGGTGACGCATTTGAGAAACCGAGCCGGAATGATGCGATCGGTGTCAATGTCGTTTCCCTGAAGGGGAATGCCGGTGCCGGTGATCTGTTGTATCTGCGCCACTGCGATCGCTCCTTACCTTGAGGCCTCTAGCCTCTTACCAACGGGTTGCTGAATAGCTTAATCATAGTAGCGCCTTGATGCCGCTGAGGCAGACGTGGCATTAACGTTAATTGGAGATGTGTGAAGCCGCCATCGCCACTGCCTTAAACCCTCAGTAATCTGAGACAATAACCCCGGCATACCCCCTAGACGGCCAGGAGAGCAATGAAAGCAGCAGATCAACAGGTCATCGGCGTCGATTTGGGCGGGTCTGCGATCAAGCTGGGGCGCTTTACCCAGGCGGGTGAATGTCTGGCGGATCTAACCGTGCCGACCCCTCAGCCCTCGACCCCCGAGGCCGTGATAGCGGCGATCTCCGCCGCGATCGCCACCCTCGACCCCGATCGCGAAGCCATGGCCATTGGCGTGGGCACCCCTGGCCCTGCCGATGCGGCGGGGCGGGTAGCCAGGGTGGCGATCAACCTGGCTGGCTGGCACGACGTGCCCATCGCCGACTGGCTCGAAGCCCAAACCGGTCGCCCCGTCACCGTGGCCAACGACGCCAACTGCGCCGGTTTGGGCGAGGCCTGGCTGGGGGCCGGTCGCCCTTTTCAAGACGTGCTGACCCTGACGCTGGGTACTGGCGTGGGGGGAGCGATTATTCTCGACGGCAGGTTGTTTGTAGGCCGCACCGGCACCGCTGGAGAGCTGGGGTTGATCACCCTCAACCCTGAGGGGCCACCCTGCAACAGCGGCAACCGGGGTTCTCTAGAGCAGTACTGCTCGGTGCAGGCGATCGCGCGGGAGACGGGGCTGACCCCGGCAGACCTCTACGCCAAGGCAAAGGCGGGGGACGAAGGGGCGATCGCCTTTTGGCAGACCTACGGCCAATGGCTGGGCGCAGGCATAGCTAGTCTGGTCTATGTGCTCACCCCCGAGGCGGTGATTGTGGGCGGCGGCATCAGCGCCGCCGCGGATCTATTTTTGCCCACCACCCTGGCGGAGCTAGAGACCCGGGTGCTGCCCAGCTCCCGCGAAGGCATGCAGCTGTTGGTAGCCGAGCTAGGCAACCAGGCGGGTATGGTCGGGGCTGCCCGCCTGGCGCTGCAACGCTTTGGCTGACCTGGCGGTATGATTTGGCATGGCAGCGCCTAGTAAGGAGATTTCTAGGCAAGAAGATACCCCCTGTAGGGGCGCAGGGCCTGCGCCCTCGGGAAGACGCAAAATCTTTGGGTATTTTCTCTGTCAGATTTGTCCTAAGTCACCCAGTAAGTCGTTTGGCGGTAGTTGACGTTGACTGACCTGCCCACCCAGGAGATTTGGAAACAGGCTCAGGCCGGGCAGATGGCGGCAATCGCCCAGGTGATTGCCGCCCAGCTCAGGGCCGACCAGCGCCAGCCGCCAGTGAAAGTGGAGGTATCTCGCCGCGATCGCACCCTCTATGTTTTTCTCACCGCCCCTCAGCTGCCCCTGCCAGAGCAAGACTTGCAGGCGATCGTTCGAGTTATTCAGACGCTGAAGTTGTCAGATATCGAGCATCTGACTCTACTCGACGGCACCGAGCAGCGGCTGATCGACCGCTGGCAGCGATCGGTGAGTCTTATGATTGCCCCTCACCCAGGGGTAGAACCTATTTCCCCGACCATGGGGTGGGATCGATCCCAGGGGGAGGCAAGTGCTGATTCAGGGGATTCCTCCCGCCATTGGCCATCTTCGCGACAGCCCTCACCCCTGCGCCTCTCCGAGAGGGGGTCTGAGTCTGGCTCCCCTTCTCCCTGGGGAAGAAGGGAGAAGGGGATGAGGGCAGAGGTCGCGGGCCTAGAGCATCCTCGCCGGAATGTCTCTAGGCGAACTGCTTTGCTGCGCTGGCTGGCACTACCGGCGATCGCTACGCTGGGGTTTGGGCTGGCGGCGGGGATGGCCCAGTGGCACTACAGCCAGCGGCCCAGTACGCTTGTAGAACCCTCTGCCCCAGCCTCTCTGCCCCTTCCGGCCCAGTCAGCTGCCGTCGCCTCACCACCTTTGGCGGCGGCGGCGGAGAGGGCGGATACTGCTGCGATCGCCCCCATTGCCCTCACCATCAAGGCGGTGGGGGATATCATTCCCGGCAGCGACTATCAGCGCTACCGTCTGCCCGACGACTGGCAGTACTTGTTTGGCAGCATTCAGTATCACCTGGGCGATGCCGACCTCACCTTTGGCAATTTTGAGAGCACCCTCACCGAGGTGCCCCGCAGCGCCAAAGACACCCGCCGGGGCAATACCTTTGCCTTTCGCACCCCGCCCTGGTACGCCAGCGTGCTCAAGGAAGCAGGCTTTGACGTCTTGAGCGTGGCTAACAACCACTCCATGGATTTCTTTCAGCAGGGCTTTGACGACACCATTCGCCATATCGAAGAGGCGGGCATGCGGGCGGTGGGCCGTCGCGACGAGATTTTGTATGTAGAGTCGCGGGGGCTGACGGTGGCCTTTATTGGCTTTAGCACCTACGCCGAGCACAACCGGGTGCAGGATATCGACCATGCGATCGCCCTGGTGCAGACCGCCCAGTCTCAGGCCGACATCGTTGTCGTCTCGTTCCACGCGGGCAAAGAGGGCACCGACGCCACCGCCACCCGCGACCAGACCGAGTATTTCTTCTCAGAAAATCGCGGCAACGTGGTGCAGTTTTCGCGCAGCGTTATCGACCACGGGGCCGACCTGGTGCTGGGCCACGGCCCCCACGTGCCCCGCGCCCTAGAGCTTTACAACAACAAGCTGATTGCCTATTCGCTGGGCAACTTCGTCGGCTATCGCAGCCTTTCTACGGTTGGTCCCCTGGGCACCTCGCTGATTTTACAGACCGACCTCGACGCCCAGGGCAACTTTGTGGGCGGGCGCATCATTCCGGTGGCCCTAGACAAAAACGGCGTGCCCTACCGCGATGACCACTTTGGTGGGGTAGTGCTGGTGCGCCGGTTGACCCGGCAAGACTTTCCTGAGACAGCTCTAGAGATCGACGACATGGGGTATGTCTCGCCCCGGTAGGGCTAAGTTCTCTAGACCCCCGGCATTCCCCAAAAATATTTCCTACAAGATGTGTAGACATCGCCTCAGGCACTCCCCCAGCGGCTACAAAAGATCTGTTGTGAGAGGAAAGTCTCTGTGGCAAAACTACTGCCGGTCGGATGTTTGCTGGCTCTGGCGGCCTGGCTATGGGCCATCCCTACTGCCCTGGCGGCCCCCTGCACCGCTAACTGCGGGTCAGGTCAAATTCAGTTTACGCCGGGCGATCGCATCACCGTGCAGGTAGTCAATGTCGGCAGCCGCCCCCTCAGCCTAGAGCAGCCCCCAATGCTCGGCCCCCGGTTGCTCTACACCGGCAACACCGTAGAAATGCAGATCGGCTGGACAGCCCAGCCCAACCCATCATTCTTTTTCTGGTCTCAGGAGCGGCTGCCCGTGCGCGCCCGACTCCATCGCCCCGCCCCCAATACCCTGCGGGTGGAGGTGTTTAGCGCCCCTAGCGAACCCAGCAACCGCAGCGTCATCATCGAAGCCGATGGCCGAGTTTTGCTGCAATAGTGGCGTTATCTGTAGCGGTGCACCCGCTGAGTACGATATTGCGCCCTGGGTAGAGGCAAGGGCAGAGGAATAGCGGCGGAGAGGCTTGATCCAGGACTGGTTGGAGGAGCTATATCAGCCAGCCTGCCAAGAGGCTGCAATTGAAACCGACCTGCCGTTCAAGCATTTCCCTGCCGTCTGTGGCTATAGCTGAGATCAGATGCTCGACGAGACCGCTTGCCCTGCGGGAATCGTTAAGAATTGGTGCTTCCTTCTGGTGTGTAGGGCGCTTGCTTGGGCTGATTCGATATCGTGGAATTGGGAGTTACGGCGCATTGGGCCATAGCATTTTTTATAGGGTTGAGGAGTTCAGTTAGAGTAACCGCGATCGCCCTCTGGGCCGGTCTTTGACCATCGCACCTTTAAAGGAGGCAGCCATGCTAACAAACTCTCCTATTACCACGATGTTGCCCGTTGTCGATTTAGATCGTGCCAGACGCTTTTATGAAGATAAGCTAGGCCTAAAACCCCAAGGATTGAGACCAGACGGCAAATTTGTGTATGGGTGTGGTACCGGAGCCTTGATTGCGCTTTTCCCGCAAGCATCAGGCACTAAAGCTGACCATACCGCGATTAGTTTTCAGGTTGACCATATCGAGTCAGAAATTCAAGAGCTTGAACAACGCGGCGTTGTTTTTGAAGAGTACGACTTTCCAGAGTTGCAGACCGTCAACCATGTTTGTGTGCTGGGTTCTGAAAAAGCCGCCTGGTTTAAAGATACAGAGGGCAACTTTCTCTGCATCCATGAAGACCTCAACTAGACTTTGAGGTCAGGGCGCAGTTAGCCTAGCCAATTTTGGATGGGTAACGTTAGGTTTGGCTGTACTCCTAGATCAGACCATTGGGCATTCGCGATAGTAGCCGATGTCGGCACACCGGCTGTGCTACTAGTGGCACTTAGCCCAGCAGAGCCTGGCAGCTAGGGCAGATGCCGTAGACCGTAAACTGACAGTTCAGCAACGAAAATCCTCGTGACTGGCTCTCGCTGCGGCCCACCTGACCCATGATGGCGTCTTCAAACTCTTCCACATTGCCGCAGTCGACGCACACCAGGTGGTGGTGCTGATTCATAAAGGGGGTGTTGAGTTCATAATACTTTCTGCCTTCGGCTAGCTCTAGCTCTTGCAACAGCCCCAACTGCACCATCACGTGCAGCGCTCGGTAAATGGTGGAGAAGCTAATTTTTTCGCCCTGCTCGACTAACTGCTGATGAATTTCTTCAGCACTGAGATGATGCCCCACGGCAGAAGACTGAAGTAGATCGAGAATTTTTTGCCGCTGGCTGGTAAACCGAAACCCCTCTTTATTGAGAGCAGTTTTGAGCCGTTCAGGCTCTGGATTGAAGCCGGGTAGCGCTGGGTCTTGATCCATTGTCTTTTGGGGGCGGTTAAAAAAGGCAGTGATGTTGGTCATATCAATCACAGCGTTGTCATCTGGCGAAGGGCATACTGGAGAAGGACTTGGGGGCAATTCGCGAAACGATTGCTATGGAAATCGCATCAAGCTTTTTACCTCTAGCAGCTTTTGTTGAAAGTCGCTTTCGATATAGAGTCTTGACCTATCGAAAACCATTTTCGATATAGAAAAATGACGCTATTGAAAACCATTTTCGATATTCACATTGAGGATCATTTTTTGTAGTTTTCTATAGGTTTTAGACAACTAAAGTTATTCGCTAGATTCAAAAAAATACGGTAGGCTCAGGGGGCGGCCTAGGGCTGTTTTTATTACGACAACGGGGGATGCTTATGCCTATTACCGAAACACTGCTGCAAACCTACGGGGAGGTGGCAGACAACCCAATTTTGCTGGAGAAGTCGGTTACAGAGCCCATCGTTGATGGGCTGGCGACGGTCTACGCCAGCTTTGTGGCTCTGTCGTTGCAGTACCAAAAGCACCACTTTGTGGTCGAGGGTTCGGAGTACCACATGCTCCACGACTATTTTGAGGAAAGCTACGATGCCGCCAAAGGCCATGCCCACGAGGTGGGCGAACGCCTGCACGGGCTGGGGGGTGTGCCGCCTCTGAGCTTTGGCAAATTGGCTGAGCTGTGCTGCTTCGATATGGAGGGCGACGACACCTACCGCTGCCGCATCATGATCGACCACGACCTCAAGGCCGAGCAGTCGCTGATCGAGTTGATTCGTCGGCTGGCGGCTCAGGCCGAGAGTTTGGGCGATCGCGCCACCCGCTACCTCTACGAGCAGATTCTGCTGAAAACCGAAGAGCGAGCCTACCATCTGGATCACTTCCTCACTCCCGACAGCCTCAAACTGGGCTGGTAGCTCTGGTGCAGGGCTAGATTCCAGGGTTCTTTTGGGGGTAGACAAGCGTCTTGGTCTATCCACAGCAAGAACCCTGGAATCGGTCGTGCCAAGGCTTTTCTATCACCTAGAGAGTTCTTTCTCAAAAAATCGCTCACTCTCACCCCTACGGCCCCTACGAATCGAGATACACCGTCCAGATAATCCAGCTTGACAGCGCCACAAAGACCACAATCACCAGCCAGTGATCCCACCGCTGGGGGTCAAACGCCTCGGCACTCATCGCTTGGCATCTAGCCGTGCCAAAGCCTCGGTGGGGCTGGCTCGGTGCAGCATTTGGCCATTGGGCAGGCGCAGGTTTGGCCCGTGTTTGCAGTCTTTCATGCAGCCCGTAGCCTTGACTGAGACATGGGCTAGATCGGGGTTGCTGTCTACGGCCGCTTGCAGAGCGTGGTAAATTTGGCGACCGCCCTGCTTAAAGCAGGTGCCTTTGCTGCACACTTCAATGCACACCCGTTTTTGCTTGGGTTGAGCCAGGTCTGCAACGGGGGCAAGGTCACCCCACTGCTGCCGCAGCGCTTTGGCCTCGCAGTCGGGTAGGGGCAAGATGTTCACGGCCCGCCAGCGATCGCCCTCTAGATACGCCCAGACCTGAATAAATTCACCCGGTGCCAGCTCGCGCACCAGCATAGGCCGCAGATATTTCGGCAGTTTAATGATGTATTCGTCAGGGCCGACCTGTAGCACTAGGCCTTTAATTTTGCCCTTGTCAGAGCGGTAGACCCCGGCGTACTGGCCCTTGAGCACTTGCCCCGTGGGTTTGGTGGGGCCAAGCTCTGCTAGAGCGGGGGCGGAGATGGTCTTCATCGTGGGCTCCTCTGCTGCCAGCAGCGATCTAGATGGTCAGTCAGGGCTGGCTTAGACCGGGTGGCCGTTTGCACCACGCTCCACACCAGCAGCGCATCAGTGGGGGTAGAGATAGCAACGGTGAGAGGATGGCTACGCCCGTAGCGGCAGGTCAGGCCCAGGTCTTGTAGCCGACGGTAGACGACCCATCGGCCAATGGGGTCTAGCTCAGCCATGGCAATGACAAGGGGGCTCTGATCGGGCTCCTGGGCTGCCCCTAGGGCGTTGGGTGTTAAAGCGTGCATATTAACTCGACTGACTCTCCATAGTAGTGACCGCGATCGGCCTAGGCTTATTGAAACTTGCTCTGAACTAAACCACTGCGATCGCAATTCTATGAGCTTGAGAAGTACCTACAACCCATAGCCGACAGGCATTGCAGTGATATATCAAGAATTTCTAAACGCGAGCCCTAGGGACATCGACTTCTATCGTTATTGACTTTCGTTATTACTAAGATACCCAACCTCTGCTGCTAATGCAACAAGTTGTCAATAAAGATCGCCTATTGCGATGGCGGTCAGAGCCGATTGAGTGCCGCAATAACATCGTGGATAGGCAATGCCCGATACAATTCCACTTGATGAGCAGCTACTGCGATCGCCCCATGCCCGCCCTCAACAAAACCGCCGCCCAGCGCGATCTATTAATGAAGGCCTATCAGCAGCTCTCTCCCGAGGAGAAGGAACTGTTGCAGCTGCTTTCGCTGATCTACGCCCCTGTGGCCAAAGCCAGGCTGGTAGACATCTGCAATCGCTACCTGAAAATCGTTCAGAAAAACTTGACCAGCATCAATCAGGTGAACCCCTTGCTCACGCGGCTGTCGCGCAAGGGGTTGATCGCGTCGGCGGGCAGCCAGGGCAACCATAGCCACCCCCTAATCACCGAGTTGCTGACCCGCGATGCCGTGGCCCAGGGCCGCTTTGAGCCGATGGTAACTGCGATCGAAGCAGCCATGCCCATTCGCACCCACGGTTGGAATAAAGACCTACTGCTCTTTTCTAACGCTGACGAGTTCCTGCGCGAGGTGCGCATCGGTGTCTACCGCTACGACTGGAAATTTGTCAAAAAGCAGTTCGAGAGCTTCTACAGCAACCCCTACAATGCTGGCCGCATCGCCATTTCAGAAGTCTATGCGCTGATTTGCGACAACCCCTTCGATCGCGACTGGTTTCTCACCCTCAAACGGGTTCCCGAGCTGTACGAAGCCGTCCTGGGCAATCTCTGCCGCAGTTCCTTTACCGACCTCGTTCCCAACGATCACTTTTTTGAGCTGCTCCACGACGAGTGCAGCCAGTCCAACTCTACCGCCAGCGATCGCCTCAAAAGTATCTGGATCGAGCAACTCATGGTTCGGGGCCGACTGGCAGAGGCCGACACCGCCCTAGAGCGCTACGCCAAAGACGACCCGATTGAGCAATTGCTGTACCAGAGCTGGCTTGATGGTCTGCGAGGCAACTACCCCCAAACCGTCGAAGATGGCCGCGTCGCCCTCAAACTGCTGAAAAAAGACACCGGCAAGCGCAAGATCTACTTCGACAATCTGCCCGGCATCTTTTTGCCCCTGGGGCTGCTGCAAGAGGGCTCCCCCGCCAGCCTAAAAGAGGCCGAGGGCTATGCCCACATCATCGCCGAGCAGGCCCACCGCCACGGGCTGAGCGTGATCTACAACTGCCTGGAGAAGGTGGCCCAGACGCTCCAGGGCAACACTACCGCCAAGCGCTACCTCACCAACACCCCCGTCAGCGACCTCGACAACAACACCAGCATTGAGGTGCTGATCGACATGATCTGCCTCTACTGGGTGGATGTGGAAAACGCCCAGGAGCGTCTGCCCAGAATGACCCAGGCATTTTACCAGGCCGCCGCCGACTCTGGTTACGACTGGCTGGCCCTCGAAGCCGCCACCCTGCTGCTGCGCCTGGGCGACAACACCTACAGCCCTAAAGCCAAAGCCCTGCGCGAAAAAACCGGCATTGCGCCCCTGGTGGATATTCTCAAACCCAAACAGCCCTGGGAACTGTCGCTCACGGCGCTGATCGGCCTCAGCCCCACAACGCCTTCCCAGCAGGCTAAGGCCCCCGCCGCCAGCGACTATCGCCTGGCCTGGTTTATCACCTACTACTCTGAGCAAAACTGGCAGCTCCAGCCCAAGGAGCAAAAGATCAGCGTCAAGGGCGGCTGGAGCAAAGGCCGCGCGATCGCCCTGCGCCGCCTCAAAACCGAGATTGCTAGCTTCAACTACCTGACGACCCAGGATCGCGAGGTCTGCTCCCACCTGACCCACGACCCCTACGGCTACGGCTACGACAATTACCGCTTTCCGGCCCCGGCGCTGCTGGCGCTGGTGGGCCACCCCCTGGTGTTTTGGGAAGATGCTTCCACAACTACGGTCGAGGTGGTGAAAGGGGAACCCGCCCTCATGGTGCGCCAGACTAAAGCAGGCAAGCTGGCGATCTCGCTGACCCCAGCGGTGGAGGGCAAACAGGCGATCGCCCTCATCAAAGAAACCCCCACCCGCCTCAAGGTGATCGAGTTTACCCCCCAGCACCACCGCATTGCCGAGGTGCTGGGGCCAAAAAATGCCCTCGAAGTGCCCGAAAACGCTAAAGATCAGGTGCTCGCCGCCATCAACGCTGTGGCTGGGCTAGTCACCGTGCATTCTGACATTGGCGGCGGCGTGGCCGATGCCGAAACGGTGGCAGCCGTGCCCCAGCCCCACCTGCACCTGCTGCCCGCAGGCGAAGGGCTCAAGGTTTCTCTACTCACCCGGCCCTTTGGCGACGACGGTCCCTACTACCGCCCCGGCACGGGTGGCGAAATGGTGATCGCCGAAATTGACGGTAAGCGCCTGCAAACCCACCGCAACCTCAAAGAAGAAAAGAAACTCGCCCGCGCTCTCGAAAAAGCCTGCCCCACCCTGCAACGTTTAGAAGATACCGCCGGGGAATGGCTGATCGACGACCCCGAAGACTGCCTGGAGCTGATTCTAGAGATTCAAGACGTGGGCGACCAGGCGGTGGTGGAATGGCCCGAGGGCGAAAAAATACGCATCGCCAACCGGGTCAGCCTCAGCAATTTCAAGATCCAGATTCAGCGGCAGCGCGACTGGTTTGCCGCCAGCGGCGAGCTGCAAATTAGCGACGACGAAGTGATGGGCATGAAGCAGCTGATGGAGCTGCTCGACGCCTCCCCCGGTCGGTTTGTGAAGCTGGCCGACGGCCAGTTTCTCGCCCTCACCCAGGAGTTTCGCAAGCGCCTCGACGATCTGCGCGCCTACTCCGAAACTAGCGGCGACGGTGTGCGCTTCCATCCCCTGGCCTCGCTGGCGATGGAGGACTGGATGGATGAAGTGGGCCAGCTCAAGACCGACAAGCACTGGAAAGATCATCTCAAGCGGCTGAAAGAAGCTAAAGATCTCAAGCCCGAGCTGCCCTCCACCTTGCAGGCCGAGCTGCGCGACTACCAGGTTGAGGGCTTTAGCTGGCTGGCGCGGCTGGCCCACTGGGGCGTAGGGGCCTGCCTGGCGGACGACATGGGCCTGGGCAAAACCCTGCAAGCCCTGGCGCTGATTCTCACCCGCGCCCCCGAGGGGCCAACGCTAATTATTGCTCCCACCTCGGTGTGCATGAACTGGCTCAGCGAGGCTGAGAAGTTTGCCCCGACGCTGAACCCGATGCAGTTTGGCAGCGGCGATCGCCAAAAAGTCCTGGACAACCTCCAACCCTTTGACCTACTGGTGTGCAGCTACGGCCTGCTGCAACAGGACGACGTGGCCGATATGCTGGCCAAGGTCGAGTGGCAGACCATTGTGCTCGACGAAGCCCAGGCGATTAAAAACTCCGCCACCAAGCGATCGAAAGCGGCGATGAAGCTCCAGGGCGGCTTCAAAATTCTCACCACTGGCACCCCGATCGAAAACCACCTGGGCGAGCTGTGGAACCTGTTTCGCTTCATCAATCCCGGCCTGCTGGGGTCGCAGGATCAGTTCAGCACCCGGTTTGCCAATGCGATCGAGCGCAACCAGGACAAAGCGGCCCGCAACCGCCTGAAAAAACTGATCCAGCCCTTCATTCTGCGGCGCACCAAAACCCAGGTGCTCGACGAACTGCCCGCCCGCACCGAAGTTACCCTTCAGGTCGAACTCAGTGCCCAGGAGATGGCCTTCTACGAAGCCCTGCGACGAGAAGCCGTGGAAAAACTGGCCGACCCCACCATCGAGTCGGGCACCAAACACCTGCAAGTGCTGGCCGAAATCATGAAGCTGCGCCGCGCCTGCTGCAACACCCGCCTGGTCAAAGGCACCACCGCCCTGCCCAGCGCCAAGCTCGAAGCCTTTGGCGAAGTGCTGGAAGAACTGCTGGAGAACAACCACAAGGCCCTGGTCTTCAGCCAATTCGTCGATCACCTGAGCATTCTGCGCGAGTTCCTCGACGGTCAGAACATCAGCTACCAGTACCTCGACGGTAGCACCCCCGCCAAGGATCGCAAAAAGCGGGTCGATGCCTTTCAGGCGGGCGAAGGCGACGTGTTTCTCATCAGCCTCAAAGCCGGGGGCACCGGGTTGAATCTAACGGCGGCGGATTACGTGATCCACATGGACCCGTGGTGGAACCCGGCGGTGGAGGATCAGGCCAGCGATCGCGCCCACCGCATCGGCCAGCTGCGCCCGGTCACCATCTATCGCCTGGTGGCCAAAAACACCATCGAAGAAAAGATTGTCGATCTGCACAAGCAAAAGCGCGATCTGGCCGACAGCCTGCTAGAGGGCACCGACATGAGCGGCAAGATCTCCACCGAGCAACTGCTGCGATTAATCAGCGAGGGGTAGAAGGTTAACCCAGAAAACCGTGTTTCTATGCAGTAGGCCAAAACTCTGTGCTTTGGCTAAAGAAAAACTGATTTCCGTCCCAGGGCAAATACATACTCCTTTGAAAATCCTTAAGCTTTTTCCTACAAGAAATTGAGATTTCCTATATGGTGTGTGTCTACCCCTGTGGCTCACCTAGGCTTTGTTGACCTCAAAGCCTAGATGAAGTACCATGATGATGAGAATTCAGGGTAATCTGTATATCGATCGAAAGTAAATATAATTCTGGTCTGTTCAGCATGCTACGGAGCAGGGTGATAGTAGCAAATGTATCTACCAGTTTCCGGCGATCGAGTTAGATTATTACTCTGCCAACCATAAGCATTGCTAGTGAATAGCCCGGCAGGTATAGATCCTTGAGTGATGCACTTCTTGGTTTTGGGCAGAGGAATTGGTTTTTAAGAGGTTGTGCTTTGGGGGCGAACGGTTTCTATTCACGCACTGGCGTGATTTTGTTTTAATAATCATAGATGTCTGGGTAGTTTCGGCGTGATGCAAGGGAAGTAAAGTTGTGAACACAAGCAAAGTGCTTAAGGGTGTTGCTCTAGCAAGCTTTTCAGCGCAGTGGGTTCTTGCTGCTGTTGCAAGCACCAGCAAGAACCCTTCTCAAAGAGAAAAGGCTGGAAAGATTATGCAAAGCGCAGCTGAGGGTATTAAGACGGCTCTCAAGAGTTGATAGTTTCATTACACTGGTGTATGGTTAGAAATTATTACTCTAAGAAAGCAGAGCCTAGGCTCTGCTTTTTCCTGTATAGGAGTTGTTAGCACATGGAAAGTCGCTAGAGAGTGAGCATAGGCTGATCAGCCGAAATCAATTTGCTTCCAAACTGATAAAAATGCCACATCGATAGGAACGTTTTAGTCAAAATCAATTTGTCTAAATTAAAGACTCCGTGAAGAGTATTGAAAATGGCTCAAAATCGCACTGCAATTATTATTACTACTGTAGCAACTTTGGCAACTGCTTTTGGGGCTAATGTAATTTTCCCAGACCTATGGCAAAGGCTAGTTTTTAATAATAGTTCTGATCCAGTCGTTGAGCAACCAGTTCAACAGCCAGAAGAAATCGATGTTGAGTTTATTGTTCGTAATGCAGACGATGAAGGCATCAAAGATGTTCAAGTCACATTTGTGTTTGATGGCGCACCTACTTCCAGAAAAACTGATGACAATGGTTATGTAGTCATCACAGTTCCTAGGAGAAACGATATCGAAGTAACTCTTAACAAAGATGGATTCAAAGCCCGCAGAGAAATTCTGAATTTACGGGCTGATGAAAAGAGGACGTTTCCAATTTACTTGGAGGAGGTAGAAGAAGCTTTGGCACCTTCTTCTACGCCTCAAAATCCTCCTGAGCTTACACAAAAAGATATAAGTGGTTTTTGGAATTTAGACATAGATGTTAAGAGAGATACTTGGGGTGGTGACTCCTTAAGGAGAGAGAGCTACAGTTTCGTTGCTTACATAAAGCAAGAAGGTAACGAACTTACAGGATATTTATCGGATGGAAGCTCTAGAGCTTGTGTTGGTGAAGATGAAACATTGATATATGGCTCAATACAAGGTCAAGATGTTAGTTGGGAAGTTGAATATTTGGGTGAATGCTGTCATGGTGCAGCCATGGGATTCACTGGAGAATATGTTGCTAGCACTGGTGCGATTATAGGAAAAATGCAGCCTACCAAGGACAAAAAAACTGATGATGTCTGCACTTTGCTATGGGCAGATGTTTTCATGACGCAAGGTTAGTGCTTGATTAAGACGTGCATGTAATAGGCAGTAGAGGATTGCTTGATTCACTTGTCATTTGCTATAGAGATTTGTGGATTTGAATAATGAATTATTCTAGAAAAATTTCAGAAAAATCGTATTTAATGATAGGCGAAAGCCGTGAAGTAAAAAGATTTCCAAGAAGAAGCAAGGGAAGAAATAGCTTTCTCTCGTTTTTGGATAGGGTGTTGCGCTCAGCTTCTATAGCCATTATTGGTGGTTATCAGCGATATATTTCACCAATGAAGGGATACTCATGTGCGCATCGAATTTTGCACGGCGGAGCTTCTTGCTCGGAGTATGTGAAGAATACTCTTTCCGACAAAAGTATGTTTGAATCTATTCTTCTTGCTAGAGGAAGGTTTAGGGACTGTAGTATCGCATCTCGCTCATATTCAAGTGAAGTTATTGGGCCGGGGGGGGAAGGAGAGCTAATTAGTCAGTGCTGTTGTGGTCTTTTGGGATTATTAGGTTGTGAAGCACTCCGCAAGTCAGGAAGATAGAGAGCTTTGACATACAGTTATTCTTCACAACTCTCAACGCTCTTAGCGCTGTCAAAGGTAACTAGAAAGTGAAGAGTAGATCTTTGAAGGAACTGAAGCTTTTGTCCTGGTTATTGACTTAAACAATAATGTGCTGATTTCTGCCCCTCGGCAAGATTAGCCTACTATGATCACTGCTATAGATAGAGCTAAGCACTTATGCCTGCGTTCCTCACGTCCTCCTAACAGGCTCTCCTACAACGGCTGGTGGATACAGGCCGATTTCAAAATGCCAGTAAAGCTTTAGAAGCCGCACTTCACTTGCTAGAAAAACGAGAGCAGCATTATCAGCAATGGCTACAAGATGCACGGCAAAAAAAGCTATTGGATCAGATTAGATTGCTATTGGATCAAATCAGTTAGATCGCGGTGAAGGGCTCGGCGGTAACGCTGTAATTGATCGAGTTAGAGATTGTTAGAATTATCAGCGGGTATCGCGACCTACCGTCCCTGTTTGAGTTAAATGGTGAAGATTAAACCTAACCTGTTAGACCAGTTGTTCATCAGACAAAAATGTTTTCTCAACCCACCCGCAAGCGCTTTGGTCAGCACTGGCTCACCGATGAGAAGGTGCTCCACCGCATGCTGGAGGCTGCCGCTGTCACTCGCCAAGACACCATCTTAGAAATTGGCCCTGGCACCGGAGCGTTAACCCGCTGGCTGCTGCCCCTGGCCAACGCTGTAATCGCGGTAGAAATCGATCGCGACCTGGTGCGCAAGCTCAACCAGCAGTTTGCCAAGCACGATAATTTTCGCCTGGTGCCGAGCGATATTCTTGAGCTAGATATTGCTGCCGTCTCGCGGGACAAACACTTTGACTTTGGCCTGCCCAACAAGGTGGTGGCCAACATTCCTTACTACATCACCGGGCCGATTTTAGAAAAGCTGCTGGGCACACTTTCGGCTCCAAACCCCAAACCCTACGACAGCATTGTGCTGCTGGTGCAGAAAGAAGTGGCCGAACGGCTCTACGCGCGTCCAGGCCGCAAAGCCTTTGGTGCCCTATCGGTACGGGTGCAGTATTTAGCCGATTGTGAGCTGGTTTGCCCAGTGCCCGCCCGCGCCTTTCAGCCGCCGCCCCAGGTTGACTCGGCGGTGGTGAAACTCACCCCTCGCCCGCCCGCTCTTGCCGCCAATGACCTGGTGGGCTTTGAGCGATTGGTCAAGCTGGGCTTTGGCAGCAAGCGCAAAATGCTGCGCAACAACCTCAAGGGTGTGGTAGAACGCGACGACCTGGAGGCGATGATGACAACCCTGGGCATCGAGCCCACCGCCCGGGGTGAAGACCTCAGCGTTGAGCAGTGGGTGGCGCTGAGTAATACAATCCTGAAGCAATCACCCTGATGTTCTATGCGCCTTTACTCGCTGCTGGCCGCCGCCAAGATCAATCTCTATCTCGAAATTGTGGGCAGCCGCCCCGACGGTTTTCACGAGTTGATCATGGTGATGCAGAGCGTGAGTTTGTGCGATCGCATCACGGTTCGCAGCATTGGCGTTGACGAGATTCGCCTGCGCTGCAACCATCCTCTGGTGCCTGCCGATGAGACTAATCTGGCCTACCGGGCAGCGGCCCTGATGGTAGAGCGATTTCCCGGCGTCATGGCCAAACTGGGGGGGGTAGAAATCACCATCGAAAAGCAGATTCCGGTGGGGGCGGGGCTGGCGGGGGGGTCATCTAACGCCGCCGCCGTGCTGGTGGGGCTAGACCTGCTGTGGAACTTGGGCCTGGCCCAGGGCGAGCTGCAAGCCCTGGGGGCCGAGCTGGGGTCAGATGTGCCCTTCTGCGTGTCTGGCGGTACGGCGATCGCCACCGGACGCGGCGAACAGCTGGATCCATTACCCGGTATCGACAGCCTGTACCTGGTGATCGCCAAGTACGAGTCTGAATTTGTCTCGACCCCTTGGGCCTACAAGACCTATCGAGCTGAGTACGGTGATACCTACCTGGCCGATGCCCAAGGCTGGCAGACGCGGCAGGCAGAGGTGCGATCGGGTGGCATAGTGAGGGCCGTAGCCCGGCGGGATGCCAACGATTTGGCCCAGCATCTCTACAACGATTTTGAGAAAGTTGTGCTGCCCGCCCACCCCAAAACCGCTGCCCTCAAAGCCGCTATGGCTGACCTGGGCGGCCTGGGCACCCTGATGTCGGGCTCTGGCCCCTCAGTGTTTACCCTGGCGGAGTCTGAAGCCCAGGCGGAGGAATTGGCGGCCCAGCTGCGATCGGCGCTGCCCGACTCCGATCTCGGGGTGTGGACGGCTCAGTTTGCCCCCAGCGGTGTGCAGCTCGCCAGCTAATCAAAAGGCTGAGAATAGGCCTGCGCTGATGATCCCAACCGTGGGAGACAAGAAGCAACGCTAGAATAGGGAAACTGTTCTTAACCTAACGGGTTTGTCTATGTCGGTTTTAGCTGCGATCGCGGTCATTGCCCTATTAGTTGCCGTCCACGAAGCGGGGCACTTTATGGCCGCTCGGCTCCAGGGCATTCACGTCAATCGCTTTGCCATTGGCTTTGGCCCCATCCTGCTCAAGTACCAGGGGGCTGAGACCGAGTATTCTCTTCGCGCCATTCCCCTGGGTGGGTTTGTGGGCTTTCCCGACGACGACCCCGACAGCGACATTCCCCAAAACGATCCTGACCTGCTAAAAAATCGCCCGATTCTCGATCGCGCGATCGTCATCAGCGCCGGGGTGATTGCCAACCTGGTGTTTGCCTACCTGGTGTTTGTGGCCCAGTTTAGCGCTGTGGGCATTCCCGAAACCTTTGACCCCCAGCCCGGCATTTTGGTGCCCCAGGTGATCTCTGAAAGCTCCCCGGCGGGCCAGGCGGGCATTCGCTCTGGCGATGTGCTGGTGGCGGCCAATGGCGAACCCCTGGGCGCTGGCGAAGAAACCATTCCAGGGTTCATTCAGCTGATCAAAGACAGCCCTAACCAAGCGGTAGATCTGACGGTGCAGCGGGGCGATCGCCAGCTCGATGTGGTCGTCACCCCTGAGATTGGCCCCGACGGTTCGGCGGTGATTGGCGTGCAGCTCCAGCCCAACGGCGACTTTGGCTATCGCCGCCCCAACAACCCCTTCGAAGTGTTTTCCCTGGCAGCGCAGCAGTTTCAAGACACGCTGGTGCGCACAGTGAAGGGCTTTGCGCAGCTAATCACTAACTTTGGTGAAATGGCCAGCCAGGTGGCCGGGCCGGTCAAAATTGTCGAGCAGGGAGCTGGTCTTGCTAAAAATAGCGCGGCCATGCTGTTTCCTTTCACCGCCATCATCAGCATTAATTTGGCGATCATCAATATTCTGCCGTTGCCAGCGCTAGATGGTGGTCAGCTGGCGTTTTTAATGATTGAGGCTCTGCGCGGTGGCAAGCCCCTGCCCGAGCGCATTCAAGAAAACGTCATGCAAACAGGCCTAGTGCTGCTGTTGGGGTTGGGCGTGTTTCTAATCGTGCGCGACACCACCCAGCTCGAAATTTTCCAAAACCTACGTTAATTTCCCCTATGCCCAACCAGCGGCGAGCCTCTAAAAAACAGCGGGCGCTTGAGGTTCTGACTCGTCTCAAACGTCTCTACCCTGAGGCTCCCTGCTCCCTCGACTTTGAGAACCCCCTGCAGCTGATGATCGCCACGATGCTGGCGGCCCAATGTACCGATGAACGGGTCAACCTGGTGACGCCTGCGCTGTTTGCGGCCTACCCCGATGTCTACGCCTTCGCCGAGGCCGACATCACCGACCTAGAGCGGCTGGTAAAATCTACCGGCTTTTACCGCAACAAGGCTAAGAATATTCGCGCCGCCTGCCAGCGGATCATCACCGAGTACAGCGGTGAAGTCCCCTCCCGCATGGAGGATCTGGTGACCCTGCCCGGTGTGGCCCGCAAAACCGCCAACGTCGTGCTGGCCCACGGCTTTGGCATCAATGGCGGGGTGACCGTCGACACCCACGTCAAGCGCATCACCAACCTTTTAGGGCTGACCAAACACGCCGACCCGGTCAAGATCGAGCGCGACCTGATGAAGCTCCTGCCCCAGCCCGACTGGGAGAACTGGTCGATTCGCCTGGTGTACCACGGGCGGGCGGTGTGTAACGCCCGCAACCCCCAGTGTGGTATTTGTGGCCTGGCCGATCTCTGCCCCTCGGCAAAGGCTGTACCAGCGATCGCGCCCTCCGCAGAGGTAGGGCAGCCTTAGAAGTCTAGATTGGCGACCTGGCTAACTCTTAAACGCGGCGGTCAGCTGCGCCCCCTGGCCCAGGGTAGCGTCGAAGTTTTGCCGCGCAAAGGCTTGGGCCTGGGCAATGCGAATGGCGTTGTCGCTCACGTAGGCTACCTCAGGTAGGTACTGGCTGGTGGGGCCGTCGGGGGCACGGGCTACCAGGTCGGCCAGACGGAGCTGGGTGGGCTGCATTTGCAGGGCCATGATGTAGCGATCGCGATCGCCCCCCGAGCCAGCGTGGGCCGTCCCCCGCAGCCGACCCCAAACCAAAATGTCACCCTCGGCCACCAGGGAGCTACCGGGGTTGGCATCCCCCAGCACCACAATTGTGCCGGGATGGCGAATCTCGGTGCCCGATCGCACCGTGGTTTGCAGGTATAGGGGTTCTGCTAGGGGTTGGCCGGGGGCCGGAGGCGACTGCACCAGGGTATCTTTGGCCTCTAGCTGATCGACAGAGAAACCCACGGTGACGGCGGCGATCGCCGTCTGGCGGCGGCTGGTGGCCACCCGCTTGAGCTTGAGCTGGGCGGCGGTGAGCAGGTCTTCTAACTCCTGGAGCTGGCGGGCATCGAGCAGGCGATCGCCTGCGGCCAGGTGCACCACCGTATTGGGTTGCCAAAAGGGTTCGCCCCCGGTCAGCCGCTGCTTAAACTGCTGCAATAGCTCACCCCAGGCCAGGGCACCGCCTTCGCCTTCGCCCTGCCCAGGGTTGGGCATGAGCAGCGTCAGGTAAATGCCCTCACTGCGCAGTCGCAGCTGGGTGCGGGGGTCAATGGGCGGCGCAGGCAAGGCGGGGGCGGGCAAGTCCTCTGAACTATCCGCTGCATTACTATCCGTTGCATTGCCCTCCCCTGTAGACGCACCCTCAGCAGAGGCATCCACTGGGGAAACAGGCGGCACAACCATACCTAAGTCAGCGGTAGAGTCTGTCATCGCAGCGAGGTCAGAGTCGTCAGGAACCATAGGAGCAATCGGGAAGGAATCACGAACTGAGGGCATTGGCCAAGCCCAGTGCTGCCATAGTAAATCACAGCGATGAGGGATAACGGGTCAATCAAGGTCGGTTTTCCCCTTGCGGTTTGCCCCAGGCTGTTGGTTATGATGGGTACAGTTCCACTACGGCGTTGGTGACTGCCAATAATGTTTGTCGATCTATGTTTGTTCCGAACGGGAGCCAAGCTGCATCGGCGGCAGTATACCGAGCTTGCACTCGGAAACTTTAAGCCAAATGCCAAGGCACCCACCTGGTTTTCCCAGGTCGGAAACTGAGGTAAGACGGCGCTGCGGTGGAACCCTTAGCATTTCTAGCGGCTCCTCCATCCCAATAGGGTGGGGGAGCCGTTCTTTTGCACTTATCTATGCTCCAACCGCTCCCTTTGACTCTGGGACTCTCAAAATTGAGAAAATGTGATTTAGCCTACTGGGGCGCTAGTATTGACGAAAGAGTTAACCCTCACTTAAGTCAGAACGTGGAGTTCTGCCTGCGGGAAAACCCTAGATCCTGAGCTTGGCTTGACACAACCTCAGGTAAGGGCTCGCTTCCAGCGAGATGGGAGATTGTTGACTCAAGGTTTATTGCTGTCTGTGTAAGGGCTAGAGCGGTTGAATTCGGTTAATTTCCCCGCCAGTGTGATTCGTTTAGAAAATGGGCTGACCCTGATTCACCAGGAGATTGCGGCTACGCCCGTGGTAGTGGCCGATGTGTGGGTGAGGGCCGGGGCAATTACCGAACCGGCAGCATGGTCGGGCATGGCTCACTTTTTAGAGCACATGATTTTTAAGGGCACCGACCAGCTGCCGCCAGGGGTGTTTGACTACGCCATCGAGACCCAGGGCGGTATGACCAACGCGGCCACCAGCCACGACTACGCCCACTACTACGTCACCATTGCCGCCGACATGCTGCCCCAGACGCTGCCCTACCTGGCAGACCTGCTGCTGCACGCGGCGATCCCCGCCGATGAGTTTGGCCGCGAGCGCCAGGTAGTGCTCGAAGAAATTCTCCAGGCCCAGGATGACCCCGACTGGCTGGGCTACCAGGCCATGGCTGAGCTGGTGTACCAAGATCATCCCTACGGTCGCCCGGTGCTGGGCACCGCAGAGATTTTGCGGCAGCGATCGCCCGAAGAGATGCGCTGCTTTCACCAGGCCCACTACCAGCCCGACAAAATGACCGTGGTGATTGCCGGCGGCATTGCCCTAGAGCCGACGGTAGAGATGGTAAAGCATGCCTTTCGGGGCTTTGCCGCCCCGCCCCCCTGCCCCCCTGCGGCGATCGCCCCAGTGCCCACCATGAGCGGGGTGCGTCGCGAAACCCTGCGACTGCCCCGCCTAGAGCAGTCGCGTCTGACCTTGGCCTGGCTTGGCCCCGGCATTGACCAGCTCGAAACAGCCTACGGGCTCGATCTACTGGCCGCGATTTTGGCTGAGGGGCGCAGTTCTCGCCTGGTGCGCGAGCTGCGTGAAGACCGCCAGCTCGTGCAAGACATTGGCGCGGGGTTCTCGCTTCAGCGCGATTGCAGCCTGTTTACGGTGCAAGCCTGGCTAGACGGTGAGAATGTCGATCGGGTGGAGGCGATCGTGTGCGATCGCCTCGATGAGCTGGCGGCCCAGCCCGTCACCGAGGCCGAGCTAGCCCGGGCCCAGCGCCTGCTGTGCAACGACTATGCTTTTTCTACCGAGGCACCGGGTCAGCTGGCGGGGCTCTACGGCTACTACGGCACCCTGACCGCCGCCGATCGCTGCTTGGCCTACGTGCCCACCCTCCAGGGCTACACCACCGATCACCTCCAGCAGCTCGCCGCCCAATACCTCACTCCTCTTCGCTACGTGTCTACCAGTCTGCGCCCTGCCTAGGTGGCGATCGCGGCCCCCTGGGCAGACTAAGGCCCCAGCGGTCTATAGTTAAACTGGCTCACTGAGTTTTTTGCAGCACCCTCTATTCTTTCCATCCTTTGCCTGTGACTGTCTCCCTGCTTCAAGCACCCCGCCTGCATCGCACCACCCTAGCCAACGGTCTCACGGTCTTAGTCTTAGAAAACCCGGTGGCTGACATTGTTTCAGCGCGCATGTTTATCCGCGCCGGGAGTGCCTTTGAAGCCCCCTCCCAGGCGGGGCTGATGAGCTTTTTGATGGGGCTGCTGACTAAGGGCACTGAGAGCCTGTCGTCGATGGCGATCGCAGAAACCGTCGAGTCAGTCGGGGCCAGCCTGGGTACCGATGCCGCCGCCGACTACAGCGTCATCACCCTCAAAACCGTCTCCGCCGACTTTCCCGAAATCTTTGCTCTGGCGGCCACTCTCCTGCGCCAGCCCAGCTTCCCCGCCGATGAAATTGAGCTAGAGCGCAAGCTCACCCTGCAACAAATTCGCTCTATGCAGGAGCAGCCCTTTACCCTCGCCTTCAACCAGCTGCGGGAAGATATGTACGCCGACCACCCCTACGGTCGCCCCGGCGTGGGCAACGAGGTGACCGTAGCGGCTATCACCCAGCAAGACCTGCTAACCTTTCACCGCCAGCACATGCGCCCCGATAACGTGGTGGTCACCATTGTGGGGCGCATCACCCCCGAGGTTGCCCAGGCTCAGGTAGAGCAGGCCCTGGGCGACTGGCAGGCTCCCGCTGATTCTCCTCTGGCGCTCACCCTGCCCGCTGTAACCGCCGCCGCTACCTGTTCTATGGTGGCCCAAGACACCAACCAGGCGATCGTCATGGTGGGCTATCCTGCGGCCCCGGTTAAGCACCCCGCCTACGCCGCCCTCAAGCTGATCAACACCTATTTAGGCAACGGCCTCTCTAGCCGCCTATTTGTTGAGCTGCGCGAAAAGCGGGGACTGGCCTACGACGTGTCGGCTTTTTACCCTACCCGTCTGGGGCTGTCACAGTTTGTTGCCTACATTGGCACCGCCCCAGAAAACACCGCCACGGCTCTTGAGGGGCTGCGCTTTGAGGTCGAGCGCCTGAGAGACACGGTACTTACCGATGACGAACTACAATCTGCCAAAAACAAGCTGCTGGGCCAGTACGCCCTGGGTAAGCAGACCAACGCCCAGATTGCCCAACTGCTAGGCTGGTACGAAATCCTTGGCCTCGGGGTCGAGTATGACCAGGAGTTTCAAGACATGGTGGCCGCAGTGACAGTGCTCGACGCCGAGGCTGTGGCCCAAGAGTTTTTCCAAACCCCCTACATTTCCTTGCTGGGGCCAGAGGAGGCCGTAGGCCCAGTGGCGGCCGCTCAATCGCTTTGAGATTCCAACGGCTTTCTAAAGCAGCCCCCGGTCTAGTGGCATGATGGGTGAGCAATCAATCGGAGCGTGGCAAATGAGCAATGTGAGTGAGCAAGATTTGGGCCATGTGCGGCGGGCGATCGTCCTCTCCCGCAGCGCCCGCGAGGCCGGTAACCGTCCCTTTGGTGCCGTGCTGGCCGATGCCTCAGGCCAAGTGCTGGCCGAGGCCGAGAACAATCAGATCACCGAGCAAGACTGCACCGGCCATGCCGAAACCGTGCTGCTGCGCCAAATGGATAAAAGCCTCAGCCCAGACACCCTCAAAGACTGCACCCTCTACGCCAGCACCGAACCCTGCCCCATGTGCGCCGGGGCGATCTTTTGGAGCGGGATTGGGCGGCTGGTGTATGCCTTGGGCAGCGATCGCCTCTACAGTCTCCAGGGCGAGTCTCCCTTTCAGCTACCGCTGGCCAGCCGCGAGGTGCTCAAGCATGGCAAGCGCCCGGTTGAAGTGGTTGGCCCTGTACTCGAAGACGAGGCGCTGGAGGCGTTTGAGGGATTTTTCTAAGCCTGCCTGCCATTGATTTGGCCACCCTGGGGTTATGGATCTATTCAAGTTTGCGCTGGGGCCGTACGAGTTTTTCGCTGCCATCCTTGGGGGTGTGCCCCTTGTACTGGCGATCTTTTTGCTCTACAACCCGGCCATTAGCGTGCAAGACTTTGCCGGTTTAATTCAAACCGGTTTCTCGCTTCAGGTGGTGATTGCCCTAGCGTTTACCAGCTATCTTTTAGGTGGTTTAGCACAGGGCATAACCTGGAAGTTTTTTCTGGCGCTCTGCAACTTAGGCGATCGCGATCTGCATTATTTCCCGGTCGAAGTTCTGTTAGATAGGGGCGAGTGGCTGCAAGGGCTGGCCAACGATGTTGACCCCAAAACCCTCGATTTTGAGAGCCGCCTAGTGCTGCTGCTGTACGACAAAGTCGGCCTGCCCACCAAGATGAATCATCTCTATTCGAGGGTCTGCTCCTACCTAAAAGAGAATAACCGGCCCTCATTAATCACCGCCGATCTGTACCAGGCCACCCACATCATGTACCGCAACCTCTCGTTTGGATTGCTGATCCTCAGCGGAGTGTTTTTGGTCAACATTCTGCGCACGGGAGCGGCATCTTTTGAGCAGGTGACGCTATTTTTCGGGACTCTGGCGCTGTCCTACATTGCGTTTATTCGCGCCGTATCGTTTAAGCGGTGGCACTCTAGAGAGGTTTTGCTGGGGTTTTACTTTGCTGCCTGCGACGAGCGATCGCCCTAGGGCGTGTTATCAATTACGACCAAAACCCTTGAAGGATAAGCCCTGCCACGCCCGCCCCAGACAACAGGCTAGGGGCTGTAACCTTCGATTCTTGGGCCATACGCGACTAATTGATGACAGCCCTAGCGCAGCGGGTGGTGTTCGGCCAGCAATTTCTCAACCTTGGCTTCGTCGATGCGGGCGGTGACCTGCTTGGCTTCGTGCAGGTCGCGCACCGTTTTAGAGAGGCTGGCGGTAGACCCCAGGGCAAACAGGGTGCCCATGCCCATGTAGCCCTTGACCCAAGCATCTACCGGCAGGCAAAAAATGCCCAGCGACAGGCTGCTCACCGACAGCACAAAGGCGAGCCAGGTTTGTACGACCCAGGCTTGACTATGACTAGAGGGCGGCTGTACAGAACTCATCGGCTGACTCCTTAACGGTGTGAATAACTACGTCAAACTTAGGCGAGTCTGTCGTCACAGCATCGTCAGTAGAGACAGTTTTTCAAATGCCCCAAAGCGCAGTGATCGGCAGAGCTATCCATGGCAGCTGTTTCTTCTCTTGATGGCGCTGGTGAGTAGTATCTACCCCACCCGCATTGCCGACCGTTTTGAGGGTAAGAATAGCCAAATTGTTTGAGACCCAATTCGCACGGTCGATCAGGCCCGGCTGGTCAAACACCTAGGTCAAATCAGCCCCAGTGAGCAAAGAATGCTGCTAAAAATTCTGGCCGAAATGTTCGCCGAATAGCGCTAGAGCGTGCGCGCTAAATAACGAAAACGGAAGAGCAAAACATGGAAAAAAGCTCGATCGCCTAGAATCGTGGCATTTGGGGTTGTCTTGCCCCAAGCCTTCACCTGTTCTAGACGAGGAATGAAACATGCGTTCCATCACTATTGCCAGTGCTACCGGCAGTATTGAGGTGTTGGTGGCTGATGCCGCTACTGAAACGTCAGCGCTGCCAGCGGTGTTTATCCACGGTATGGCCTGCGCTGCCGATCTGTGGCGACCACAGCTAGAGCAAACGGCCCAGCAGAGAAGCGCGATCGCACTTTCTCTACCAGGTCACGGTGCATCCACGCCGCCAGCCAACGATGACTATTCCCCTGCCGCCTGTGCCGATGCCCTGTTTGCAGTGATGGATGCGTTGCAGCTAGACAGCATCCTTTTGGTTGGCCACAGCTACGGTAGCTGCGTTGCCCTCGCTGCCGCCGCCGCTCAACCGCGCCGCATTGCCAAGCTCATTTTGGTGGATCCGCCCATTGACTGCACCCAGTGCCCACCGGAGGTGTATGAGGCAGAGATGGCACCGATGCAGCAGACCATGGCCGGGGAAAATTGGCGATCGGTGCTTGAGCAATCCTTCCGTAATGCCTTGACTGGCGGCACCCCTGAAACCCAGGCCAACATTCTGGCTCGCCTGCATCGCACGCCCAAGGCAGCTTTAGTTGGTACTGGGCGTGAGTTGTTTACCTTTGCCGCCGCCGCTGCCCTCGACACCTACCTGGCCTCACCCGGTGCTCAGGCCCACGCCATTTTGGCTGCATCCAATGCGATGCCCCTGAGCTTGCACGTGCTGCGGCCATCGCTGCCAACGACAGCGATCCCCAACACTAGCCACTGGCTGATGCTCGATGCTCCCGAGGCTTTTGCCCAAGCCCTAGAAACGGTTCTGTAGATGGATCTGCACATTATTTATACCGAAACCCAAATGCTGCTGTCGAAGAAGCCCTATGGGTCGTGGCGAGAGATTCAGGCAGAGTTTGCCGACTATAAAACTTCCCTGGGGCCTTGGCCTGCCGATGCAGTGATCGACTACCTGCAAACAGATTATCCAGATTTGGAGCCTAGCCCTGCGGTGCAAGTGGCCGCTCTGCTGCAAGCAGAGGTACTCTGGCAGGAGCTGAGCTTTAGGGATTAAGGAGAATGGCGATCGCCTGAATCCAAAGTCATCTTGCAGCAGAACTCCCATGCCTAGGATTCATTAATCTGGGTTCTAAGCCAGGTGCGGAAGTTAATCTCTGCTGCGACTTCATCACTTTGGCAGGCGGTTAAAAACTGGTAGAGGTCGGCTTTTGAGATTACGGGAAAGGTTGGCGATCGCTCGCACTCCCCATACTCGCTATCTTGCAGTTGGTAGATGCGCCAAACTCTGCCGTTGAACCGCCAAAACTCGGGCACACCCATCGCCGCATACAGGGCATTTTTGTCGATATCAGTATGGTTGATATCGACCTCAACGATCAGGTCTGGGGGTGGATCTGTAGCCAGGTCGATCGGCCTACCCATAACCTGGGGCTGGTTTTGAATGTAGTAGCCGTTGTCTGGCTCAGCGCCTCGGTCGAGATCTTCGCGATCGAGGGTCGTAGATCCCAACGTTTTCACCCGCATACCCAGTTCAACCACCAGAATGATGATAAAACGCTCGATCAAGCGGGCGTAGAACTCGTGGGCTTCAGAAGGCGTGGTGATTTCAAGGGTGCCGCGATCGTAGGTGAGCCTGGCCCGCGTGCGCTCGTTGAGCAGCGATCGCATTTGGCAATAGGCAACCCAGTCAAGCCCGCGCAGCGCCACTCGGTTTTCGCCGAGGGCAGTGGGTAGTGTGTCGATAGCTGAGTTCGTCACCATAGCGCTTTGCGGCTGAATGGCCTTTAGCTGTCAGCTTAGCAAACCTGCCGATGGCGAGGGCTGTAAGCTACGGGGCAAACGCTCAGGTAAAGAATTCTCTCAGAGGCCCCCGCCTGCGACCTATCTTCGCGACAATCAAAACCGTTGGGTCTACCAGGGCTGCGCGGCTCAGGGTGTTTCGGCAAACTCACGCTGACCACCGCCACCAAGGAGACTCACCCGATGAAACTGGCCTACTGGATGTATGCCGGCCCGGCGCACATTGGCACCCTGCGCATTGCGAGCTCGTTTAAGAACGTGCACGCAATCATGCACGCGCCTCTAGGGGATGACTATTTTAATGTGATGCGATCGATGCTAGAGCGGGAGCGTGACTTTACCCCCGTCACCGCCAGCATTGTCGATCGCAACGTCCTCGCGCGCGGCTCCCAAGAAAAGGTGGTCGATAATATCGTCCGCAAAGATCAAGAAGAGCACCCCGATTTAATCGTGCTCACCCCCACCTGCACCTCCAGCATTTTGCAAGAGGATCTGGCCAACTTTGTGCAGCGGGCCAGTCTCGACTCTCAGGGTGATGTGCTGCTGGCCGATGTCAACCACTACCGGGTTAACGAGCTGCAAGCCGCCGATCGCACCCTCCAGCAGATCGTGCAGTTCTACACCGACAAGGCCCGCAAGCAGGGCACCCTGCCCGAAGGTAAAACCGAAAAGCCCTCGGTGAATATCATTGGCATGACCACCCTGGGCTTTCACAACAACCACGACTGCCGCGAGCTGCGCACCCTGATGGCCCAGCTCGGCATTGAGGTCAACCTGGTGATGCCCGAGGGCGCACTGGTGACCCAAATTAAAGACATGGGCCGGGCCTGGTTTAACCTGGTGCCCTACCGCGAGGTTGGCCCGCTGACGGCAGAGTACCTCCAGACCGAGCTGGGGATGCCCTACGTCGACATTACCCCCATGGGCATTGTCGAAACCGCCCGCTGCATTCGCGCCATTCAAACGGTGCTGAATGAGCAGGGGGCCGATGTTAACTACGACGCCTTTATCGACGAGCAGACTCGGTTTGTGAGTCAGGCGGCCTGGTTCTCGCGATCGATCGACTGTCAGAACCTGACCGGCAAGAAGGCTGTGGTATTTGGCGACAGCACCCACGCCGCCGCTATGGTCAAGATTTTGGCGCGGGAAATGGGCATTCACGTGGTGCTGGCGGGCACCTACTGCAAGTACGACGCCGAGTGGTTTGCCGCTGAGGTGGGCGAATACTGCGACGAGATTTTGGTGAGTGAGGATAATGGGGCGATCGGCGATCGCATTGCCCAGCTCGAACCCGCCGCCATCTTTGGCACCCAGATGGAGCGCCACGTGGGCAAGCGGCTCGACATCCCCTGCGGTGTGATTGCCGCCCCGATTCACATCCAGAATTTCCCGGTGGGTTATCGCCCGTTCATGGGCTACGAAGGGGCCAACCAGATCGTTGACCTGGTCTACAACTCCTTCACCCTGGGCATGGAAGACCACCTACTGGAGTTCTTTGGCGGCCACGACACCAAAGAAATTCTCACCAAAACCATGAGCGCCGATGCCGCCGCTGAGGCGGGTCTGGGCTGGAGCGCCGACGGCCTAGCCGAGCTGCAAAAGATTCCCGGCTTTGTGCGCGGCAAGGTGAAGCGCAACACCGAAACGTTTGCCCGCGAGCAGGGCGTGGCCAGCATCACCGCTGAGGTGCTCTACGCCGCCAAGGAAGCAGTGGGGGCATAAAAAAACAGGATTGTAGGGGCGCACGGCGTGCGCCCTACGGGGTCTTTGCCCAAATCAGGGCGCACACTGTGCGCCCCTACAGTCTCGCAAAAGCCCAAAAAAAGATCCGTCGGCTCAGCCGACGGGTCTTTTGGCTATAGTTGCTGGATCAGGAGTCGCTAGGCGCTGCGGCGGCGGGGGCGCTTGCGCTCTGACTTTTTCTTGTAACCGATCGCCTGGGCGGCGTTGCTGTCGGGGCCAAACTGAGCC
The DNA here is from genome assembly GCF_055795045.1 of Pseudanabaena sp. PCC 9330. Lineage (NCBI taxonomy): Bacteria > Bacillati > Cyanobacteriota > Cyanophyceae > Pseudanabaenales > Pseudanabaenaceae > Pseudanabaena > Pseudanabaena sp. PCC 9330. The sequence continues at coordinate 67,517 of NZ_JAYFES010000106.1, read as the reverse complement.
CGCACGGCTTCTTTCATGCTCAAAATTGAGTTGTGAAACTCCCATTCGGCCTGGCGGGCGGCATCGGCAGCGGCTTTGACCATGGCTTGCAGCTCGGTTTCTTTTTGCTGCATGGCCAGCATGGCGTCAAAATTGGCCTTGAGGGCTGCGGGCGACGCATCGGTGCGAACAGGGGTATAGCCTTCGACGGTGCCGAGGGCATTGAGGGAGTCGATATCGTTGCTGATCGTTTTGCTGGGCAGGCGACGGGTGATGTTAACAATGGGCACGATGGATACACCTTTAGTGATGGGTTTGTAGCAGATAGGTTGAATCAGTTTGCCTGAAGACATTTCAGGCGTGATAACGGATAGGTGGGGCAGCGACGAAGGCTTTCAGGTCAGGCGATCGGAGACGACGCTTGGGGCGAGGCGTTGTCTTGTCTATGGTCAAGATTGCCCGGTGCAGGAAGCATATTGCAGCCTCAATTTGAAAGATTGTGACCCGACACCAGCGGTTTTGATGAAGCCTGGATGAATGTTGCAGCGGGTCGAAGCGAGGTGTGGCGCAACAATCGTGATGCAGGGCGGGAATGATTGATTTGCAGCAATGACAGCGGCACTATGTATTGACCCGGCAAGGTTGTAGCGGGCGACTGCTCGAAGTTGCTCTATGACAGCAGCATTGTGTATTGACTACTTGACGGGTTGTGCTGTTACAGCCGCATTGTCGCGGCGCAACTTAAGATGTTGCGGTCTCGCAATCGAAAGTTGGGCTGTCGCACCAAAGCATTGCGGCCTGACAGTCGAATGTTGCGCAGCCGCACTAAAGCGTTGCGGCCTCACACTAGTGCTCTGTCACGCCTGAATCTGTAGGTTGGGTGGCGCGATAGCAGAACCCAACGACACTAGCTCTGGCGTTGGGTTCCACTGCGTTTCACCCAACCTACGAGAACTAAAATTGGGCACAAGCCCTTTTAAGTTCCTTGCCATGACTATACAAGCTCCCAGTAATCAGCCCGCCTGGTGGGAACCGGTACAAAAGTTTTTAGACAACAAGCTGGTGGGCTGGGGACTGCCCGGTATATTTGTGGCCATCGCTGCCGACCACGCCAAAAACTCGCGCTGGCCCGAATTTAGAATCTTCCTTGGCATTGCCTTTGGGGTTTGGCTATTGGTCAAAATCGGTAGTAAGGTGCTGCCTTACTTTGACCAATTTTTGGACTGGGTCTTGGCTAGCTGGGTGCCTCGCCTCTGGTGGGGTGTGACCGATCAATTCAAAGGGCACTACTACACCAGCTTGATTGACCATTACCGCGACTATCGCACCAAAGGGCTGAAGACTCAGGGTGACTTTGTTTTAGATCTCGATAAGGTTTTTGTCTCGTTGCAGGTGGCACCTGAAAGCCTTAATCAAATTTCAGCCGGGATGCTGCTACCAAGAAGTAATGTCAACCGTCTAGACATCTGGGATTTCTTAGCTCAAGCAGGTAAAGACCGTACTGATTGTCGGCTGGCAATTCTCGGCCCACCGGGATCAGGCAAAACTACCTTACTGGAATATCTGACTCTCACCTATGCTCACAATCGCCAGCGTCAGAAGCACCGACAGGTACCAGCACTGATTCCTGTGCTGATTTATCTCAGGGATGTGCGAGACAAAATTACCAGTGATCAGCCCCCTACGCTGGCCGAACTCATTCACCAGCAGCCCCTGGTTAAAGAGCTTCAGCCCAGATCGTCCTGGTTTGACAGCAAGCTTAAACAGGGGCGATGTCTGGTCATGCTCGATGGGCTAGATGAAGTAGCAGATGAGGCCCAGCGTCAGCAGGTTAGCCACTGGGTCGATCGCCAGATGCAGATCTATCCGACGCCCTTCATCGTCACCTCTCGCCCCTTTGGCTACCGTAGCGCTCCAGTGGAGCGAATCAGGGCCATGGTGGAGGTACAGCCCTTTACCTTTGCTGATGTCAAAAAGTTTGTGCAGAGCTGGTATCGGCAGCATGAGATCAAGAGCCGTCTGGGCCGCAATACCCCCGCTGTGCAGGCCGAGGCCAACCAAAAAGCGAATGATTTGATTGGTCGCATCAGCCACAATGCCCCACTGTCGGCGATGGCCGTGAACCCGCTGCTGTTGACTATGATTGCCACCGTGCATCGGTTTCGGGGAGCCTTGCCCGGCAGTCGGCTAGAGCTATATGCCGAGATTTGTGATGTGCTGCTGGGGCGCAGGGCCGATGCCAAAGGGCTGACCGCCACCTTAACCGTGAACCAGCAGAAGTCGGTACTGCAAACCCTAGCACTGGGACTCATGGAACAAAAAACCCGTGAGTTTAAGCTGCCATTTGGAAGCCAACTTATTCAAGCAAAGCTAGCCGCTGTAGCCGGGCAAGGCGCTGACGGAGCTACGTTCATCAAACAGGCGGAAGATCTGAGTGGTCTGCTGGTCGAGCGCGAGCGTGGACAGTATGAATTTGCCCACAAGAGTTTGCAAGAATACCTGGCCGCAGCCGAAATTAAAGACACCCACCGTAGCCATTTGCTCGTCGCTAATTTTGAAGACGCCTGGTGGGATGAAACCATTCGGCTGTACGCCGCCCAGAGTAATGCCACAGAACTGATTGAAGCGGCCCTAACTCGTGAATCGATCTCGGCTCTGGCCCTAGCCTACGATTGTGTCGAGGAAGGTGCTGAAGTCGATCCCGATGTGCGGCAGGCCCTGCTGAATGCTTTGGAGGCAGGACTAACATCGACTGACCCAGGACAGTTTAATCTAGCCGTTGATGTGAGGCTGACTCGCCGTTTGCGGCGGTTTGTTCGGGTTGACGATGCCCTTCAAATTGACAATAGCTACGTGACCTGGGCAGAGTATCAGCGCTTTTTAGAGCATTCTGAGGTAAAAGCACTTTTATCAACAAAAGTATCTCTGCCCGTGACTTTCAGGAGGGCTCCACCGGGTCAAGCCAGTCAACCAGTTAACGGCATTAGTCGAGAAGAGGCGTATCGCTTTTGTGCCTGGCTAGGCACGTATCTAAACCTGACTACGCTTGGCGGAGCGACCGCTTGCTATCGCTTGCCCACAGACCATGAACTGAGACAGCACTCTATTGAAGCTGACCGGCACTTGGCGGAGAGCGGCATTCGACTGGTGCGGTTTTGGGTGCCGACTCGGTATGCTCGACTGGCCACTTACCTGGCCGCTCAACAATGGCGCAAAGCAGATCAAGAAACCTTGCAAGTGATGCTGCAGGTGGCCGGTCGGGAAGAACAGGGCTATCTCAACGTTGATGATATTCGCAACTTTCCCTGTGATGACTTATTGACCATTGACAACCTCTGGGTGAAGCTTAGTCAAGGACAATTTGGCTTTAGTGTTCAGAAGCAGATTTGGCTAGATGTAGGTGGGCAATTGGAAGGTGAACATTTTTATGGGGCCGGTGCAGTAATTGAGAGAATACCTGTTTCGGTGAGGCGTTTTCTACTGCGGTGCGGTGTTAGCCTCAAGGGAGACAACAATGACACTTTTATTCTTTTTGCTGAACGGGTTGGCTGGCAACAGGTGGATTGGGATTATTTGCGCTTAACATTCTCTTTGAAGGCTTTAGCAGGTCAACTCCCAGCGGCAGTGGCCAATGAGTTGACATTTGAGAAAGAAAATCAAGTGATAAGCAAGTATGAGTTGTGGGTAAGGGCGAATAGTTTTTTGCCAAGAGCAAGCCAAGGAATCTCTGTTCAAGACATTTTCTATCGAATTGTGCAATGTGAACTCTAGACGACGTAGGTTGGGTGAAACGCAGTGGAACCCAACACCCTCAAACCAAGCTCTAATCCCTTACTCACGACCAATTTTTTCATCAAACTCAACCGCTCTTGTCGCGCCCCAATCTGCCGGATAGGCCCTATCTGCAACATAGCGATGAAAGCTCGAATAGGGCCAATCTAGCGGCCTATTCACCAGATTATGCTTTACCGGGTTGTAGTGAATGTAATCCACATGCTGCCTAAAGTCGGCTTCATTACGAATCTGATGTTCCCAAAACCGTCGCTGCCAAATGGCTTGCTCCCCTTTGCGAAGGCGGGAGATAGATTGTTGTTGCTTGTAGGCTTTAGGGCACCGCAGGCTAAACCAGGCTTTGATGCGCTTCCATCGAGAGGAAAAATCGGCATCACCCTCGGGCAAAGTCCAAATGCTGTGGATGTGGTCGGGCAGGATGACGATGGCATCAATGGTGAAGGGAGACTCTGTTTTGACGATGTGAAAGGCTTTGCGGAGTAGGGCTATGGTTTCGTCGTGATGAAATAGGGGTTGCCGATTGTAGGTAACGACGGTGAAGAAGTAGGTGGCCCCTGAGGTTTGGGCGCGCCGGTAGCGCATGGATGTAGTTGAGAGAATTCGTGCGCTTAGGGTAGGTTTTTGGGCAGGCAAACTATCAGGAGAGTTGGGTTACGCTGGCGCTCCACCCAACCTACACAGGCCATCAGCTAGGCTCTGTAGCGATTTTGACTTGATTCCGGTAGCCGAAAGGAGTACTTTACTGAGCTATGGCTGTCTGCGTGCAGTCTAAGCTTCCCAAAAATTTGGTCTAACGCCACTGGAAGGTGCTGTCAACACCAACCAGCGGCTAACCCCGTCGACTGCGTACACAGTCTCGGAGGCTAAGGTTGATTTTACCTGGCCGCCCTGAACTGCACATGTCTGGGGCGGCCAAGTTTTTGGGGAATTTCCTACCCACCGTTGTTTTGGAGGAATTCCTCATGTTGTGTTTGCCCTATTTAGTGTCGTCGGCCCGTCGGGGCGAGGCGACAAAACCCCTGCTGCTGGCGAACCCAGAAGCCCAGCCGGAGCGCGAACGGTTGCGCCATCTGGTGATTGGCTCGCCCGACGGGGTGCGCTCCACCATCCACACCCTGCATGTGCTCAACTATGCAGAACAGATGACCTGGAGCCAGTTGATTGCGATACCAGAGTCGGGGATTTTGATTACCCCAGAGCAGGGGGAAGCGTTTAGCTACCTGATCCGGCATCGACAGTTGAGCTAGCCGCCAATGCCTAAAGAGCCAGGAGTGCCGCCATAACTGGCTCCTGGCTCAATTCGGTGACACAACAGTGTCTCGCCTTATATGGCTACCCCTAGCTGCCCTGGCAGCCGATCCAGGTGCCCTGGTCTTCGTAGACGAAGGGGGTGCCGGTATTGCACACCACCGAGATGGCGCTCTGGGGGCCGGGGATGGTGACCATCGACACGGTGCCGCCGACGGGGCTGGGCTCGTCCGACAGTTCGGGCTCGGTCAGGGCCGACTCAGGGCCAACGGCGTCGCCCGCATTCGGCACTTGGCAACCGACCCAATCCATACCCATGTCGCTGTAGGCGAAGGGCACAAAACCTTCTTGGTCGCAGGCCACCATGGCGGCGGTTTCGGGGCCGGGCAGGCGCAGCTCTTTGACGGTGCCACCCACGGGGCTTTCTACATCGCCCCAAAAGACACCGATATTGGCAACGGGTTCATCGGTGGCTGGGGCTTCAGCGTCAGGCGCTTCGGGGTCGAGCACTTCGACGGGGGTGGTGCAGGCTACGGCACCCAGTAGATAAGCCGCAGCAACGGCAGATGAAGCCCAAAAACGAGACAAATTCATGGAAAAATTACCTTCTTAACCGAAATTTTTTCAGCATTGATGATTATAAATACTATTTGAATGATCGGCTTAAAGTCTTGCCGTAGTCTATTTTCAGCCTTAAGTTGCGGTACTTGGGGCCGGTTTATTACTATCGTGAGTGGTTTATCTCCTCGGTGATAGATAGTGGCACCGGGGCCCTGCTACATAGACCCGCTGACTACAACGCGATCGCCCACCCCCAGCCCATAGCGCTGCTGGGCACTGCCGTGATTCACAGCAATTTCCACAAATCCGTGGCTGCCCACCAAGGCTAGCCCCTCCTCGCGGGCAACAGAGCCATAGGTTGTTGCACTGGGCAGGATGATCTCTCCCAGACTGAGAGTCCACGGGCCGGAGCCTAGGGCCCTGGCGGCGATGGTGGTAGCGGCGTTGCCAAAGCGATCGATGTACTGCACTACTCCCTCCCAGCCAGCGGTGGTCTGCACGGGAGGGGGCACCGGCAGCCGCACTAGAGATTGGGAATCGAGCGATCGCCCCAACTTTTCTATCGCCACGCCATTGGCCAGGTGGGCCGCCACCGGGGCAAAAATGTCGCGCCCGTGGAAGGTGGCGCTGGGCTGGGGCGACAGCCAGTAGTCAGGATTGGTCAGTTCTACGGCGCTGAGAGCCGAGTCGTAGTCGAGAACGCCGCTGAAGACGCCATTGTCTGGCCCGACTAGGTACCCTCGGGCGGTCTGGAGGGCGATCGCCCGACGGCTGGTGCCCACCCCCGGATCAACCACCACCAGATACACCGTCCCCGTTGGCAAGTAGGGATAGGCGCTGAGCAGAGTAAACCGAGCCGCGTAGCGATCCTGCGGGGGCAAGTCGTGGGTGAGATCGATGAATTGAATCCCTGGGTAAAGGGAGATCATTACGCCTTTCATCACCCCCACATAGCTATCCTGGGTGCCAAAATCGGTGATCAGCGCAACAGGCATTGATACATTCAGCATTTCCCTTTTCTCTTCACTCTTACCTGGCGAGAGTTCTCTCTTTTAGAGAACGTGGGTCTGGAGATCGGGCGGTGGCTAGAGCCGGGGTATTGGCGCTGACCCACGCTCCAGGGTCTCCCATCTACCTTGCCTCAGCCACATAATCCCCCGACTTTCCCCCAGTCTTCTTCAGCAGGCGAATGCCGCGAATTTCGATAGATTTCTCCAAGCCCTTGGCCATATCGTAGAGGGTGAGGGCAGCGACGCTGGCAGCGGTGAGGGCTTCCATTTCGACCCCGGTTTCAGCCTTGATCTTGACCGTGGCCTGAATGGTGTAGCCCGGCAGCGAGGCATCGGGGGTAATCTGTACCTCCACCTTTTGAATCGGCAAAGGGTGGCAGAGGGGAATCAGGTTGGCGGTCTGCTTGGCGGCCATAATGCCAGCGATGCGGGCGGTGCCAACGACATCGCCCTTAGGGGCGTTGCCTGCCTCAATGGCGGCCAGGGTCTGGGGCTGCATGACCACGGTGGCCATGGCTACGGCTTCGCGAACGGTCTGAGCTTTAGCTGCTACATCGACCATATGAGCTTGGCCCTGGTCGTTGAGATGGGTGAGGGGCGATGGTGAAAAACTATCGGTCATAGAATTGGCCAATTTTTAGCGATGGGGTGGTTTAAATTGTCCAGGAGAATGTGCTAGTATCAAAAGCCTGCACAGGGGCGTGTAGCTCAGTGGACTAGAGCACGTGGCTACGGACCACGGTGTCGGGGGTTCGAATCCCTCCTCGCCCGTTATCAACAATCCCGCTAGACGAGCCTTCGTCTAGCGGGATTGTTGTATTTAGCGAGATTTTATCGGTTGGGGCAGGTCAATGGCGTAGACATCTTGGCCTTGCCCCAGGGCAAACCGCAGAGAGTGGGATAGATCTTTGCTGTTAGCGGTGGCAAAAATCACCATGCCCACCAGGGTCATTACCCCAGAGAGGCCAAAGATGCCCCGGTAGCCGATCTGGTCGGCGATGGTGCCAAACACTGGCCCTGCCAGGGCAATGCCTACATCAAACCCGACCATGGCCAGGCCAAAGGTGCGGCCGCGATCGCTGGGGCTAGAGCGATCGCCCATCAGTGCCGCAATCATGGGAATTAGAGTGCCGCCAGCAAACCCCTGCAAAAAACCCGCCAGCAAAAACATCGGCGTGCTGCGGGCCACCCAAAACAGCCCCATACCCAGGCTATAGATCAGCAGACTGGCGGTGATAAACCGGCCCCGACCGTGGCGATCGGAGGCACGCCCCGCCACCAGCCGCGACATAAAGCTAGCCATGGCGGAGGCGGTGTAGATCAGCCCCACATTCAGCGCCAGACCGGCCTCGCGCACGTAGAGCGGCACAAAGGTGCTGAGGGTGCCAAAGGCCAACCCCACCAGCAGCAGAATGATCGCCGGGGTGCGCACCCGCCCACTCCACAGCTGGCCCCAAAATGCCTTAGAGCCTTGGTCAGCGGCATTGCGGGGTTGATAGGGCTCGTGCAGTCGCGCCACCAGCAGCAGCCCGACAATGCCCAGCAGCCCCATCACCAAAAATGCGGTGGTAAACCCCGTGGCCTCGTAGAGAAAGCCCCCCAGGGCTGGGCCGAGGGCCAGACCAATGGGGTTTACCAGGGTCATGTAGCCAATCAGCTCACCCCGGTTAGCAGGGGGGGCCAGGTCGAGCACCAGGGCACTGTAGGCCACCACAAAAGCCGCTATGCTCAACCCGTGAAAGGCACGAATGCCAATCATGGCCAGAATCGAGGTATCGAGCGTCAGGGTGTAACCGGCGAAGGCCAGAGAGAGCATGGCGCGAGGAATAAACTGCACCAGCAGGTAGCCAAAGGGGGCGATCGCGATCGCACTCAGCCCCACCACCAGCACCAGCTTGCGGCCCCGCTCGTCAGACAGCCGCGACAGATAGGGTCGCGCCACCAGCAGGCCAATGGCAAACGACGCCATCACAATGCCGATCTGCTGCCCACTGCCCCCCAGGCTTTCAATAAACAGCGGCAGGGTTGGCAACAGCCCGGCTAACCCCGCCCAAAAACACAGCCCGGCAGCAAACAGCACCGCCAGATTGTTACGCACCGGCGGACTAAAGGTTGAGAAAATAGATGAAGTCATAATCCTGTAGGTTGTGTGCCTTCCCAGGCGGTGTCGCCGCCCAAGAAAACGCCTTACCCATAATGTAAACAAATGTTGCAGTCGTCGGCCATGGATCGCTGGGCTAGCTTCGACTCCACGGGCCACTATCGCTACAGTCTGGGGCGACGGTGGAGCGACGGCTCTACCCTGGCCATCATCATGCTGAATCCGAGCCGGGCTGACGGTAGCGTAGACGACCCGACCATTCGTCGCTGTATGGGGCTGGCCCAGGGCTGGGGCTTTGGGGCGATCGCTGTGGTCAACCTGTTTGCCTACCGCAGCCCCCACCCTCGGGTGCTACGCCAGGTGAATGACCCGATTGGCCCAGAGAATGATACTGCGCTGCTCAAAGCGGCCCACCAGGCCGATCAAATCTTGCTGGCCTGGGGCAACGGGGGGAGTCTGGGAGGGCGCGATCGCACGGTTCTAGAACTTCTCAGACCTCACTACCCCAAGTGCCGCTGCCTGGGTCAAAACCTCACCGGACAGCCCCGCCATCCTCTCTATGTGCCAGGCTCTATTTCGCCACGATCCTGGTTAGTGTCCCAAAACTCTTGAGGGCAGACACGTGGGTCTGCCCCTGCGCATCGCGGCATCACCCGTCCCCTACGCCTGCCCTGGCTCCCGATACACTCCGTAAGCCGCAGTAATGCCCAGCACAAAGCCAAACAGGTGCCCCCACCAGGCCACCATTGGCTGGGTAGGAAAGATGCCAAAAATAAACGTGCTGTAGTTGACCAAGACAAACACCGAGATCAGCAGGGGCACTACCCGCCGCTCTAGCCAGCCAATGCACAGCAGGTAGCCAAACAGGGTATAGACCACCCCGCTCAGCCCGTGGACGCTGTTGGGGCCAAGCAGCCAGGCCACTACCCCGCCCCCCAGCCAGCCCACCAGCAGGGTGACCCAGTAGTCGCGGCGGCTTTTGGCCAAAATCAGCCAGCTAAAGATCAAGAAGCCAATGGTGTTGCCGATCAAGTGGGCAAAGTTGGCGTGGGAAAAGGCCGAGAGAAAAATGCCCGGTATGCCCTCCAGGCTGCGGGGGTGCAGGGGCAAGTTCCAGCGACCGCCAAATACCACCTGGTCGATGATTTCCTGCGCCCAGGGAATCGCCACCAGATAGATCGGCAGCAAAGCATTGCCCTTGAGGCGATCGCTCCAGCTCTGGGCTGGGCTCTGGGTTGAAGAATCGGGCCTTCCAGATGGTGAGCGGGGGGAGGCCGGCGGCTGGGCGGTGTTTAGCTCCGCCTCTAACTGTTTGAGTCTAGCCTGTAGATCTGCGTCGTCCAAGATAGTTGCTTGAATGGGTTGCTTGCATGGGGTTTAACCCTCCACCAGCGTAGCTTTTTCGCCCCCTTACTGCCCAGGGCTGAGGCCAGACGCGATCGGGGGGGCGATCGCCCCCGCTGTTCCCCGTACCGTTCTCGGCTTTAGTATGATTCACCATGGCTCAGTGGGGATAATCCGGGGACTGAGGGGGGCGATCGCAATCCCCAGTGAAAACCCTCGCAGGCTATGGTCTTTGCGCTGCAAGGGTTTTAAGGTGACGGGCCATGCTGGGATCGAACCAGCGACCGACCGCTTAGAAGGCGGTTGCTCTATCCGCTGAGCTAATGGCCCTTGCAAATTAACCCTATTTTAGATGGTGAGGGTAGCACTGGGGGCAGACTAAGGCGAATAGAATAGTGAGAAACCTTAGCCCAGTGTTGTGATTACACCCAGGGCCGTTAGAATAAGTCACTTATCAGCCTAGATTGGTTGATGTTGCTAGAGGTTGTCAGTCTTTTTTCTTACGACTACAGGGCAGTACTAAGGGTGCGGTTTACCGTTGCAGCCGCCTACTGCAGGTCTATACCTCAGCTAGGAGTCAGCAGGCCATAACATGTTTATCCTCAAACGGCAGGATGTTGACATCAAGACGATGCATCATCCGCAAAAAGATCAGCAAATTCCAATTTTGTCGTACCAGGGGCAAACCTTTCGTCTGCTGAGTGTGTTTACCGCTGCTCAAGAAGAAGATGCCCGGTCGCTGTGGCGCGACCTCACCGACAACCGAGGCAAAGCCTGTGTGCTCCTCGAAGAGCCCGACCGCTTTAGCATCTGGGGCAAGGTGCGGCTGGATCAACTTATACCGGCAAACGATGCTGACGCCAGCCTGCCATCAGCCGCCGCGACTATGATCAAAGCCTGCCTGCTGATGGTGCAGGTGCTCTATATGGATGTGGAAGATTTACTCGGGGCCAAGCAGGCCCGTCAGTTTGAAGACGACGTTGCCAAGGTGTTTGCCGCGTGGAAGTTTCCGCAGACCCACCAGCCCGATGCGGTCAGGGCGCTGTTGACGGTTGACCCCCTAGCCATGCCCCAGCTACCGCCTTGGCAAGACCACCACCTGCACCGTCTGCTCGAAGAGATCTACCGCATTGGCAAAGACTACTTTGGCAATGCCAACTTTGCCGCGCGCGCGCTGGAGGCGATCGAAGATCTGAGCCCCGCTGAGCAGGGTCAGTTTCAGCGCTGGCTACAACAGTCACCAGCCGGAAAGGTCTGGGTCTAGGCGGACACCATGGCGATCGCCTTGATTGACACAATTTAAATCGATTCTGCTGCCCTGTCGATACAACTTCCCAGGGAATCGGTACAATTCAGGCGTTGTGCTTGGCTTGTGGCTTGGCCTGGCCCATGGTCAGATCGGCCCGTGGGGCGATGGTCAAAACCCCGCCTCGCGGGTGAACGTAACCCTGAAGCTAGCCTTGGTGACGTGGAGTTTTTTTGGAGTAAACCCTTGACTAAATCATCAAACTCGACCTCTGCCGGGGCTACATCTACGCCGATTTTGATCGGGGCTTGCATCGCCTGGGGGGTAGTGACGCTGCTGTTCTTTCTCCTGTTTAGCGCCCCTGATGCAGAGGGCAACCAGCCGAGCTGGTTTTTGGTGGGCATTAACCTGCTAGAGATCGGCGCTTTTTTCCTGGCGTCGGTGTTGTGCTTTCGCAACTGGCGAAGTAGCCAGATTGTCAGTGGTCGCAATGTCTGGTTTTGGATTGGCCTGGGGCTGTTGAGCTATACCTTTGGCAATGTTTTGTTCTTTATCTGGGGCACCATTTGGGGGCTAGACCCATCGGTGTCGCTGGGTGATTTTTTCTACATTTTGAGCTATGTCTTTCTAGCCACTGGCATGTTTAAGGCGGTGCTGCCTCGACGGCTCAACCTAGAGCTATCTCAGTGGCTGATTGTGGCAGGCATTGGCCTGGCTGGGGTTTTGCTGGCCGTATTTGTCAACTTGCCGGCGGCGACGGCGGTGCCATTGCCCGCCCCCGCTCCCCCGGCCCAACTGGCTGAGGCGGCTCCCCCAGCACCGGCTCAGCTAGAGCCGGTGGCTGCTCCAGAACCTTTAGACGAGCCCTCGTCAGCGCCAGGGTGGGTTTCGCAGTTTGACCAAATTCTAGAGCCGTTGGCCGATGGAGTCGGGCTGCTCTACCTGATTGGCGACATTGTGCTGCTGATCATTGCCGGTACTCTGCTGGTGGCCTTTTGGGGCGGTCGCTACTCCCAGTCGTGGAAGCTGATTGCGATCGCCGCTATTTGCCTCTACATCGCCGATATGTTTTTTGCCTACGCCGTCAACACCGATACCTATATCGAAGGCAGCCTGTGGGAGGTCTTTTGGACCTTTTCAGCGGTTTTCTTTGGCTTGGGGGCCGTGGTGGAATATGCCGTCTCGACCAATACCAGGCGCAGCGCCCGTCGTCGTCGGTAATTCCTGGGTCAGTAAGCCCAGGGCTAGATCGCTCCTTGGCTTAGGAGTTTGGGCTTAAGATATTAGATGGCACTTACGAGACCCCTGGCATGGCACCAAAAAAGCTGACCGAGGCTGACAAGACCTCTATCTTGAGCCTGTACCGCCAGCCCCAAGAGACGACCTCGACCCTAGCTGATCGCTATGGGGTCAGCAATAGCACCATTAGCCGGTTGCTCAAGTCCAGCCTGCCCGAAGCAGAATATAGCCTTTTAATTCAGCAAAAACGGGGCACCCCAGAAAAAAGCTCTACCGAGAAAGACGCCGCAGAGAAAGTTGCGATCGCTCTCCCAGTAGAGCTAGAGCCCGCTGTGCCCAAGGCTAAGCCCCGAGGTAGAAAGAAGGCTGAAGTTGCCCCAGCACCACCGGCAGCCGAGCAGCCTACAGAAGCCGCTAGCCCGGTTGCCGCCGACCCACCGGCGGTGACGCCCAAGGCTAAGCCCCGCAGCAAGACCAAAGTTGATGAGCCTGCGTCTGCGATCGCCGCCAGCGCAGCAGAGGGTGCTAGCCCTGAAGACCTCCCTTCGACTGCGATCGAAGAGGCTACCACCAAAACCACTAAGCCCGCCCGCCGACGGCGCACCCAGCGTGACTCGGCACCCGAAGCCCAGGCTATCGACCTGCCAGAGGCCACAGACTCGACCCCAGAGCCCACCCAGCTAACCCTGCCTGACCCCGAGCCCGCCCCAGCAAAGCCAGCCCGACCGGTACTCAAGTCGGCCCAGGCGATCGCCCCCGAGCCCCCCGAGGCAGAGGCTGACCTCGACGGTGATGACGATAGCGACGACTGGGACAGCCCCGTACTCGGCGACGACTACGGCGATGACGACAGCGACGACGGGGATAACGATGGGGAGAATATCTACCCCTGGGGCGGTATTGACTCCCCCACGGAGAGGCTTCACCACCACGGTGACGCGACGGCTATGGAGACTATCGAAATTTCTCCACTCACCGCCGATGTGCTGCCCCCCCTATGCTACGTGGTGGTCGAGCGCACGTCGTCGGAGCTTGTGGTGCTGCCCCTGCGCACCTTCGCCGAGCTGGGTCAGATTCCTGAGTCTGAGAGCGAGTCGCAAACCTTGCCCGTATTTGAAAACCACAATGTGGCGCGGCGATTTTCGCGGCGCAACCAGCGGGTGGTAAAGGTGCCCGACGGCAGCCTGCTGCAAACCACGAGCGCCTACCTCCAGGCTAAGGGCATTACCCGTCTGTTTATTGATGGACAGGTATTCTCTCTGGACAGCGATCCGGCAGAGGCATGGGTAACGACCATCGATGAGTAAGGCTCATCGACTCCACCGTTTGGCTATCAAAAGTTAACTGTCTGAGAGGCTCACTTTTGTCGATCTGCCCATAAACTAGGCTTTACGGCATTGGAGGCAAAACACAATGGACGTATTGCTGCATATAGCCATCGGCATAGGCCTCAGTGCTGCCGCTGGATTTAGGATCTTAGTACCCTTTTTAGTGGCTGGCATTGCCGCTCACCAGGGTTATCTCACCCTTTCTCCCAGCATGGCCTGGATGGGTACAACTCCAGCCATCATCGCTTTTTTTGTGGCCACGGCTCTAGAGGTGCTGGTCTACTTTATACCGGTGGTTGACAACCTGATGGATGCGGTAGAGCTGCCGGCGGCGGCGATCGCCGGTACCGTGCTAACCGCTGCCGTCACAGGGGGCGATATGAACCCCTTCTTGCAGTGGAGTCTGGCGCTGATAGCCGGGGGTGGGGTAGCCAGTGGCACCCAGGCCTTTACCGGGCTGGCGCGGCTGGCCTCGACGGCAACGACGGGGCCGGTGGGCAATATTGCAGTATCGACCACAGAGCTGGCCAGCTCAACCATCCTTTCGGTACTGGCGATCGCCGTGCCGATTTTGGTACTCATCATAGTGGGCGTACTGTTGTATTTCGCTGTGGGCCGTCGCCGCCGCCGCAAATGGCGCAGCTATTAGACGTTGTACAGTTGCCTTGTGGCAGCCCCTGCGCCCGCCGTGAACCCCTCCATGGGAGCTTGAGCTATGGCCAACACCATTTCCCCTGTACAGAAGACCTTCAGCCAACATTTTGACGCTATGGTGCCGCTGGTTATGGCCGAGTGGCCCCAGCTGATCGAAGAAAATCTGCTGGCTACCGAGGGCGATCTAGACCTGGCCGTCGCCTATATCAGCGGCGAAACCGATCGCACCCAAACCCTCATTCGCCGCCAGATCAATGAGTTAGCCTCCCTGGTTGAGCCCGAGGACGAAGCCTCGATCGTCTCTAAACTGGGGAAAAAAGCTCCGAGCACCTCTAAAGATGACGTTTCACCGCCGTCAAGCATTGAGAATTTGCTCGATGATCTAGAGTCGCGCACCGAGCACCTGATTCAAGAACTCAAGGCCGAGATGCTGCCCGAGCTAGAGCAGCGCGCCCGCAGCAACCTGGGCCAAAGCCTGTTGATTGCCCTCGGCATCGGCTTTGTCTTGGGCCTGATCTTGGGAGGTAAGCGTGACTAGCTCCAACTCCACCTGGGATCAGCTCGAAGATTACCTGCGGCGCTTGCTGCGGCTGCTGTCGGTGCTGGTTGACACGCACCTCGATGTGGCGGTGCAAGAAGCCAACTATGAAAGCCGTCGGCTCATTAGCGGCGTCATCATGGTGAGCATTGGTATTGGCCTGCTGGTGACGGTGGCAGTGCTGGCTCAGGTGGCAGCCATTGTGTTTGCCGAAGAGCTGGGTCTGTCGTGGCTGCAAGCCATTGGTGCCGTAGCGGGGGGTAATTTGGTGTTTGGACTGCTCTTTTTGACCATCGGTCGGCTGCGGCTGCGCGGCCCGCTGATGACCCAGACCCAGGCTCGCCTAGCGCGATCGATGGCCCTGCTCAAGGCTAAAGACTAAGCCACAATCTGGCCTGCTTTGACAGTGAGAATTTGCGATGAAGTCATCCACTGGCTGCCAAAGGCTCCCAGATGGGTGGTGGTGATGATGGTTTGAAAGCGGTCTTGAATGGCTTCTAGAAGCTGATTTTGGCGGTTGAGATCTAGCTCGGCCAGCACGTCATCCAGCAATAGCAGGGGCGGTTCGCCCACGACTTCATCGATCAGGTGCAGCTCGGCCAGTTTGAGGGCTAGCACCAGAGTGCGCTGCTGCCCCTGGGAGCCGTACTGGCGGCTAGGGGTATCGTTGATGGCAAACTCAATGTCGTCGCGGTGGGGGCCAACCAGGCTGGTGCGCTGGTGCTGTTCGGCGATCGCCCGCTGCTTGATCTTCTCCAAAAAGCTGGCCTGAATCACCTGGGGGTCATCGTCTACCATGGGCACGTTGGGCTGGTAGTGAATCTGGAGGTCTTCGCGCTGGCCGCTGATCGCCTGGTGCCACTGGTGAGCGATCGGGGCCAGCCGGGCGATCGCCCTCGCCCGCCGCCGAATCACCCGCGTCCCTAGAGCAGCCAGTTGGGCATCCCACAGGGCCAGCTCGGTGAGGTCGATCGCTGCTTCAGACTCCCCATCGTCGTCACTGTAAAACTGCTTGATCAGGGCGTTGCGCTGCTTTAGCACCTGGTTGTACTGGCTCAAAATGTAGGCATACATCGGCTCTAGCTGGCTGAGCAGCGTATCGAGCCAGGCGCGCCGCTCCCCCGGCCCGCCCCGCACCAGATCGAGATCTAAGCTGGAGAACTGCACGGCGTTGAGCGCCCCCAAAAAGTCGAGCTGCCGCCGCAGCTTTTCGCCGTTGAGAATGGCGGTGCGTCGGCCCGCCTGGCGCAGCACCAGCGAGAGGTCTGCCATGCCCAACTCCCGGCGCACGGAGGCGGTGATCTGGGCCATGGGCTGGTCTTGCTGCACGAGATCGCGATCGCGCCCCGTTCGGTGCGACTTTAGCGTTGCCAACAGCTCCACCGCCTCCAGCAGGTTTGACTTACCCTGGGCATTTTCGCCCACCAAAATAGTCTTCGGCGCGGCGAAGTCGATCTGCTGCTCGCCGTAGTTGCGAAAGTGCTTCAGCGATAGGTGGGTCAGGTACAAGGGTGTCAGAGAGGTCTGGACTGATTTAGGATACAGGACGGCGAGAAGCCTCGGGATGGGCGATCGCTACTCAAATCACTACACGGATGCCCACGTCACTGGCAGAAATACTTGGCTAGCTCAGACTCTGGAATATAAACGCTTAAACCTCGGCCTAGCTAGGTTGCAGCTCAAAGGTCACCAACACTGAAGGATGGGCGACTAGACCAAACTGTGCTGAATCCTCATCTTCTAAATGTAAAGAAATGGCCGCTTGCAGATTGCTAACCACTTTATCGAGGGTTTCACCCTGGATAAGCACAGAGATTTCCAGGCATTCAGCGACATAGCCGCTTTGCTCTCCAGGCCGAATGAAAGACTTGATCGTCTGTTGCAGTTGCAGAGTCATCGGGCAGCCCGAAAAACGAATGCGCTTGATTCCCTATGATGACTGAAAGAGGGGGACTCCAGCCATAACCAACCCCAGTCACCCTACTCTTTGGCCTGCACCATTTCACTAGAGCAACTCTGAACCTCTCACCAATGGAACTACCGGAATTTCAGAACGAGGCCTGGCTGCGACGGGCGCTAACCCACAGCAGTTACGCCAACGAGCATCCCGAAGAAAACGAGCACCCCAAAGCAGGGGCAGATTATGAGCGGTTAGAATTTCTGGGCGATAGCATTTTGGAGTTTGTGGTGCGCGATCTGCTATTTGAGCGCCACAGGGCGTGGAATCAGGGAGAGCTGTCTAAACGGGCCGATGTTTTGGTAGATGAGTCACGGCTGGCTGAGCTAGCTGTACAACTGGGCATTCCCGCTCGAATACGCCTAGGGGTAGGCGCCCAAGCAGAGCGCAACAATCCCAGCGTCCAGGCCGATGTCTTTGAGGCGGTGATTGGAGCCTATTACCGAGATACTGGTATCGTTGCCGCCTATGCCTACGTGAAGTCTATATTTGATCCGCTGGTTGATCGCGTCCATGAGCTATGGGTGACTGACCCAGTGACGGCCCTCCAAGAGTTTGTGCAGGCCAATTGGGGTGGGACGTTGCCCAACTACGTAGAAGTAGAGCGATCTGGACCCGACCATGCCAAGGTCTTTGTCTACGAAGTCCAAGTGGCGGGGGAAAGCTACGGTACTGGTCAGGGCAACAGCATTAAAGAAGCCCGCAAACAGGCGGCGATCGCAGCACTGAGGAAGCTAAAACAATGAAATCAGCAATTTTAGGCTGTGGCTACGTGGGTACAGCGGTAGCTCAGCTCTGGCAATCCCAGGGCATTGAGGTCACCGCGACCACGACAAACCGCGATCGCATCCCCACTCTCCAGCAGGTCGCAACCGCCGTACAGGTCGTCAACGGGTCAGATACAGACGGCATTACTGCCCTGCTGCAAGATCAGGACACCCTGCTTATCTGTGTGGGGGCGGGTCGCCAGGCCGACTACAAAGAGGTGTATCTCAACACCGCCAAAACCGTCGTAAACGCTCTCGACCAGGCACCCAATCTAAAACAGATTATCTTTACCAGCACCTACTCGGTCTACGGCAACTACGACGGCGCTTGGGTACGAGAAGATGATCCGGCCCAGCCTGCCACCGACAATGGCAAAATTATGTTGGAGACCGAACACACCCTGCTCAACGCCGCCACGCCAGAGCGCAAAGTCTGCATCTTTCGTCTCGGCGGCATCTACGGGCCGGGTCGAGAATTGGCCAAAATCTATAGCCGGGCCGCTGGCACTACCCGCCCCGGCAGCGGCCACGAAGCCAGCAACTGGATTCACCTAGATGACATTGTGGGGGCGATCGCCCATGCCCAGACCCATGCTCTTAGCGGTCTCTACAACCTAGTGCAAGACGAAATTCCTACCGTGCGTGAACTCATTGACCGGGTCTGCCAGGTCAACCATCTGGCCCCCGTCCAGTGGGACGCATCTCAACCCAGTGCTCGGCCCTACAACGTGCGAGTGTCAAACCAAAAGCTCAAGGCCACAGGCTATGACTTCAAACAGCCAACGTTTGAGCACCTTTAGAGCGTTATACCCAGGTGGCGGCGGTTAAACACTGCCCTGAACGCGATCGCGCCCCTGCTGCTTGGCCTGATACAGCAAATTGTCGGCAGTTGCGATCAGGTTAATGGGGTTGAGGGTGGTTGAGGGCAGGCAAGTGGCGACGCCAAGGCTAATGGTAACCCAGGGGCCAACAGCCGATTGTTGGTGAGGCATGTGGAGTGCCTTGACCGCCTGGCGCAGGGTCTCGCCCAGATAGACGGCCCCAGTCTCGTCAGTGTTGGGCAAAATTACCGCAAATTCTTCGCCGCCGTAGCGGGCAGGCAGGTCAGTGGCGCGGCGGGGGGGAATGGCGATCGCCTGGGCTATCTGGCGCAGGCAGGCATCGCCCGCCTGATGGCCGTAGTGGTCGTTGTAAAGTTTGAAATAGTCCACATCAATCAAAATCAGAGAGAGTGGCAGGTGCTCTCGCACAGCGCGCTGCCATTCTTGCTCTAGATATTGGTCAAAGTGGCGGCGGTTGGCAATGCCCGTCAACCCATCGACCAACGTGAGACGTTGCAGCTCTTGGTTGGCACCTTGTAGGGCCAGCTCTGCCTGTTTGCGCACCTCAATTTCTTGGTGAAGCTGCTGATTGAGCTGTTTGAGGGTGTCGGTGCGGGCCGCGACCTGGCCCTCTAGGTCAGTGTTGAACCGCTGGAGTAGGGCCTTTTGTTGCTCTAGGTTGGCAAACAGCTGTGCCACCGATCGCGAGAGCTGGGCAATTTCGTCGCGGCCTGGAAAGATCGGCATGGGCCTACGGGTATCGCCAGTGCGAATGCGCTCGGCAGTGGAGGCGATCGCCAGTACCGGCTTCACCATTTGCCCAGCAATATACCAGCTGAGGGCGCTGCTGATGAGGCCTAGAATTGCGCCCCAGAGCAAGATGCTGGCCTTGAGCGATCGCGCGGAAGCAAAAGCCGCTTGGGTGGGCTGATGCACTAGCACCACCCAGCCCAGCCCAGGGTAGCTACGATAGCCCTGGGTCTGCGCGTAGCCTGTCAGGGCCGGGGCGTTGTCAAGCCCAGACTCTACTAGAGCATCGGGTTTTCCTTGCTGCGCGGCTTGAAAGCTTTTTAGCTGGCTCAGATTGAGCGGCGCGCTGTCGTCGTCAGGGCTGCGCCCTGGCCCCAGCAGTACGTCTCCAGTACTCGACAAAATCTGAATTTCTACCTGCTTGTAGTCTTTTAGCGGCTGAAGCAGGTTATCTCGCAGGGTGGTGGCCCACTGCCAGTAGAGGTGTCCGCCCAGCACGCCCACGGACGTGCCCTCGTCGTCAAACACGGGAGCAGTCACATCTACCAAACGCAGGGGGTCGGAGCTGGGGTTGGGCACCAGGCTAGCCAGTAGCTTGGCGGGGTGAACATCTTGCACATTGGGATGGGTCTGGCCTTTGATAAACCAGGGTCGCTCAGAGACGTCTGTCCCGGCTAAAAGGCCCTGGGTGCTGGCCATGATGGTGCCCTGGGTATTGGTAAGACCAATCCAGGCGAAGTCGCTATAGGCCTCTTGCATGCGATCGAGCAGTACCTGCTTTTGGGCCTGGGGGCGATCGGGCGATCGCATCTCCTCCAGCGAGGCCAGGGTCTGAATTTCTTGAAAATAGATGTACATGTCGCGATCGAGTGCCCCCGCCAGCTGGTAGGCCAGCTGGGCCAGCAGCTCACCGCGATCGGCCTGGGTCTGGCGCTGGCTAATGTTGCCCACAATCGAGGCCAGCAGCAGAGAAAACAGGAGAATTGTGGCGGCGATCGCGGCCCCCAGGCGTTTGCGAAAGCTGCGGCGTAGATCTAACTTACTCAGCCAAAATCGGACGGGCTTCACGGGCTACTGACTCACTCTAGAGACAGTATGCCCACCGCTTTCTAGAGCAACCCCAAGCGGTTAAACAGTTGTAAAGGAAGATGTTGTTCAACTCACCAAGGGTTTCTAATCAGAGGGATTTCTCTGGGGTGAGTGCGTCTGTTGTTTTATTGTCAAGCAGCTCTTGCAGGCGATCGCCCAGCTCATAGATAACTTATCCGACCGATCGAATCAGCCACAGCGCTGCCAAATGGCCGGGGTAAAAGGCGTAGAACCAGCGTGCCTGGGGGCCGCGATCGCCGTTGGCAAACCAAAAAATCAGCAGCACTGCGATCGCAGGCAGTTGAAATGGCCCTTCCATCCAGGCCCAGAGCAGATGAAACCCAACCCACAGCAGCGCCCACCACCCATCGCGGCGAAAGTAGCGGGTCAAGATCATCAGGCCCAGGCCATAGCTGCCATAGCCCAGGTTAAGCCCTGCGCTCAGCCCCACCGCCCCCAGCCAGATAGCAATCTCAAACCGAGGAAAATTGCGGGCTAGGCGCAGACAAACCAGGCCCAGCAGCAGCTCAAACAAAATATTGGGCCTTGCCGTGTCAAAGGTGAGCTGATAGATCGGCTGGGTCACGGCGCCCAGAGCCGCCAGCCGCAGGCCGTAGCGCCAAACATTGCGGGTGTGAGCTTCGCCCTGCACCAGCAGCCAAACAAACAGCGGAAAGCTAATGCGGCCAACGATGCGAAATGCGATCGCATCGGGAAAAAAGACCACGCCGATGTGGTCGATGAGCATAGTGGCGGCGGCCAGCAGTTTGATGGCGTAGTTAGTCAACACCATGGTGAAGCTCGGTGGGCGGTGCCCCATTTAGCGATTGCGATCGCCCACCATACGATTGCACTGGCTAAGCCTGTCATAACCATCGTTGATTTTGTCAATGCGCCTAGGTGCAACTCTAGGGCAACCCTATGACCTTTGATGCACAGCCCTGTTGCAGGCATGTGTCGCGCTGCAATGCCAATGCGCCGCCTAGCAACGTCAATGCACCAGCGTGATTAGTTAATGCAGCGGCTTGACCTTTTACCTCATCAATCTACAACGCTGCTGTCATAGACCGATTCATCGAACATTCTATAAATACCCCGCCGCCTGCATGGTGAATAGGCGAGCGTAGCGGCCATCTTGCCGCAACAGTTCTTCGTGGCTGCCCTGCTCGATCAGCTTGCCGTTGGCCAGCACAATAATGTTGTCGGCCCGCCGCACCGTCGAAAATCGGTGAGAGATCAAAATCGCCATCTGATTTTGAGTGGCTTCGCGAAACTGCTCAAACAGGCGGGTCTCGGCTTCGGCATCCATCGCCGAGGTGGGCTCATCGAGCACCAAAATGTCGGCCTCGGTACGCATAAAGGCGCGGGAGAGGGCAATCTTTTGCCACTGCCCGCCAGAAAGCTCTTGCCCACCAAAGAACCATTTGCCCAGCTGGGTGTTGAAGCCCTCGGGCAGGTCAGCGATAAATTCGGTGGCGGTGCCTTTAGCGGCGGCCACCTGCCAGCGCTGGGCATCTTCAAAGTCAGTCACATCACCGACGCCGATGTTTTCGCCCACCTTAAACTGGTAGCGCACAAAGTCTTGAAAGATCACGCCAATGCGCCGCTGCACCACGTCGGCATCCCACTCTTGCAGGTCGCGGCCATCGAGCAAAATGCGCCCCTGGCTAGGCGTGTAGAGGCGGGTAAGGAGCTTGATCAGGGTGGTTTTGCCCGAGCCGTTTTCGCCAACAATGGCCAGCTTTTCTGCCGGTTTCAGGTGAAAGGAAACATTCTCTAAGGCCAGCCGATCGCTGCCCGGATAGCTGAACGACACATTCTCAAACCGCAGGCCATCGGTCGGGTCGATGCCGCGATCGGCGGTGCCCACATCCTCCGGCACCGGCTGCTCTAGAAATTCGTAGAGGTTGGCCAGGTAGAGACCGTCTTCGTACATGCCGCCGATCGCCGTCAGGGTGCTGGCAAAGGTGGTCTGCCCCTGGCGAAACACCGTCAGGTACATGGTCAGCTCGCCGAGGGAAATCTGCCCGGCGATCGCCTCCAGCACAATCCAGCAGTAGGCCAGGTAAAACGACGCTGTGCTCAGCAAGCCCAGGCCATAGCTCCAGCCGCTGCGGCGTACGGTCAAGCTGCGATCTTCTTTGTAGAGCCGCCGAAAGATATCCTGATACCGCTCTAACAGCAGCGGCCCCAGGCCAAACAGCTTTACCTCTTTGACAAAATCTTCCCGCGCCAGCAGTGCCTCTAGATAGATCTGCTGCCGCGTCTCGGGCGATCGCCACTTAAACAGGCGAAAGGCTTCGCCCGCAAACTGGGTCTCAGCAATGAAGGCGGGTAGAGTGGCGATCGCCAGTAGCGCCACCGCCCAGCCCGAAAATTGCAGCAGTAGCCCGCCAAAGGTCACCAGCGACAGCACATCCTGCACCACGCCAAAGGTGCGGTTGACCATACTCAGGGGCCGCGACGACGCCTCTCGCCGGGCCTGGGTCAGCTTGTCGTAAAACTCAGAATCTTCGAAGTAGGTCAGCGGCAGGGTCTGGGCCTTTTCGAGAATCATCACATTAACCCGCTGCCCCAGCAGCACCCGCAGCAGCGATTGGCACAGGGCCAACCCCTGGCGAGTGCCCGCCAGCACCGCCACTAGCACCGCCTCTAAGGCCAGATACATGAGTGCGGCCTGGCGATCGACCGCCAGCCCCGACTGCGCCGCCTGCACCACCGCATCGACAATCAGTTTGCCCACGTAGGCGATCGCCGCTGGGAGTAATCCGGCCACCAGGGTGAGGGCACCCAGGGCCATGGTCAACCGCCAGTCGGTCTGCCACACCAGTTGAATGGCGCGCTGGCCATAGCGATACATCGCTAACGATTGACCCAGATTGCGCCAGTGGTGCCACCGCCCCTGCTTTTTAGAAGCCTGAACCCGTCTAACCCTGTATTCGCTCATTTTTCTACGATAGCGCCTGGGCTTTAGAAAAGAAAAAGAGCAGCCATTGGCTGCTCTAATGAGCTTGTTTAGGGGTCAGGGCTCATCTTGCAATATCAAGTCAGACAACACCCCGTCGGGTGGGGAGAACCTGGCTGCAAGCCACTACCCTAGTCGATCGCATTTTTCAGCGCATCTTTCACATCTTCTCGGGCGTGGGTGGCCTGGGCCTGGGCCTGCTTAGCTTCACCTTCGGCTTTGTCTTTGGTGCTGCCGGTGATTTCGCCTGCGGCAGCTTGCACCTTGCCTTCAATATTTTTGGCGGTAGCTTTAGCGCGATCTTCGATAGACATAGCAATAAGTCCTAATCAGACAGTATGTCTACAGCTTAGGGGTCGGTGTGGCCAGAGCCATCTACAGAAGGAGTGAAGGGGCTCTCTACCGAAGTGATGAGATCGAGGCAGGCAACTGCCCTCGGCAGCAGACCCCACAGGCTAAGTTGGCTACACCAGAGGAGACGGTTATTGTGATGAAATACTGTTAGTTATGTCCTGCCTCCAGCGCCCCACTCCAGCGCCCCACTGGGGCTGCCCCCCTGTTGCATCGCTATTGCCCATGAAACACCGTCATCTGCCGATCTATCTCATCGTGAGAAATGTCTCCCTAGGCCTGACCCTGCTGGCCAGTGCCCTAGTGGTGGCGGCTGACATTCACGGGGCGGCCAACCAGCAGGCCCCCCAGACGCTGGCTCTGCGCCGCCTGTTTGTCTACCAGATCATCGTCAATTCGACCCAAGAGTGAGCAGGCCTCTGGGGGTGCGGGCTTTAGGGTGTGGGCTTTAGGGTGCGGGGGGCCACCGGGCGGCAGGGGTTGCCAAAGCACAGATGACCAGCGGGCAGCGATCGATACACGCTGCTGCGCGCCCCCACTACGCTGTTGGCTCCCACGCTCACGCCTGGGCCGACAAAGCAGTCGGTGGCAATCCAGACGCCATTTTCAATCGTTACCGGTTTTACCACCAGACCAAAGCCTGGATCGCTAACGTCATGGCTGCCCGTACAGAGGTAGCTGCGCTGGGAAATAACGCAGTGCTGACCAACGGTAATCGACGCCAGGCTATACAGCACCACATCGTCGCCAATCCAGCTGTGGTCGCCCAGGGTGACATGCCAGGGGTAGGTAAATCGAGCGGTGGGGCGAATCACCACGCCACGCCCCACCCTGGCCCCAAACCGGCGCAGCAGCCAGCGCCGAGGCCCGTGGTGGGCATGGAGGGTGAGGGGAAAGATTGCGGCCTGCAAACACCACCAGAGCATTATCACCGCCTTAGATCGACCGGGATGGTACCCCCTCTGGTCGTAGGTATCGAGGCGCACCCAGGGGCGATCGCCAGGGGTAGCGGGTAACAAATCGGTCATAGCCTGAGGTCGAGATGGGTGAAGAGAGAATTTTGCCAGATTTTGCCGCACCCAAACGGTCTCCCTGCTATTTCTCTGCGGTTTCTAGGGGCAGGCGTTGCAGGCCGTGGCATTTAGCTCCAAACCAAAAAAGGGGCAGTGCCTCAGCCTGCCCCCTGTGGGTTTCTATCTAACGCTCAGCGGCTATACCGACTCGTGAGCCTCAAGCCACAAAGATATAGCGCAGCAAAAAGATCGCGGCCAAAATCCACATGCCGATGGTGGTCTGGCTGGTCTTGCCCTGAAAGGCTTTGACCAACGGGTAGGCGATTAGGCCCATGGCCAACCCTTCAGCGATAGAAAAGGCCAGGGGCATCATGATGATGGTGAGAAAACCTGCGATCGCATCGGCGGGCTCATCCCAGTCAATCTGTCTGGCCCCCGACATCATCAACACCCCCACAATGATCAGCGCCGGTGCTGTGGCAAAGGCTGGAATACCCTGAATCAAAGGAATGAATAACAGCGATACAAAAAACAGCCCCGAGGCCACCAGGGCAGTAAAGCCACTACGCCCCCCTTCCATAATCCCCGAGGCCGACTCAATGTAGGTGGTCACCGTCGAGGTACCTAGCACAGCCCCGGCAGTAGTACCCACAGCATCGGCCATAAACGCCTTCTCCACACCCGGAAACTTGCCATCGGCATCGATATAGCCCGCCCTAGACCCGAGGCCAGTCAGAGTGCCAATAGTGTCAAACAAATCGACAAACAAAAACACAAAGATGATGCTGATCATCTCCCAAAAATTGATCCGAAAGAGCTCGCCCAACCCGACAAAGGCCTGACCAAACAGGTCGGTCGGTGCCTGGGGAATGCCCACCAGCCCAGACGGCCAGGGAGCAATGCCAAATACCCAGGAGAGCAGAGCCGTAGCCAAAATGCCCCACAGCAGCGCCCCGGTCACCCGTCGAGCAAACAGGGCAGCGGTAATGGCCAAGCCCAACAACGCCATGGTCGGCGGCCCCGATCGCAGGTCGCCCAGAGTGGTAAGCGTCGCCTCAGAGGCCACAATAACGCCCGCCCCCTTAAGGGCAATGTAGGCGATAAACATGCCGATGCCCGCCGTAGTGGCATGCTTCACCGCATCGGGAATCGCCTCTACAATCGCGCTGCGAACATTGGTCAGGGTCATGATAATGAAGATGACGCCCTCAATGAGCACCGCGGCCAGAGCCACTCGCCAGTCGATGCCCAGACCCAGCACCACCGTAAAGGCAAAGTAAGCGTTGATGCCCATACCTGGTGCCAGCAAAAAGGGCAGCTTGGCGTAGAGCGCCATGATCAGCGTGGCCAGGGCCGCAGACAGCCCCGTAGCCACCACTAACTCACTAAAAAGATCGCCCGACTCACTGAGAAAGACAGCATTCGACAAAATGGACGGGTTGACGATCAAAATGTAGGCCATGGTGACGAAGGAAGTCAGCCCCGCCAGCGCCTCGGTGCGAAAGTCAGTTTTTAAGCTGTCGAAATTAAAAAACTCTGCAATTTTATTGCCCGACCCTGGACTGGGGGGTGACTGGGGCAACTGTTCAGTGGGGTGGGTCACGCTAGCACTCCTTATAGATGGCTGATTGACCAGTATCGTCAACAGAGCCAATAGACTTCAGACCTAGTCCACGACATCTGCTTGGTTCGATCTGTTTGCCGCGCTACAAACCCGCATTTTTTGATACACAATGTATCTCCCTCATTGCACCCCAAAGCCAACCTGGTGTGAGGCCCAGGTCTTTCCGCTTGTCCTTCACCTCATCTCAGATCGCTGCTTTGCGCAGAGAAGCTTCCACAACCTCGCCTATTGTTGCTCTTCACGCCGTTGACCGGCCGAAAGCAGCTCAGCACTGCCTAAAAACAGCAGGCAGCCACTCACAGCAACTGCGACGCAGGTATCTTGCCCGCGTCAATAGGGTATCGACGGCACTCATATCTCCCTGTGACGGTGGCCTAGCTGAGGCTACCGCAACCCAATGGTTAATCCTTGCTTAACCATTGCTTACTCGATTGATAATCTTTTGAAAAGCTTTGCTTAAACTTGTCGCTCTATGTTCTGATGGTATGGGTGCGATCGCTCTCTCCTAGCCTATAAAAATCGCTAATTTTGCGGAAAATAGAATCTCCTTAAATACTTTTCTAAAAGGATCTAGATCTGGTGTATAGACCCTATTTTGATTGGTTTATAAAAGCCACAGAGTAGACAAGCTGGTATCTGTCAAGCCCATGCGATCTCGCACCCATGGCCGACAGTTAAAGTTTTTAAGGCTGCTGTTTTAATCTCATCTTTACCCAGAAAGAATGGGTTTCGCCTAATGTGGTTTAGGTTCCATCATGGACTGCACACTTGTTAATGACAGTTTCATCTGAAAAGGCTATGGCTTTAGAGTTTGAATAGGTCAGCTTAGTAGAGCAATTTGACTTTTGTCTTAGCTCTACAATTTAGCCTGATGACAGATGAGATGAGTTCTTCAGATCTCGATCGCTAATGAGATTGAGCACGGCAATTGAGTAACTGTGGGTGCTGGTATCTGAATCGACAAGAGTGTAGTTTGTTGGCGCAAATGTAAGCCAAAAGCTAGTTTGATGAAAAAGTTTAGACGGGAGTCAAAAGATTATGTTTTTGAATAGCCGCGCTATGCGCACCAGTTTCTCTCTTACCCTAGCCGCTCTTACGGTTAGTCTTGCAGCCTGTGGTGGTGGTTCTCAGACCGCCACCCCCGATGCCGGCACTGACACGGCGGCAACCCCCGGTTCTGACCTCACCGGGGCCGTTCTAGTCGATGGTTCCAGCACCGTATTCCCCATCTCTGAGGCCATGGCTGAAGAGTTTGGTGCCGCCAACCCTGGTGTGGCAGTCACCGTCGGCGTCTCTGGTACTGGCGGCGGCTTCAAGAAGTTTTGTGCTGACGAGACCGATATTTCCGGTGCCTCTCGCCCCATCTCTCAAGAAGAGATTGATCTTTGTGAGGCAGCCGGCGTTGAGTTTATTGAGTTGCCTATCGCCTTTGACGGTCTGACCGTAGTCGTCAACCCCGCCAACGAGTTTGCTCAGTGCCTAACCATCGACGAACTCTTGACCATGTGGGAACCCTCTGCCCAGGGCACCATCACCAGTTGGAACCAGATTCGTTCTGACTTCCCCGATGCACCCCTCGGTCTTTATGGGGCTGGTACTGACTCGGGTACCTACGACTTCTTTATGGAAGCGATCGGTGCTGATGGCGAGAGCCGTGGCGACTACACCGCCAGCGAAGATGACAACGTGATTGTGCAGGGCGTGTCTAGTGATGAGAACGGCACGGGCTTCTTTGGTCTAGCCTACTTTGTCGCCAACCAAGACAAAGTGAAAGCTGTAGCCATCGACAATGGGGCCGGCTGCGTCGAGCCAAGTTCTGCAACTGTTGCCGACGGTACCTACCAGCCGCTCTCGCGGCCTGAGTTTATCTACGTCAAGCTCAGCAAAGCAGATGACCCCGCTGTGGCTGCCTTTGTTAACTTCTACCTCTCGCCCGACAATGCCGGCCTAGTAGATGAAGTGGGCTACGTTAGCGTGCCCTCAGCCATCAATTCCAAGGCTGTCGAGCGCTTCGCGAGCAAGACCACGGGCAGTGTGTTTGAAGGCGGCTCTGCCGTTGGCGTCAAACTGGACGAAGTGCTCTAGGTCTAGTCTTAAGTGCCCTCTAGCTAAACCTTCTTGAGGTTGAGCCGATCAGATTCTGGGGGGTCAGTGAGCACTGGCCCCCTTGTCTTTTAGAGTTCTGCATCATGACGACAAACTCTTTGCCGCCCGACTCCAATAATCTCTGGCAGCCCAACCGAGGGCTTAACAAGTGGGTCGAAAAAGCCGTTATCTGGCTGTTTGGCCTGTTTGCTCTAATTTCAGTGGCCACCACCATTGGTATTGTGCTCTCGCTGCTGTTTGAGACCGTGGAGTTCTTCAAAGTTGTTCCCATCTGGAACTTCTTAACCGATAGACAATGGACTCCTCTGTTCTCAAACCCGCAGTTCGGAATTATGGTGCTGCTAAGCGCCACGTTTTTAACCTCTCTGATTGCCCTGCTGGTGGCCGTCCCCCTGGGGCTGCTCTCGGCGGTTTACCTCAGTGAGTATGCTTCCCCCAAGCTGCGCAAGTGGCTGAAGCCTGCCCTAGAGATCTTGGCGGGTGTGCCTACGGTGGTCTACGGCTACTTTGCTTTGCTGCTGGTCACCCCCTTTCTCCGGTCATTCATTCCTGGCTTGGGTGGTTTTAACGCCCTCAGCGCAGGCATCGTCATGGGTATTGCCATCACGCCGCTGATTGCCTCCCTCAGTGAAGATGCCATCTATGCGGTGCCCCGTGCCCTGCGAGATGGCTCCTACGCTCTGGGCCTCACTAAGCGAGAAACCATTTTTGGCGTAGTACTGCCCGCCGC
Source organism: Pseudanabaena sp. PCC 9330 (assembly GCF_055795045.1). Taxonomy (NCBI): domain Bacteria; kingdom Bacillati; phylum Cyanobacteriota; class Cyanophyceae; order Pseudanabaenales; family Pseudanabaenaceae; genus Pseudanabaena; species Pseudanabaena sp. PCC 9330. Next base: position 38,304 of record NZ_JAYFES010000106.1, on the reverse strand, counting down.
CCTTTCGGGAATTGTGGCATCGGTGATTTTGGCGGTGTCTCGGGCTGTGGGTGAGACGATGATTGTGGCCCTGGCCGCTGGGCAAAACCCCCGGCTGGGTCTTAACCCCTTCGTACCGATTATGACCATGACCGCCTACATTGTGCAGGTCAGCCTAGGCGATACCCCCGCTGGCTCCATTGCCTTCAAGTCGATCTTTGCGGTGGGGATGACGCTGTTTTTACTCACGCTGGTATTCAACATCCTCAGCTTCTGGTTTGTTCGCAAGTTTCGGGAGACCTACGAATGACGCCCCTTACATCGTCTCAATCTACCCCCCTAGATGCTGGGTGGGATATTGAGCAGAAACAAGTTCTAGATGCTCTAGGCAAGCGCCAACTCATTGACAAAGGGTTTTCTTGGCTAGCGCTCTTGGCGGTTCTTTTCTCGCTGTTTGTGCTGGCGGTGCTGTTGATCGATGTGCTAGCCGATGGTGCGCCTGTGCTCAGCTGGAGCTTTCTCACCAGCTTTCCTTCTAGAAGACCTGAGGACGCGGGTATCGTATCTGCCCTGGTGGGCACAATTTGGGTGATGGTGCTGGTGGCGCTGTTTACCTTCCCCATTGGCGTGGGGGCCGGTATTTTTCTAGAAGAGTTTGTGCCCGACAGCCTGATTGCCAAAGCGGTTGAAATCAACATTTCCAACCTGGCTGGGGTGCCCTCGATTATTTATGGTCTGCTCGGCCTGCAGGTGTTTGTGCGCATTCTGTTCCCGATTACCCAGGGGCGCAGTGTTTTGTCGGGGGCGCTGACTCTGGCGCTGCTGGTACTGCCCATTGTCATCATTGCCACTCGCGAATCTCTCAGGTCTATTCCCGGCAGCTTGCGCCAGGCGGGCTTTGCTCTCGGTGCTACCCGCTGGCAGGTGATTCGTTCCCACGTGTTTCCGTTGGCGCTGCCAGGCATTCTTACCGGGGTCATTTTGGCCCTGTCTCGGGCCATTGGCGAAACCGCACCGCTGATCACCATTGGGGCGCTCACCTACATTCCCTTTCTGCCACCGTTGTCGCTAGCTGGTTTGCAGAGCCCGTTCACCGTGTTGCCCATTCAAATCTACAACTGGGTCTCTCGGCCCCAAGCCGATTTCCACGTCCTAGCGGCGGGGGCGATCATTGTGCTGATGGTAATCTTGTTGATGATGAATGGCACCGCGATTTATCTGCGCAATCGCTTCCAGAAGACGTTTTAGTGCCAGTTGTTTGTTGCTGCATAGAGTATCGCCATGACTTCACAATCTGTCAGCTCAGTTGCCACAGAGGCGGCTTTACGGGCCAAAAACGTCAGTGTGTACTACGGGTCCACCCTGGCGGTACGAGATGTCAACCTTGATATTTTCAAGAATGAGGTCACCGCTTTTATTGGCCCCTCAGGCTGCGGTAAGAGCACCCTGCTGCGCTGCTTTAACCGCACCAACGACCTGATTTCTGGAGCCAGGGTAGAGGGCAAGGTTACCTTTCAGGGAGGTGATCTATACGGCGACGGCGTTGACCCGGTTTACGTGCGCCGCCGCATTGGCATGGTGTTTCAAAAGCCCAACCCGTTCACCAAATCGATTTACGAAAATATTGCCTTTGCTGCCCGCATTAACGGCTACAGGGGCGACATGGATGAACTGGTGGAAAATTCGCTGCGGCGGGCCGCCCTGTGGGACGAGGTAAAAGACAAGCTCAAGGAAAGCGGCCTGTCGCTGTCGGGTGGTCAACAGCAGCGTCTGTGCATTGCCCGCACGATCGCCATTGAGCCCGAAGTCATTTTGATGGATGAGCCGTGTTCGGCCCTTGACCCGATCTCAACTCTTCAGATTGAGGAGTTGATGAAAGAGCTGGAAAGCCGCTACACCATCGTAATCGTGACCCACAATATGCAGCAGGCCTCCCGCGTGTCTGATAAAACCGCATTTTTCAACGCTGAAGCCACCGAGTCTGGAAACAAGGTGGGCTATTTGGTGGAGTACGGCGATACAGAACAGATTTTCAGCGATCCTCGGGAGGAGTCAACCCGAGACTATGTGTCAGGACGGTTTGGCTAAGGGCGGCTGAGTTAACGGTTGTAAAACGGGGGCATTCACGAGCTGTCTCGGGGTGAGATTCTTCACTCTCAGTCCAAGAAAATTCGTTGGTAAGTCAAGTTCATACACCGCTGGCTGCCCATTCGCGCTGAAATTAGGAGCAAGCCCTAGCGCAACAATGACAGCAGTGTCTCTCTAGAAGAGGGGCAGCGATTCTTTGATCAGGTGTTTTGCGTTGTCGGCTACTACGGTGATCTCTTGGAGATGGCCAACCTCACTGGCGGCTACTGTCGATACTGGATGTTTACCTACCGGTGCGGTCTTTAAATGTCATTGCGGCAGAGATGACGAAGCGACTCAACGTTTCTTCAGACGCAGCTTGCCGTCTAATTTGCTCCGAAAATGTAATGCCCCAGGGGGTAGCGCCCGAGCGGGTATCAATTTGTGCTTGAGTCTAGGGTCAACCTGGGCCTTGGGAAGGCGACAAAACCGACTGAATAGCCTGAGCCAGCTGGTGAAGGGGCACGGGCTTGACCAAATATTGTTGCGCCCCCAGGGTCAGGGCGCGGTGTTGGTCTTCGGCAAAGGCATAGCCTGACACGACGATGACCGGCAGTTGTTGCCATCGGGGCGATGCCCGCAGCTGCTGAAGCAGGGTGTAGCCATCGATCTCGGGCAGGCCCAGATCTAGGAGCAGCACCTGGGGCTGAAAGTCTTTGAGGTGGTGATCTAGATCTAGACCGTGGGGCAAGGGCAGCACCTCAAACCCGGCATAGATGAGATAGTCGGTAAAAAATAGTCGATTGGCGGTGTCGTCTTCTACGACCACAATGCGAATTGTGGTGTCAGACCGACCCGGTAGCGGTGTCACCATGCTCCCCTAGATCCTAAATGCTTAGGTCTTGGGCTACTTAACCAGTGGACACATTAGGTAGCCCGACGAGTTGCACCCTGCGGCTTGCTGCGATCGCTGGTCACCCCAACCTATAGCAAATGCGTTCACGTCGCTTGCCGCCTGCGATCGCCCAGCCTGCTTGCTATCTCCCGGCGTATTTCTCTCGTCAGTGGGACTGAAAAAACCTTAATACCCCATTTTAAACGAGGTATTGCGCCAGTGACCACCGGTCTAGGACCCAGCCAAAAACTGAGCCATGCGATCGATCGCCGCCTCGAGCACCTCAGGGGGGTGTACTAGAGCTAGGCGCACGTAGCCCTCCCCAGCCTTGCCAAAGCCAATGCCAGGGGCCAAAGCAACTCCAGTTTGCTCCACCAGGCTGAGGCAAAAGTCTTTAGAACGCTGACTCCAGGGCTCGGACAGCTTGGCCCAGATGTACATAGTAGCCTCGGGCACTGGCACCGCCCAGCCTATACGGTGGAGAGCTTGCACCGCTGCATCGCGCCGCTGGCGAAAGGTGGCGACCATGTGGGCTACGGTGTCTTGGGGGCCAGTGAGCGCGGCGATCGCCCCCCGTTGAATACCGGGATACTGATTAAAGTCGACGCTGGCTTTGACCTGGCGCAGGGCCGCAATTAGATCGGCATTGCCGATCGCGTAGCCCACTCTAAAGCCCCCCATACTGTAAGACTTCGACAGGGTAAAGAACTCGATGGTGCAGCTTTTCTCTGGGTCAGCCTGGAGAGCCGAGACCGCTGGCTGCCCCGTAAAGGTCAGATCAGCGTAAGGAAAGTCATGGGCCAACACCAGATTGTGCCGCTGACAAAAGGCCACCGCCTGCCGCCAAAACTCTAGGGACGCTGTGGCGGTTGTGGGGTTGTGGGGGTAGCTCAGCACCATCAGCCGCGACTGCTCTAGCACCGCCGGGGGAATATCCTCAAAGCGCGGCAAAAAGCCATTTTCTTCTAGCAGGGGCATAGGATAAATTTGCCCGTTGGCCAAGTAGACCCCTCCCGCGTGGGACGGGTAGCCAGGATCCATCAGTAGCGCAAAGTCGCCGGGGTTGAGAATGGCCAGGGGCAGATGGGCCGTACCCTCCTGGGAGCCAATCAACAGCAGCACCTCAGTCTCTGGATCAACTGGCACACCAAACTTATCGGTATACCAGCGGGCTGCCGCCGCGCGAAAATCGTGGGTGCCTGAGAACAGGCAGTAGCCATGGGTGGCTGGGTCAGGCAGGGCGGCGGCGATCGCAGCGAGCACATGGGGCGGCGTCGGTAAATCTGACGACCCCAAAGACAGATCCACAATCGCTTTACCCTTGGCTCTAGCCCTGGCCTTGGCCCGATCCATATCGGAAAACACGTTAGCCTTAAGGGGCTTCATTCGCTGGGCAATCTGCATGGCACTCTTAGAGATAGGCTGGGGGTGAACTGAGCCAAGATTCGCCAGGATACGCTGGCGGAAGATTTGAGTTTGTAAATCTATGACATTGGCAGTAAAGGGACTAGGGCAGACCGGTCTAAGTTAGGGCAAACTCTAAGGAGAACTAGCTCTCGGCCACACGAAGGAGTAAGTGTCATGGAGCAAGAGCCATCGGGTCAGTGACGCCCTGGGGTAAGTCAGTGACACTGTTCGGGAACAACCATTATAAAAATAAACGCCCCGCTTGACTCCAGACTCTTTGTACTGTCGCTGCACCATGCCATGAACCGAGTTCAACCTAAGTCCTTAGGGGATGCCTACCCGGCCCTGTGCAACTTCATGCGGCTGACCTCTCTGACCCTGACGGCCCCGCATCTGGCTCTGACCGTGCAGGTCGGCAATGACTGGCGCCACGGTGGAGTGATGAACTACGGTCAAATGCCCGCCACCACCCTGCGAGAGGTGCTGTCGAGCCAGCCGGTAGCCGGTCTGACCATCGCTGGCGATCAGCTCTCGCTGGCGACCTACAGCCGCTCCCAAGAGGCCCCCGCTACCATCGCCGACCCGGTGCTAGTGGGCCATCTCCACAGTGCTGATGACCGCTACCACCTCACCCTCTACGTCCCCGATCGCTCCACCGAGACCTTGGGTGAAGTACAGATTAAAACCCTACAATACCTGAGCCAGCAGCTGCTGCTGTGTCTTACCCTAGCTCAGCCCACAGCCCTTCGAGCGGTGATGCCCGCCGGGATCACAGTAGCCCCCCCGGCCAGCAACCTCGACTTTCTCTCCCGGGTGGTGGCCCTGGGGCCTACTGGCCCAGTCCATGAGCGCCTGCAGCAGGGCCATCCCCGCCTGGTCGATCTGGTGGCTCAGCTCCAGTCGTGCCTGTCGTACCAGCAGCTAGGGCAGCTGCTATCGACCCATCTACCCTACTTTTTTCCGCACCAGTCGGGGCGGCTGGCCTTGTTTAACAGGCTGCCGACAGACTTGACCGTGCTGACCCAGTGGGGCGAAGAAGAGGCTCTATCTGCCCTCGATTATCAGTGCTGCTACCCCCAAGACGACCCCCATCAGCTGCCGGGGGTGGGCCACGAGTGCCACCAGTGCGAGATGGCCCGTTGCCCCACCCAGCGAGCCAAGTGCATTGTCCTGGGCCTCGTCAACGACACCACCTGCATTGTGCAGATGGTACAAGCCGAGGCAACGCCCTTTAGCCCCGTGCAAACCGCACTGTTCAAAAAGCTCTCTGAGCAGGTGCTGTATGTGATGCAACGGCTAATGCTGCTCGATGACTTGCACGATCAGGCGCTCAAAGACCCGCTGACGGGCTTGCTCAATCGCCGCCATGTCGAAACCGTGCTCAACAGCCTCTGCAACTCAGCCAATGGGCACCAGCAGATCAGCATTATTTTGATCGACATCGACCACTTTAAGACCGTCAACGACACCTATGGCCACCAGGCCGGAGACGAAGTGTTAAAGAATATCGGCATGCTGCTGCGGGGTCATGTGCGATCGCAGGATATTGTCTGCCGCTACGGCGGCGAAGAGTTTTGCATGGTGCTGCTCGACACCCCCCCTGAGGTAGCCCTCAAACGGGCCGAAAAAATTCGCCGAGCAGTCAAATACATCAACACCAGCTTCAACGGCCAGATGCTGCCGCCGCTGACAATTTCCCTCGGGGTCGCTAGCTTTCCCAACCACGGCCAAACGCCCCACAGCCTGATCACCCTGGCCGATAAAGCGCTCTACTGGGCCAAAAATAATGGCCGCGATCGCGCCATCAGCGTCGACCACATGCTCGCTGCTGGTCGCTGAAGTGCCCTGGCTAGGGGGCGGGCAATCGCGTTTACCCTGCCCCTAGCCAGAATTAGTCCAGCGCCTCTAGTCGAGTTTGTCAATCTGCGATCGCAGCTCTTCTAGCTCCGCATCGACCTCTGCCGACTCGCTAGCCGGAATAGCCGTCTCAGCAGCGGGCAGTGCCCCCTGCCCCACAGTGCCACCCGACAGCTGGGCCTTCATCGCCGCCAGCTCTAGATCGACATCGCCGCCAGCCTCCAAAGAGGCAAACTGGCTCTCTAGATCGGCCCCAGCCAGCTCCGCCGCCGCCTGGGAAGTGGCCTCCATTTGCAGCACCTTTTCTTCCATCCGCTCGAAGGCAGCCATGGCGCTGCTGGTATTCATGCGGCTAGTGGTATTTTGCAGCTGCTCGTTGGCCTTAGCGGCGCTGGCCCGAGCCTTGAGCATGTCTTTCTTAGTCTTGGCCTCTGACAGTTTGCTCTCCAGCCCAATCAGGTTGCGCTTGAGTTGCTCAACGGTGACACTCTGGGTATCGAGCTGACTCTTGAGAGCTGCCGCCGTCTCTGCCTGGGTCTTTTTGCGCAGCAGGGCCTGCTTGGCCAGCTCGTCATCGCCCTTTTGCAAAGCCAGCTGGGCTCGCTGCTGCCAGGTGCTGGCTTCACTCTGGGCCTTGTCGTGCTGCTGCTGCACTCGCTTCTGACTGGCGATCGCGCCCGCCACCGCCTGGCGCATCTGCACCAGGTCTTCTTGCATATCGATAATCGCCTGGTCAAGAATCTTTTCTGGATTCTCTGCCGAACTCACCGCCGCATTTAGGTTAGAGCGAACCACTCGGCTAACGCGATCAAATAACCCCATGACGTGCTGCTTCCTTAAATCTGTGGTGTGCGATGGTCTTCCCTAGTTTACAGAATGTCAGCAGCGATCGGACGGAGGGTGGGGACGGTAGGAACGCGTAACGACCGGTTAGCTCCCCCGATCTCCGCCAACTTCCTCATCCCTCGCCCAACTCCTCCGCCTGCCACTTCAGCACCGACGCATTTACCCCCTGTTCGCGCTTGACTTTGGCATCGTTTTCAAACCACTGGGTGATCTGTTTTGCAGTTAACTGCTCCATCGGAGTATCCAGATCGGCGGCAATCACTGCCAGCAGCTTAGCGGTGGAAATGGTCAGACGAGCGAGAAACTTTTCTGGCGAAGACAGCAGTGCCCGATCGACCTCGGCAGACTCTTCAGGGGTGAGAAACTGGAGCGATTGGTCAAGCATAAAAACAGCCCAGAGCAACGATATTTCTATAGTGTCAGACAGGATCAGACTAAACAAATCGGGAGAAAGGCCTCTACTCAGTCCAGCTCAGGCCCAGTAGGTTTCCGACAGGCAGAGCTCCACGGCTGGGCTCGGAGTCGCACAGCCGCGATCGCCTGTTTAATAAAGGCGGGCTAACACCTAGCTCAACGACAGCAGAATGTATCTGGTGGTTCGGTCTTCCCTCCTGTAGAATTAGACGATTCTGGTTAAGATAGCAGCTCAGGCCTAAAATCCCATTCACTTTGGGTACAGCGGCTTTTCCCTAGCCCGGCCCTTAACCTAGCGCTATGTTGTCTCGGCCCACGAGATGGATTAAACATGACCTTAGACAAGTATCGTCTCCGTTCTGACTTCTTAGGTACTCAGGTAATCACCCGCAACTCTGGCCAGCGGCTGGGTATTGTGAGCCAGGTATGGGTCGATGTCGACCAGCGCGATGTGGTGGCCATCGGCCTACGCGAAAATATTATGTCGGGGCTAGTGTCGACCGCTCTGCAGGTCATGCCCATTACCAGCATTCGCCAGATTGGCGATGTGATTTTGGTTGACGACGAGACCGTGCTCGAAGACGAGATGAGCGTCGCTCCCTTCAGCACCCTAGTCAACTGCGAAGTGATTACTGAAACCGGTGAACCGTTGGGACGGGTGCGCGGCTTCAAGTTTGACGTCACCAACGGTCGCCTCGAAACCATTGTGATTGCTTCCTTTGGGCTGCCTCAAATTCCTGACCAGGTGATCAGCACCTATGAGCTTTCTATTGACGAAGTGGTCAGCAGCGGCCCCGATCGCCTGATCGTCTTTGAAGGTGCCGAAGAAAAAATGGTGCAGCTCAGTGTGGGGCTGCTTGAGCGACTGGGCATCGGCAGCGCCCCGTGGGATCGCAACAACGACAGCGAATATATTATGCCGGTGTCGACGGCCAACCAGCTGCCCTCAGGGGTGCAGGTGCCCGCCGAGTTTAGTAAGGCCCGCCCTGCCACTGCCGAGGAGCGCTGGAGCGACGACGACTGGGGTGAGCCCGAGCGCGTTGAAGCCCCTCTGCGCGCCCAGCAGCCCGAAGAACGCTATCAGGCCGCCGCCATGATGGACGAGCCCAGTAGCCCTAAAGCTTATGATGCCGACTTCCAAGACGTCACCGAAGATGTGTGGACCGAGGAAGACGAAGGCACACCCTACGAGCCCAAACCTCTCAACATTCCTCAAAAAAAGAAAGTCATTGAGTATGAAGAAGAACTCGACTATTAAGCTTGCTTAATAGGTAATTTCTTCTGAGGTATATTCCTTCGGCTCGACGTGGATAGTGATGCGGGCAGGCCCGTAGATAGCGCTGAGGTGGTCTTCGACCGCTTCGGTAATCGTGTGAGCCGCGCGAATGTCAGTGGGCTGCACCACCAGATGCATGTCGATAAACACCTGACGGCCTAGCAGGCCCCGTGAGGCAATGTTGTGGCAGTTGACCACGCCGGATACCTGCATGACTTGGGCGTGAATGGCCTCGGGAGCGATCGCCATCTCATCTACCAGCCAGGGCAAATTTTCGCGCAGCACCGTCCAGCCGCTCTTAAACACCATTAGCGCCACTGGAAAAGCCAGGGCTATATCCAGCCATTCAAGACCATTCCAAACGCCAATCAGCCCAGCCAGCACCACAATGGTGGTCCAGATGTCGCTCATAGTGTGGTGGGCATCGGCCACCAAAATCTTGCTTTTAAGGGCCAGCCCCACCCGCCTTTCGTAAAAGGCAACAAAAATATTGATGCCCAGCACCAGCAGCATTATCCACAGGGCGGTGGGGCTCATAGTGACGGGGTTGCTGCCAGCGACAATGCGCTCAACCGCACTCTTAAGAATCTCAAAACAGGCAATGCCCAAAAACGCCGCCACCCCAAGGGCACCCACGGCCTCAAACTTGTGATGCCCGTAGGGATGATCGCGATCGGGACGAGGATCGGCCAAGCGATTAGTGGCCAACCCCAAGACATTGTTGGCCCCGTCGGTGACGCTGTGCAAAGCATCGGCCAGCAGGCTGAGGGATCCAGTCAGCCAGCCCACTGTGGCCTTGAGAGCTACCACCGTCAGATTGAGGGCCAAGGTAATCAGCAATACCCGCTGCACAGCACGGCGGGTATCGACAATGGGGGAGATAGGGCGATCGACCATAGCAGGCAGCAATGTAAAGCTTATCCAAGTCCAGGCCTTAAGCTTCTACCGGTGGGAAACCCACAGTTTTTGCTCTGGACTTGGTGTAGGTAGCGCTACTGGCCGTTAGCGGTGGTTAGTACTTATTGAGATCGATGCCGGCTTCTTTGGCCATGGCGCTGAGGCCCTTGGTTTCTAGGGTTTTGATGGCCTTGGTCGACAGGCGTAGCTTCACAAAGCGCTTACCCTGGGGCCACCAGACCCGCTTCTCTTGCAGGTTGGCCTCTTGCAGGCGCTTGGTACGACGGTGGGAGTGGGAGATGGAAAAGGCGTTGTTGGCCTTCTTTCCGGTGAGTTCGCAATGACGGGCCATGGATAATTCTCCGGCAGGATAAGCAGGTCAGTAAACTTCAAGGCACAATGGCGCAGTTTCCAATAATAGCAGAGATAGTTCTGGACTTGGCAGGGCCAGCGCTAGCCCCGCCAAGTCCAGTTCGGAATTTTTAGAGCGTACATAGCCCGTCTAGGCAAGTGACTAAAAGCTTTGATATGGCCATCGCCCGTTACCAACCTACGGGTTTTGTTAATGTCATCCCCCGTGGGGGGATGTTAGCCTGTGGGAAATGACATCTCCACAGAACAGGCATTATGGTTGCAACCCCCGACGTTATGCAAACGTCTGCATCTCACTCCCACTCCTCAGCCTCTGGCGAAAGCCGGGTCGCGGTGCTGCTGATGGGCTACGGCGAAGTTGAGAGCTACGACGACTTTGCCAACTACAACGAGCAGGCGCTCAACCTGCTCACCGCCAAATTTGCCCCCGTGCCCACCTGGGTCTACCCGCCCTTGGCCAAGCTGCTGGCCGCCTTTGACCTGCACGAGTGGAGCCACCAGCACGGCAACTTTATCTCTCCCCACAACGCTATTTTTGAGGCCCAGCGGGCAGGCATCGAGCAAAATTTGCAGGAGCGCTGGGGCGATCGCGTCAAGGTGTTCAAGGCCTTCAACTTCTGCAAGCCCTTTTTGCCAGAGCAAGTGCTCGAGCAAATCAAAGCCGAGGGCTACGACAAGCTGCTGATCTACCCGCTGCTGGTGGTCGATTCAATCTTTACTAGCGGCATTGCGATCGAGCAGGTGAACAACGCGCTCGATCAGCTTGCCGACGGCAATCAGCACTGGGTGCAGGGCACTCGTTATATTCCCTCCTTCTACGATGCGCCTGATTACATCGACCTGCTGGCCCGCATGGTCGAAGACAAAATCAAAGATCACCTGGCGGTGGCCCACCTGCCCTCCCAAACCGGCATTGTGCTGATGAACCACGGCTGCCCCCACGAGGCCAAGGGCTTTACCAGCGGCATCGACGAGAGCCAAAAGCTCTACGACCGGGTGCGCGAAAAGCTCATGTACAAGTATCCGCTGATCTCCGTGGGCTGGCTCAACCACGACACACCGTTGATCAAATGGACCCAGCCCAACGCTGATCTGGCTGCCCGCAACCTGATCGACCTGGGGGCCACTGCCCTGGTGTTTATGCCCATCGGCTTTGCCACTGAAAACCACGAAACCCTGCTGGATGTGGAGCATGTGATCGAAGGGCTGCGCCGCAAGCGCCCCGATGTCACCTACGTGCAGATGCCCTGCGTAAATGACCGCCCCGACTTTTTGGCCATGGCCGCCACCTGGGCCGACAAGCACATCGCCGACCTGCTTGAAGAAGAGGCCCTGGCGATTAACCCCTCCCTGGCAGTTTCCCAGGCAGCGGCGGTGCACAGCCACCACGGTCACACCCACGACCACCATCTGGCGGGGCATGCCCACGGCGGCGATCATGGCCACAGCCACGATCATCACCACTAACCCGCAGGTGACGACGGTCTTGCTAGCAAAATTGCCCCTGGCTAAACTTAGCCAGGGGCAATTTTGTTGGTTGAGATTAATGCCAGACTAGCCAATGTCGAGGGTTGCCAAATGGTTGGTAGATGCAACGACTCAGCCTGTAGCGAATCAGATTAAGTCTCTGATGAAATCAAGCTACCTGTCACAGCTAAAGACTGCTTTCCCAAGCGCTTGTAGACCATGCTGGGCAACGTCAGCGGGCTTAAAGCCATAGCTAAAGCTAAAAATGCCCAACTGCCTGGATGCACCTTAGGGTTAGACGGATCTCGGAAAAACGGGCCAGCTGACAGCAGAAAGACCAGCAGCGAAGCTGACAAATAGAGTGATAGAGCCATAGACTTTGCTCGATGAATTGCTCTGGCATCAGCTTAGCGAGCTCACCGCAGAACGCCAGGGTAATCATACTGAAAGGTTTGCAGATTAAGGCAAAGGCGCTTTTGGAGCCTGCTCCAAATCATGTTGGGTAGAGTAACTGGGCTGAGCACGATGGCCAGGATGAGAACCAGCCATACCTCTAGCCGAGCCTTAGCACCCGACGTATCGTTGAACAATGGCCCAATGACCAGCAAAAAAACGAGTGCCGAGAGGGCGATGTAGAGTTTAAAGATCATAGAACTGATGGGGAGGCGTTGGACAAGGTTACTTCTAAAGTCGACCCAGGCATCGGTTGGAGGTCATCGAGCCATCGATAGGCATGTGCTCATCGAGAGGCTTCGAGAATCTTGAAATTCACAACCAACCTGGGATTTACCAGTGTTCCAAAGCTGTGGATATAGACCTGAGTCCAGGGCAAAAAGTTCCTCACTCCCGGATGAAGGGTAGCAGCATTCTCTACCTGGACTAGGAAAGCTACAACGTTTTTAGTCTTTATTCTCAAGGGGACTAGTGACAGACCACCCTAAAATCGCTAAAATCAGCCATCAATACAGATGTTCTAAACAGCGAATGGGTTATGCCAGTGAGTTCAGGCCAGATTAAAGCTCTGCTGGATCAAAAGCGCGAGGCCTTTGGGGCCTTTAATCGGGCCAAGTTTGAGCTGTTGACGGCTTACAATCGGGCGTGGATAGAGTTTGCCGCCCGGCCCCTAGCTCAGCAAATGGCGCTTCTACCTGACGCCGACCCCGTTGGGGCACGCCCTCTAGAGCCTCTTGCCGTCCAGGCCGCCACTAAGGGCATTCTGCCGTTTTTCTTTGCCGAGTCTGGGCCGGTGGGCGATCGCTGGACAAACCGCGAGCAGAGCGCCCAGTGGGTGCAGACAGTGCTCCAAGACATTACGACTTTTGCCGTAGACGGCTCCCAGATTTCTCCTGGCAAAGATATTTCGATTCCCCTGGCGTTGTTGCAAATTGGCTGGTTTGAGAACCCCCACAGCGCCAGCCGTCCCTACAAAAAAGATGTGCGGGTCGATTTGATGACCCCCGCCGAGCTGGGGCCAAACCCCGCCCAGCCGGTGGAGCGCCGGGTCAACATTCGCCGCTTTCAAATGGAAGTCGAGCGGTTGGTGGAGTACATCAACGCCTGTGAAGAACCCGATCGCACCCTGGTGTTTTTTGACGGGGCGCTGGTGGTTACCTTTGCCGAGGCCTTTGACCAGGAGAGCCAAGCGGCCTACGTGCAGTCGATACTCTCGCTGCTAGAGGCCAGCGATCGCAGGCGAGTGCCCCTGGTGGGCTATGTTGACACCTCCTACGCCCACGACCTCACCGGCATGCTGCACCACTCTCATGGTCTAGAGGCCACCGAGGGCATTCACGATGCTCAATTGCTGGCCCGGCTGATGGACTGGGGCGATCGCTCGGCCGTGTTTCAGTGCGATCGCGGCGGCATTCTCGACCACTACGGCCCCTACGGGGATCAGATCGCCTTTTGTTACCTGAAGACGACCCGCGACGGCTACCCCGTGCGGCTAGAGATGCCCCGCTGGATGTGGGAGAGCGGCCAGATCACCCAGTACCTCAACTGGGTGCGCGGCGAGGTGATCATCGGCGGCGGCTACCCCTACAGCATTGAAACCGCCGACCAGACCGCCGTGCTGCAAGGCCAAGACAAGCATTTGTTTTTGCGGGTGCTGCAAGACTGGGCCGAGCGGGAGGAGATCAACCTGCGCCTGTCGCGCAAAATGGTCAGCAAACAGCGGCGGCGCTAGTCAGGGTTGACCCACCCCGCCCGCCGGGCACCCCTCCGAGGAGGGGATAGGTTGATTGCGAACTTAAGATCGCGCTGCTCCAGCAATCGGTGGTGGTCTAGCCTGTGCCCTCACCTCTAGATTGTGGTTGAATCGGGGCAGATAATACTGAGCTCAACACCCCTGCCATGGCCGACACTGCACCGCAAACCCGCCAAGAAACCGACAGCATGGGGGCGATCGCCGTACCCAGCGATCGCTACTGGGGGGCACAAACCCAGCGGTCGATCCGCTATTTCTCCATTGGCCAAGACAAGATGCCGATGGCGGTGGTGCGGGCGATCGCTGTGACCAAGAAAGCCTCAGCCCTGGCCAATGCCGACCTGGGCAAGCTGCCCCAGGAGAAAGCCGACCTAATTGTGCAGGCAGCAGATGAGATTATTACGGGTCAGCTTGACGACCACTTCCCCTTGCACGTGTGGATGACCGGCAGCGGCACCCAGTGCAACATGAACGTCAACGAGGTGATTGCCAACCGGGCGATCGAGTTAGCCGGTGGAATGATTGGCAGCAAGACCCCCATTCACCCCAACGATCACGTCAACCTGTCGCAGTCATCTAACGACGTGTTTCCTACGGCGATGCACATTGCGGCTGTCCAGGCCCTGACCCAGCAGCTGTGCCCTGCCGTTGCCGATTTGAGACAGGCCCTAGATGAAAAAGCTCAGGCCTGGGGCGATATTGTCAAAATTGGCCGCACCCACCTGCAAGACGCTGTCCCCCTCACCCTGGGGCAGGAGTTCTCAGGCTATGTGGGTATGCTCGACGACAACCTGACGCGCCTTGAGGGAGCGCTACCCGGCCTCTACCAACTGGCCCTGGGGGGCACAGCCCTGGGCACAGGGCTCAACGCTGGGCCAGGCTTTGCCGAAGCGGCCGCCGCCCACATCGCCAACCTCACCGGGCTGCCCTTCGTCACTGCGCCCAACAAGTTCACCGTGATGGGTGCCCACGACGCCATGGTGATGGCCAGCGGGGTGCTGAAGACACTGGCGGTCTCCCTCTACAAAATCGCCAACGACATTCGCCTGCTGGCCTGTGGCCCCCGGGCCGGGTTTGCTGAGCTCTACCTGCCTGAAAATGAGCCCGGATCCTCCATCATGCCGGGTAAGGTTAACCCCACCCAGTGCGAGGCCCTGGCCATGGTGGCGGTGCAGGTGATGGGCTACGACGCGGCCGTAGCCTTTGCCGGAGCCAGTGGCTATCTGGAGATGAATGTTTACAAACCGATGATGATCTTTAATCTGCTGCAATCGGCAGGGCTAATGGCCGACAGCTGCCGCAACTTTGGGGAGTTTTTGGTGGCGGGCATGACCCCTAACCGCAAAAAAATCGAGCAATACCTCGATCAATCCCTCATGTTGGTGACGGCGCTGAGTCCGGCGATCGGCTATGACAAGGCTTCGCAAATTGCCCACCACGCCTTTGAGCACGACCTGACCCTGAGACAGGCAGCCCTGGCCCTGGGGCACATCTCTGAAGCAGAATTTGACCAGCTGATTGACCCGCGCCGCATGACCCAGCCTTGAGGGTTGGAGCGTTGGTACGTTCTTAACGTGCTAACGCTCCAACCGATTCTCCAGAGATCGATCAACTCCATGCCCAATAGCCCTTTCAAGACGATCCAGCGCGAATGTTAAGGACTATGTTGATTTGCTTCGCTCTCTCAGGTTCGTGGCAGCCATTCCCGTATGATCATCATCAAAGTTTGTAAATTTTCCTAAGATTCTGGAGATTCAAACGTGTCTCTTCCGCTACTAAATTACTCTCCGTCCAGCCAAAACCAGCGTGTTGCCGCCTACGAAATTGGTGGCGATGAGCAGCCTAGGGTTTTCTCCACCGATGATCTGTATACGACCGGCGACATGGATGCGCTGATCAATGCAGCCTATCGGCAGATGTTCTTCCATGCGTTCAAGTGCGATCGCCAGACCTTCCTGGAGTCGCAGCTGCGCAATGGCCAGATCACCGTGCGCGACTTCATTCGCGGTTTGGCCCTGTCGCCCACTTTCTATAGCAGCTTCTACGAAAAGAACAGCAACTACAAGTTTGTTGAGCACTGCGTCCAGAAAATTTTGGGTCGCGACGTGTATAGCGATCGCGAAAAAATTGCCTGGTCTATTGTCGTTGCCAACAAAGGTATCCAGGGTCTAGTCGATGAGCTCCTCGACAGCGAAGAGTATCTCACCAGCTTTGGCTACAATACGGTGCCCTACCAGAAGCGTCGGGTGCTGCCCGGTCGCCCCGAAGGTGAGCGCCCCATCCACATCAAGAACCCCCGCTACGACGCCTACCACCGCAACCAGCTGGGCTTTCCCCAGATCGTGTGGCAGTCTCAGGTCAAGCGGTTTGTACCCCAGGAGAAAAAGGTCACGGCGGGCAACCCCCAAGCCTTTCTCGGCATGGCCCGCAGCATCGGCGCTACCGGCGCAGCCCCGGCCCGGGTGTCTACCAGCAATATCAACATCGCCACGGCGGTACCCTACCGTAAGGTCACCGTTGACTAAGGTACTCAACTACCGTTGACTAGGTTGCTAAAACAACACACCAGATGCAGGCTCAGGTCTGCATCTTTTTTTTGCCCTCGATCGCCATCACCGAGACGATGAGACGAGAATAGCTTCAGTGCCCTGAGCTTGGTCGATGGCGGTGTCCTCATTGCGCTAGCGATCGCTACTGATCCAGATCTGCAAAAAAAAATCCCAGGGCTTTCGCCAGTGGGATTTATCAGGGTGCATCTACCATTCACCTTTTCTGCCCAGACGCACCCCCGTCCGGAAAAGTTGCCAGTGACTTTCGTAAATTAGTTCGCTGCGCTAGTTGTCTTCTTCGAGACTACGCAACACGCTGGCCTGCTCACGCAGTGAGACTGCCCAGTCTTCAGACCCGCTGGCCTCTAGCAGAGTCGCCGCCTGCTCAAAATCGTCGATCACCAACTCCCGCGCTGCTAGGGGAATGTCCTCTGGCCCTTGGATGGCATCGCCCTGTTCCATATAGACCTGGCTGAGCACCGCCTGGGCCCGCCCCAGATAGGCCGATGACTGGGTGGGGTCAATCTCAATGGCTGTGGTAAAAGTCGCGATCGCCCCTGCATAGTCTTCGGCCAGGTTCAGAGCTTCAGCCGCAGCATAGGTCACCTCAAACTCGGTGGCAGACCTGACCACCAGGTCATAGTCACCCCCCTGCCCCGAAAATGACCGAGCCACCACGGTATAAGTACCATCTGCGGGTAGGGTGACGATAATTTTTGAGTTAAAACTGCCGCCAAAGTCATCGTTGAAGGCGATCTCATTGCCACTGGCGTCAAGCAGCGTCAATACAGGGTCAAAATCTGTGCTTTCGAGGTTGATGGTCATAGACTGCCCAGCAGTGGCCTCAAAGGTATAGGTAGCCTCTGCGGGGTAGATGGTGCCGGCCTCTTGCAGCACAGTATCGGCGCGGGCCGGCAGGGCGATCGCACCGACCACTAGCCCCACCATGGCCACCGGTACTCCTGCTAGCAACCGACGTCCCACCGTTGAGAACCCTAAACAACCCATGGCACTTTTCCTCAAGACACAACGAACACAGAGACAAATCTTGCCATGCAGCCTAGCACAGGCCAAAATAGCGCAGGCCAGTCCCCCCAGCAGGCTATGGTAATACTGAAACGACATTATCCACTCTAGCTATGTCTCGTCTGTATTTGTTACTCACCGGGTCAGGGCTGATTGCCAGCCTCGGGAGTGCGGCCCTAGCCCTGCCACCACCGGAGGAAGTGCCCGAAGAAGTCTGGCGCACCGAGATTATTACTGAGGCGCGATCGCCCCTCACCGGTGAACCGGTCTCCGCCACCGACTACGCCGTGCTGCAAGCGCGCCTGCGCGACCCCAATACCGATCCCAGCCTCAACGCCGACCTGCGTCAGCTGATCAATCTGTTGCAGCTCCGACGCATCATTAAACCCGTCTTGCCCTTCCTGCGATAGAGGCCTCAGGTGCCACAATTTGCAAAAATTTCCCTGTGGAAATCACTAAGTTTTGTTACTCTATTCCGCAGATAGTAATATTCCACAGACCGTTTTTATCCCCAGTGGACTTTTAACAACATGCCTGCAACCGTTGACGCTGAGCAGATTGACAGAATTGTCTGGAACCAGCACCACGACCCCTTTGAGATCCTTGGGCCACACATGGTGCAGCAGGATGGTCAGACAGTCTGGGCCGTCAGAGCCTATTTGCCCCAGGCCGACAAAGCCTGGGTAGTGCTGCCTGAAGAGCACAAAGAAGTGGCCATGGAGGCTAACCACAACCCCCACTTCTTTGAGTGCGTGCTAGAGGCACAAGACCTGGCCAACTATCAGCTCAAGTACGTCATCGGCGATCACGTCCACGTCATCTACGACCCCTACGCCTTCAAAACCCGCGCCATTACCGACTTCGATATTCATCTGTTTGGCGAGGGCAACCACCACCGCATCTATGAAAAACTCGGTGCTCACTATACCGAGATCGAGGGTGTCGCTGGCGTGTACTTTGCCGTGTGGGCACCCAACGCTCGCAACGTTTCGGTGCTGGGCGACTTTAACGCTTGGGATGGCCGCAAGCACCAAATGCGCCGCCTCTCCAACGGCATTTGGGATCTCTTCATTCCCAGTTTAGAGATAGGAACCCACTACAAATACGAGATCAAAAACTACGACGGCCACATCTACGAAAAGTCTGACCCCTACGGCTTTCAGCAAGAAACTCGGCCCAAAACCGCCTCTATTGTCACCGACCTTGACAGCTACGCCTGGAACGATCATGACTGGATGGAGAAGCGCCGCCAGACAGAGCCCCTGACTCAGCCCGTTTCCATCTATGAGCTCCACCTGGGCTCCTGGATGCACGAGTCGTCGGCCACCCCAGCCCTGCGCCCCGACGGCACTCCAGAGCCGGTCGTCACCGTCGCCGAGCTCAAGCCTGGGGCTCGCTTTCTCACCTACCGAGAATTGGCCGATCGCCTAATTCCTTACATCAAAGAGCTGGGCTTTACCCACATTGAGCTGTTGCCCGTGGCCGAGCACCCCTTCGACGGCTCCTGGGGCTACCAGGTCACTGGCTACTACGCCGTCACCTCCCGCTACGGCACCCCCGAAGACTTTATGTACTTCGTAGATCAATGCCACGCCAACGATATTGGAGTCATTGTCGACTGGGTGCCGGGTCACTTTCCCAAGGATGGCCACGGGCTGGCTTTCTTTGATGGCACCCACCTCTACGAGCACGCCGACCCCCGCAAGGGCGAGCACAAAGAATGGGGCACCCTGGTGTTTAACTATGGCCGCAACGAGGTGCGCAACTTCCTAGTGGCCAATGCCATTTTCTGGTTTGAGAAGTACCACATCGACGGAATCCGCGTCGATGCGGTGGCCTCCATGCTCTACCTCAACTACTTCCGCAAAGACGGCGAGTGGGTAGCCAACGACTACGGCGGCTGCGAGCACATTGAGGCTGCAGACTTTCTCCGCCAGGTAAACCACGTGCTGTTTACCTACTACCCCGGCGTGCTGTCGATCGCAGAAGAATCTACCGCCTGGCCCATGGTTTCCTGGCCCACCTACGTCGGGGGCCTAGGCTTCAACCTAAAGTGGAACATGGGCTGGATGCACGACATGTTGGATTATTTCAACATGGATCCGTGGTTCCGGCAGTTTCACCAAAACAACGTCACCTTTAGCATTTGGTACGCCTTTACCGAAAACTTCATGCTGGCCCTCTCCCACGACGAGGTGGTGCATGGCAAGAGCAACATGCTGGGCAAAATGCCCGGCGACGAGTGGCAAAAGTTTGCCAACCTGCGCTGCCTCTACACCTACATGTTCATGCATCCGGGTAAAAAGACCCTGTTCATGAGCATGGAGTTTGGCCAGTGGAGCGAGTGGAATGTGTGGGGCGACCTGGAGTGGCACCTGCTGCAATATCAGCCCCACGCCAGCCTCAAGCACTTCATGGGCAAGCTCAACGAGTTTTACCGCAGTGAACCCGCCCTGTTTACCCAAGACTTTGACCAGGCAGGCTTCGAGTGGATCGATTGCAGCGACAACCGCCACAGCGTAGTGGCCTTCATCCGCCGCGATAAGGGCAGCGACGACTTTGTGGTGGTGGTGTGCAACTTTACGCCCCAGCCCCACAGCCACTACCGGGTAGGCGTGCCTGAGCAGGGCTATTACAAAGAACTCTTCAACAGTGATGCCCGTGACTACGGCGGCAGCAATATGGGCAACCTGGGTGGTAAATGGTCGGAAGACTGGGCTTTTCACAGTCGGCCCTATTCCCTCGATCTGACTCTGCCACCCCTGGGGGTGATTGTGCTGAAACTCGATCCAAAAGACAGCCAAAAGGCGCTTTCTGGCCAGTAATCGAGGTCGCGTGTCGACCCCCATTCCCCCTTGACTTCTGTAGAGAACCAAGCCGGGGAATGGGGTTTGACTCAGCTACGAAATTGATCGAGGCCGTTGAGAAGCAACTCCAGCCCAAACTCAAACTTATGCAGACCGTCATAGCGGCCATCCATCACATGGCGGGTGAGTTGATGCATATAGGGGTACTGATCAACGGGAATGCGAGCCATGAAGCTCTCGGCCATAGTTGAATACTCCGCTGCATCGAGAGGAAAGTTTAGCGCCTGAAGCGTAAAACCGTAGATGTGGCTGTCGATCGCATTCCATACATGGTCAGCCATTTCATAGGAAAAGCCCGCCTCGACCAGACAACCCAGGGTGGCATCAATGTAACGCAGCATGGCGGGGCCAACGTTGACCCGCGACATTAGGGCCAGGGCCGCCCAGGGGTGATGCAATAGCACTGCGTGGGCCGAGGTCGCCCGCCGCTGCATAGCCGCCTTCCAGTCCATATCCAGCCTGGGCAGCTCAATCTCGCTGACCACTCTATCGACTAGGGCGTCAATAATGTCGTCTTTGTTGGCCACATGGTTGTAGAGTGACATGGCTTTTACCCCCAAGGCCTGGGCCAGTTTGCGCATGGAAAGGGCTGCCAACCCTTTCTGATCGACTAGGGCCATGGCCACCGCCAAGATCCGCTCTCTACTGAGGGGAGCTGGAGAAATAGGGCGGCTGATCTCAGTCATGGAGCGTGGGTCGGGCTAGGGAATCTGGTCGACCGTAGAAACCCGGTTTCTACGGTCGACTGCGCCAAGTTGACTAACCGCTGCACAGCAACCCGGTTTCGGGAGCGGCTAACTTTTTTAACCTCATGGACTTACAGTGTACGCTAGACTTACGGTGTAAGTCCATCAAGACCAGCGTTTTTTGATCGAATCCTTTCGTTGGGAGTAGGTGCGATGACTATCTCAGGTGCGTCTGTCGCTGACGACGAACATTGCCGGAGTGCCCTGATGCGGGCGATCGCCCAGAGCGAGTACGGCGGGCCAGCGGTGCTGAGTCTGCAAATGGTACCCAAGCCTGTTCCCAGCGATGGCGAGGTGCTGGTGCGGGTTCATGCCGCCTCGGTCAGCGCGGGTGACTGGCATCTGATGCGGGGCGAGCCGCTGTTCATTCGCCCGATGTTTGGCGGCGTATTCAAACCCAGAATTCAAACCCTCGGCTCTGATATGGCAGGCACCGTGGAGGCAATTGGGTCGGGAGTGACCCAGTTTCAGCCGGGGAATGAGGTGTTCGGCGATCTGTCGGAGTGCGGCTTTGGGGCCTTTGCAGAATATGTCTGTGTGCCAGAATCGGCCCTGGTGCTAAAGCCTGAGAATGTTGATTTTGAGGTGGCGGCGGCGGTGCCGGGGTCGGCTCTAGCGGCGCTTCAGGGTCTGCGGGATGTGGGACAGATACAGGCGGGGCAGCGGGTGCTGATCAATGGCGCGGCAGGCGGGGTGGGGTCGCTGGCGGTGCAGTTGGCCAAGGAGTTTGGCGCTGAGGTGACGGCGGTGTGCAGCACGAAGAAACTGGAGATGGTGCGACTCCGGAACGGATCCCTCCGCCCCGATCACATCATTGACTACACTCAAACCGACTTCACCCAAACCGGTCAGCGCTACGACCTGATCTTCGACACTGCTGCCTACCGGCCAATCTGGGACTATCTGCCGGCGCTGACAACGGGGGGCACCTACGTGCTGGTGGGCGGCGGCGGGGCGCAATTTCTCCAGGATATGGTGCTGGGGCCGTTATTGGGGAGGTGGCGCGATTGCCGAGTGCGGTGCCTGGCGACCCAGCCCAACCCAGCCGATCTACTGACCGTGCGGGATCTGCTGGCGACAGGGAAGATTGCCCCCTACATCGGCCAGCGCTACGACCTAGACGAGGTTCCTGAGGCGATTCGCCATTTAGAGCAACGGCAGGTGATGGGGAAAGCCGTGATTCGGATCGCCTCGGCGGGGTAAGTTATCTCGCTGAGAGCCAAAAGCCTGCTGTCCAAGGATTGCTCGCGCTGGCTTTATGGTGATAATCTCAAAAAAGACTGATCGGTCTTTTTATGTCAAAAGCTCAGCTCACCCGAGCACATATTGTCGAACAGGCGGCGGCGCTGTTTAACCAGCAGGGCTATGCCGGAGCCTCGATGTCTGACCTAATGAGGGCTACGGGCCTCCAAAAGGGAGGAATTTACAACCACTTTTGCAGCAAAGACGAGCTGGCTCTGGCTGCGTTTGACTTCGCTGTCGATCGCATTCAGCAGCGCTTTAGAGGGGCTTTGCAGGGCCAACGGCACGCGGTAGATCGGTTGATGGCTATGCTCGCCGTCTACGAAGATTTCATTGTTCACCCGCCTCTCCAGGGAGGCTGCCCCATTCTCAATACGGCGGTAGACAGTGACGATGCCCACCCGGCTTTACGAACCCGGACGCAGCAGGCGATGGATCGCTGGCGATCGCTGATCGAGCGCATTGTCGCTAAAGGCATTGCCCGTGGCGAGCTGCAACCCACGGTAGACCCTGCAACGGTGGCTTCGGTTTTGATTGCCACCATTGAAGGGGGCATCATGCTGAGCAAACTGTACGACGACCCCTCCCACCTAGACCGCGCCCTTGACCATCTGGCGACCTATGTTCAACACCAGCTAGCGACACCCGGTTAATTTTTTTGCTCGCCAACAGACCGATCGGTCTTTTTTCTTGGTTGTAAAATTTTAGAGAAATACCCCCATGCTGAAGCTGTACTATGCCCGTCCTTCTGTCTATGCCCGCCCGGTGTGGCTAGCCCTGCTCGAAAAGCAGCTGCCCTTTGAGCTGATGCCCGTCGATCTCAGCGGTAAGCAATTTGAGCCTGATTTCCTGGCGGCGAACCCCTTTGGCCACATACCGGTTTTGTTGGATGGTGACTTTCGGGTGATTGAGTCGCTGGCGATTTTAGATTACCTAGAAGCCCGCTATCCCGATCGCCCGTTGCTGCCTGCCGCGCCTAGGGCATTGGCCACCGTCCGTATGGTGCAGCTGGTAGCACTCAACGAACTGCTGCCGCCAGTCTTTAAGCTGCTCATGCAAGACAACCGCTCTGGCCAGAACTCGGCTGAGATAGCCTATGCTCAGCTACGGGCAAAAACAACCCTGGTTTTTCTGGAAGAATTGCTGGCAGACTCGCAGTATTTTGCAGGTGATCAGCTGACGCTGGCGGAGATTGTGGCGGGCACCATCGTCCATAAACTGCCCGATCTAGGGGTCTCGCTGGCCGGTTACCCTGGGCTAAGCCGCTGGTCTGAGCGATTGCTGGCTCGCCCCACCTGGCAGCAAATCGAGCTGAGCGCAGAAGAGTGGGACATCTTTAAGCGCCGCATGCGAGTGATTCCTAAACTGTGGCAGCGCCGTCGCCACCAGCGCATGGCAGCGATGTCCCCGGCTCTACCCGCAGGATTCCTGCGGGTAGAGCCGGGGACAGGGGTCAAGTGACCAAGCAACCCCTGCAATACCAGCGGATTCTCCAGGGCGATCGCCCCCTAGGCTTGGGTCACCACGTGGCGCTGGGTCAGCTTGTCGAGCTGCTTCACCAGTAGGCTGAGAAAAAGACCCACATCGGTCACGACCCCGGTCGACTCTAGGGAGCCGCGATCGGCCAGCTTAGTAACCACAGCGGGGTTGATATCCACACAGACCATCTTCACGCCAGAGGGAGTCATGTTGCCGACGCCAATGGCATGGAGCATGGTCGACAGCATGAGAATGAGGTCACACCCTTCGATGAGGCGGGCATAGTCGGCCTGGGCCTCAAGCAAGTCCATCTTGGTGTCGGGGAGGGGGCCGTCGTCGCGAATGGAGCCCGCCAAGGAGAAGGGCACGTTGTTTTTAACGCACTCGTAGAGTACGCCCCGAGGCAGCACTCCCTGCTCAACGGCATTGGCAATGCTGCCGCAGCGGCGAATGCTGTTGATCGCCCGCAGGTGGTGACGGTGGCCGCCGCGCACTGAGGTGCCCTGCTTCATATCGACCCCGAGGGAGGTGCCGAGCATGGCTTGCTCAATGTCGTGAACGGCGATCGCATTGCCCCCCAGCAGCGCCTGCACATAGCCCTCGCGAATCAGCCGCCCCAGGTGGTCGCCGCCGCCGGTGTGAATCACCACCGGGCCAGCCACCACAGCCACCTTGCCGCCCTGGTCGCGCAGGCGGCGCAGTTCCCATGCCACCTGCTCTACCACCAGCTCCACCCGGCGCTCGCTGGAGACGCCGGAACCCATAAAGCTAAACTCTTCGGTGGTGGCTGCGGCGCGGCTGCGATCGGTGGTACTGCGCACGCTGCGAATGCCGTCGTAGCCGACGATCACCTGATCGCCCACGGCTAGTTCGCGCAGCAATTTGCAGGTGGCCACCGGCTCAGTCTCTGAGACTACAATGACGCCATCCATGCGCTGGCCCTGCACCCGTACCCACTGGCCCCGCACCCGCACCTCCGTGGGGTAGATGGTCGAGCTGTAAAAATCGTCGGGGGCTACACCGGCCTGGGTGATAGTGACCAACTGTGCATCCTGCTGTTCGGCGGGCAGAGCGACTGCACCCAGGTCGATCAGCTGGGCCATGATCTCATCCATCACCTCGCGATCGGGGGCCGACACGCGAATCTCTGCCGATGAGGTGCTCTGGCGCTGCTCGCCCAGGTCAAAGTTCATCACCTGGAAGCTGCCGCCGCCTTCCATGATCAAGTCTAGCGCCCGGCTGACCAGACCCGAGTCGAGCAGATGGCCAGTCATGGTGACGGTGCGGGAAATCAGGCCGCGATCGCCCGCTGGTTCGGGGTGCAAAGGCTCGGTCACCCGCAGGGTGAGGCACTTGGCTGCGCCACCAGCCTTGAGAAACTCGGTCAGGGGCGTCTCGACCACCTCAAATCCCAGTTCGTTTAGCCGCGCCTTCAGCTCGTCGCTGACCTTGTTCATGATCACGGTCTGGCCGATATTGACCGAGTTGCAGGCGAAGTTGACGGCGTCGGGCTCATCGATAGCGATGCGTTTTTCAGGGGGCACCCGCAGCTCGATCAGCCGGTTTGAGTAGGCATCAAAGGCGGGGGGGTAATAGAGCAGATAGCCCCCGGTCAGTGGGCAAAAGCAGGTGTCGAGGTGGTAAAAGCGCTCATCCATCAGGTGCAGCGACAGCACTTCGATATTGAGCCACTGGGCTACCAGCCCGTGGGAGTCGAGCTCGGTACGAAAGCCGTAGCCCGCCCACAGCCAGCGCCCCTCGCGATCGAGCAGAGCGTCGCCCGCCCCCTCAAAGGGCAGGTCGGGGGGCAAGGTAAACACCTGGTGGCCCTGAGATTCAAACCATTCTTGAAAGAAGGGCTCTTCTCCCTGGCGCTCGGGGTGTAGAAAGCGGCTCAGTACTACCTGGTTGCCCAAAATCAGCCCGGCGTTGGCGGTAAACACCATGTCTGGCCAACCCTGCTGGGGCTTGACCAGATCGACATCGGCGCGATCGCTAATGATTTGGTACAAACTCTGCCACTGCTCCTGGGCGGCCTCCAGCGACGAGCGATGAATGTTGCCCTCCATCCAGGGGTTGATCACATAGTCCACCTCGTAGTGGTGGGGGGCGCACATGAGAAAGCGAATGGAGGAGGTCATAGGGGAAGATCGGGAGTGAAGAAAAAGCAGAACGGTCGAGCGGAGGAAGAGGCAGTCATGGCAGCGGGCGCACAGCCCCAGCGGCTAAAACAACAGCGCTGAGAGCCAACTTCACATTTTAAGCCCTCAGCGCCGCGAGTTTATTCAGTTGTCAGGGGTTCTGTAGATTGTGGGGAGTTATGGTGCCGAGGGCAAGTCGGTGAAGAAGTGGGCGTCGGTCAACCGATTGCTGGTCATAATAGCGCTGGTCAAACCGCCATGGTGCAGTCGACGAGCGGTAGAAAGCTGAGCCAGATCATCTCCATAGAAGCCACTCGTGACCGGGGGTTGAGGTGCAGGGGCGATGGTCACTGGCACCATGGCAGACCGATTCATCAGATCTGCCGCCTCAGCGGGGTTGCCAGAAGAGTCAAAGCCAACAGCCACCATGAAAGCCGCCAACCCGACAACCACCGCCAGACGCAGATCAATCAGCTGAATCGCTGACAAGACTACATGCTGCACAGAGTCCCAAAACGTATTAGACGAGTCAGTGTCGTTAAGCGACATATAGCTCCCTAAACAATTGCTTCCCCGCTCCAGAAATGCTGGCTTCACCTGCCAAAGAGCGGTTTACCTGACATACCTGAGCAATGAGATCGGCGCACCTACGCTCCGAACCATTACTCTTGCCAAAGGTTATACATATACTCTGTTATATACATAACGCAATAAGATTACAAGTTGTAACGATCCAACTCAGGAATGGAACGCAGGTTTGGACTGACCTCGGCAAGCCAAGATATCTATAAAATGTCACGAAGTACGTTGGTAACCCTGACTTCGATCGCTGGGGTCTGGCCAATTACAGATAGGTTTGTGCCCCATGGGTTGACCGGCTCAGGCTGTGAGGTGACGGCCCCAGCCCTTGTGCAATTTCCTACAACGTTTATTTTTCTGCCGGAGGGGTGCATCATAGCGGTGGCCAAGGCTGTAACCGTTGTGCCCTAGGGGTAGACAGTTGTAAAGCTAAGGTAGAACCGTTCTTAGCCGGCGCTGAGCTCAATAGGCTAGTTTTATAACTCTTTTAAAAAACAAACTATGTGGAAGCTGATTTTAGGCATCGTTTCAGCCAGCGGATTGTTGGGTCTAGCCGTTTGGCTCAGCCCTCTAGAAGCCGCGCCGATGACAGGAGACACACCAGATTCCACTACCCTGGTGCATCTATTTGAGTGGTCGTGGAACGATATTGCCGCCGAGTGCGAGGGCTACCTTGGCCCTAGTGGTTACCAGGCGGTGCAAATCTCGCCCCCCCAAGAGCATGTGGTTTTGCCCGACTATGGCTACCCCTGGTGGCAACGCTACCAACCCGTCAGCTACCAGCTCGACAGCCGCAGCGGCAGCCGCGCCGAGCTACAGGCGATGATCGATCGCTGCCGCGAAGCCGGGGTCGCCATCTACGCCGACGCCGTAATCAACCATATGGCAGGTTTTGAATCTGGGGTGGGCAGTGCTGGCACCCAGTTCACCAAGTACGACTACCCTGGTCTCTACGGCCCCACCGACTTTAACGACTGCCGCCAGGCGGTGACCGACTACAGCGATGCTGAAAATGTCACTCAGTGTGAGCTGGTGGGCCTGGCCGACCTCAACACCAGCGCTGAGCATGTGCAGGCTA
Source organism: Pseudanabaena sp. PCC 9330 (assembly GCF_055795045.1). NCBI lineage: Bacteria > Bacillati > Cyanobacteriota > Cyanophyceae > Pseudanabaenales > Pseudanabaenaceae > Pseudanabaena > Pseudanabaena sp. PCC 9330. Next base: position 10,914 of record NZ_JAYFES010000106.1, on the reverse strand, counting down.
CCGTGGTCGACTACCTGAGTGACCTGGTAGATATGGGCGTAGCTGGCTTTCGTATCGACGCGGCCAAGCACATTCGCAATGAGGAGCTGGGGGAAATTTTAGACCGGCTGCGCGATCGCTACCCCGACCGCGATCTCTACATCTATCAGGAGGTGATCGATCCGGGCACCGAGGCCATCCGTAAACAAGACTACTACGACAGCGGCAATGTGCTCGACTTCAAGTATGGTCGGTTTATCGGTGAAGCCTTTTTAGGACTAGAGGGGCAAACCCTAGCCAACCTGAAAACCCTGGGCGAGGGCTGGGGTTTGGCTCCCTCGGCCCAGGCGGTGGTGTTTATCGACAACCACGACAAGCAGCGGGGCCACGGCGGTGGCGGCACCTACCTCACCTACAAAAATGGCGACCTCTATGGTCTGGCCAATGTGTTTATGCTGGCCCACCCCTACGGCAAGCCCCAGGTGATGTCGAGCTACGCCTTTGAAAATTCTGACCAGGGGCCACCCACCTTTGACGATGGCACCACCCGCCCTGTTTACCAAAATGGAGAAGCCAGCTGCTTTGGAGAATGGGTCTGCGAACACCGCTGGCCTGCGATCGCAGGTATGGTGGGCTTTCGCAACGCCACCCAAGCTGTACCCACAGTCACCGACTGGTGGAGCAATAGCGCCAACCAGATCGCCTTTGGCCGAGGTCACCTGGGCTTTGTGGCGATCAACCGTGCAGAGTCACCGCTAAGCCACACCTTTCAAACTCAGCTGCCCCAGGGCCGCTATTGCAACGTGGTGCAGGGTGGCCTCACCGCTGATGGTAACGCCTGCACCAACGAAGCCCAGGTGGTGCTGGTCAACCGGGCCGGGCAGATGACCGCCACCCTGCTGCCGATGACGGCCCTGGCTATCCACGTCGAAGCGCGACTCGCCCAATAAGGACAATCTCTTCAGCTATTGGTCTGATCGACATTGGGAGCCGCTTTTTTGGAGCGGTAGAAGGCTTTGATCGCAAACCGCACCAGCAAAATAAAGCAGGTTAGCACCACCACAAACATGACAATGGGAACGACCAGGGCCAGTACCGAGATCACGATCGCTCCCACCAATTCCACTGCCGCAATAATTAGATTTGTCGCCCCGCCCGTAGTGGCCGTAGAAACCAACCGAGTGAGACCATTGAGCCCCTTTACCGTGGCAGCGGCCCCGCCCCCAGCCACGATCGCAATGCTCCACTGGGCAAAGGGGTCGAGCTGGTTAGCGGCGATCGCCATCAGCAGCGTGCCGGCGATCGCCGCAATGGGCAGCGCCACCGTATCGATCGCATTGTCAAGCCAGGGAATGCTGTAGGCCGCAATCTCCACCACCAGGGCGATTGAGAGGCCGACAAAGGCGGTGGTACCGCCCAGCCAGGTCATGCTGTCGGTCAGCTGCATGTGACCAAACAGGGCGGCAGCGCTCAGCACCCAAAAGGGCACCACCACTCGAAACCCAGCCGCCACCCCCAGGCCGAGGCCGAGGCCAATGCTCTCCACCAACTGCCAGTCCATCTGTTGTAGATCCATTGCGCCTTCCTTTCCAGTCATTTGCTAACGGTCAGCCACCGTACCTTTGGCCTAAGAATAGCCCCACAGCTACGGAGGAACAACTCCGGCAGTATTGTAGAACTCATCTCCAATACCGAATCCAAAGGGCTGTATTGACTCGACATCAAAATCGCTATAGAAAGTAGAAAGTTTCGATAGGGGCTTTTTGACGGTTGTGAACTAGCGAGTCATCTCAGTTTTAGCAATAAATCGATCATCCTTGTCCTAAACCACATGGTCATCGCTGTATATCACGATACCCATTGGGCTCCTAAGAAAACAGAAAGACTTTACTTCAGAGCTGTCTCTTAGCACAGTATCGGTCAATCGCTTAAGATAACGTGCTTTTGCCACCAGAGAGAGCAGGAATGGCTTATACCTAGGGGCTTTTAGCATGTCCTCAAGATTCTGGCGATCGCCGTAGCACCCTTAGGTCATGATCCGCTATTCTCACTCATGCAAACCTCCATCTCTAGACTTAGATGAGGTTTAGCTTAGGGTAATTTTGGGCACATTTTTGAGCGCAGTGAACTCTGTGCCAAATTCTACTGAGCCGATTGAGTCAGAGCTAAAGCCCGCCCAGGCAATGTGACCGACTATAAAGCCTATGTAGACAGCTCCACTCCTAAAAAAAGATTAAGTAAAGCCCCGCAGTTTCAAGGATATAGCGGTTCTCATACAGATAAGATATAGACTAGTAATCCAAGCTGATAAACCCTGCTGCTTGACATATTATTTTTGAAAACTCCTAATTTCTCTTTAGAGACGTTGCGCCAAAAATCCTGAGACTAAGTCTTTTGCCTCCAGTCGATGGGCTATGTCTTCAGGCTTCATGTCAACGTATTTTCAGGGCTTTTGAGATTTCTGTCAGGCAGTCGGCTGATGAGTTCTAAGGATTCTCTTAGTCGAGGCATATCTCATATACTCAGGAACTGTCATATGAATAAAGCAAAAACTATTTTTCTAATTGCCCCTAACGTATCAGAACAACTGGGTGGCGAGGCAATGAAAGCCCTTCAAATTTTCCAGGAACTCAAAAGGATTTATCCAAATACCATTCAGATCACCCATGAGAGAAATGAGAGAGAGATTGTCGAGAGCCTCAAGCTCAAAGATGTTCTTTTTGTCCGTGATGACCTGGTTTCGATACTATGTTGGAATTCATTTGTTCTGAAGTCATTTGTGGACGTTTGGTTCTCAAGGAGGGCAGTTTCCCTTGTCGAAAGCTACGTCAAAGAGCATGGACTGGATCCTGTGCAAGTAATTGTTCATCACACTGAGCCAAATTCGCCAGTCTCCCAACGCACTATTTTGAAGAAATTCAAGAATGTTGTTGGTCCTATTAATGGCAATATTTACTACCCTAAAATGTTTCGGAAGCATGAATCTCTGCGCGCTAAGCTGCGGCGAATCTCTCACTTTCCCCTCCAAAGATTAAATTCAATTCTTTTTCCCTGGGCCTCAAAAGCCAACATTCTGTTACTTGCTGGGGGGGAGCGAACTACCTCGTCGATGATTGCGGCGGGGGTTACATCAAAGCAGATTGTCGAATGTCTGGACTTTGGTATAAGAGATGATATCCTCCAATTCCCGCGTACTCAGCACCAAGGAGAAAACCGGCGGTTTGTATTTTTCGGTAGGCTCGTCTTTCACAAGTGCACCTTCCTGATTATTGAAAGTCTGGTAAAGACTAAGCATGAAATTGTGCTAGATATCGTTGGTAAGGGGCCAGAACTGGAGCGTTGCCAGTCTTTAGCACGAGCGCTCAATATTGAAGACAGAGTTAACTTTTTGGGCTGGTATCCAACTCATGGGGAATTGCTTAGCTCTCTGCACCAATACAGAGGGCTGGTCTTCCCTAGTATTGAAGATGCCAACGGCATTGCTGTGCAAGAAGCTATGGCGTTGGGCTTGCCAGCTGTATGCCTAGACTGGGGCGGCCCTCAACTATTGGTTGATCACGGCAAAAACGGCTACTTGGTCAAGCCCAAGAATCGGGAGTTTGTTACTGATAAAATTGCTGAGCACTTAGATGAGTTGGCCACCAACGATAAATTGGCCGAGCAAATGTCGTTGGCATCGCGGCAAAAGGCCGAGCAGTGGCGGTGGGCCAACATCATTCGGGAGTGGGCGACCTATTACGACCGGCTAGTAGCAGAAGATCCAGTCTCTACTCCCATCAGTCGGTCAGCTGCAAGGTTGTCTCTGTAGTTTGTGCCTAACATGCTTAAGAAGCAAACCCTACTGTAATCTTAGTTCGGGATAACTCTATTGCCTCCTTAGAAGAAGCGTCCGGGCGGTGTGGATCAAAACAACGACAAGAAATTAGTTGCTGAGTGCGGCACAAGGTCTCCTTGTCCCAAATTGTTCCACTCCTGTCTCTCTTGGCCAAAGACCAGTCAACTGTTTTCCCCCAAGTTATTTCTCCTAGAACCCAGGCCAATCCAAATGCCAAAATCTCCTCACCAGGGCAATAGCGTGCCATCCCAGCTAAAGAACTCGCCGCTGTCAACGGGGGTCAGGCCATCCATCACCGTCATGAGCTGGGCCACAGTGCGCTCCACAGAGAAGAGCTTTTCTGGCGGCACTCCCCGCTGAAAGGGCTCCGACAGACGGGTATCGGTGGTGCCAGGGTGCAGCAGGGCAAGCCTGGTGTTGGGGCTGCGACGGGCATATTCTAGAGAGGCTGTTTTGATCAGCATGTTTAGCGCCGCCTTAGAGGCTCGGTAGCCATACCACCCTCCCAGTCGATTGTCGCCAATACTGCCCACTTTGGCAGAAATAGCGGCAAAAACACTGGGCTGGTCATGCTTGAGCAAGGGCATCAGGTGTTTGGCTAGCAGCGCCGCACCGATCGCATTGGTCTGGAACGATCGCACCAAATTTTCGCTGGTCACCTGCCGCAGGCTCTTCTCCGGCTGAAAGTCGCCGTCGTGGAGCACTCCGACACAGTACACGACCCGGTGCAGTTGAGAACCGTGGGCTTGAACAATGGCGATCGCCTGAGTAATCGAGTCTTCTTCGGTGACATCCATCGGCAGGCAGGTCAGATGAGACTGCTGCTGCCCTAGGGCCAGCAGCGCTTGGGCTGACTCAGGACGGCGGTAGGTGCCGTACACACGATCAAAGCGATCGTCCGCCAACAGCTGCCGCACAAAGCCCAGACCAATGCCCTGGCTAGCGCCTACTACCAGAGCACTACCGCGCCCCTGTTCCTGCAATTGAGCCATGGGTGCTCCCTAAATGAACCTTAAAATCAGCCAGGGACTGGCTCTCTGGTGATCGTAGAACCTGTCTCCTAGAGCCAGTCGTCGGTAAACCTCGGGTCTGTGCTAAGCCACAGCCAGATCGAGAACTGTAGCTTTGTCCTCGACAGAACTCCACTTCTGGACTGGGATGAGATTGAGTTCAAGCGGATTAATTCAAAACGCGCCAGGTAGCCGGGCCTACGATACCGTCTACGGTGAGGCTGTTGGCACTCTGGGCGCGGCGCACGGCGGCCTCGGTCTGCTCGCCAAATAACCCATCGATGGGGCCGCTGTAGAAGCCCTTGGCCCGCAGCCGCTGCTGGAGCTGGCGCACCGCATCACCCTCAGCACCCAGCCGCAAAACAGGCGTAGCTGGAGCAGGGCTGGAGCTTGGGGAAGTAGGGGAAGGACTCGGCGTCGGCGTAGTGCTGCCGGTGGCCGGGGGCGCCGTAGTACTGGTGGCGGGAGGAACGGTCGCCGTCGGGGGGCTGGCTTCCCCAGGCGGAGTGGGGAAGAGGCGGCTCCAGGTGGCGGGGCCAGCAATGCCGTCAGCGGTAATATTGGCAGCGGCTTGAAAGCGCCGCACAGCAGCAACGGTGTCTTCAGCGTAAATGCCGGTCATAGGGCCGGGGTAGTAGCCCAGCAGCATGAGCATCGATTGCAGCTCACGCACCGATTCGCCCTGGTTGCCCAGTTGTAGGGTAGGCCGCACAATGCGACCGCCGCTCACCGTCGGTGACGCTGGCTGACCGACGGGAATGGGTTCATCGGCGGGGGCTTGCGCCAGAGCGGGCAGGGTGCCAAGAGCGATCGCCAGCGCCGCGCCCCCGAGGGCCGTCCGCCCCCACCCCGGAGCGGCCTGCTGCATTCGCTGTGCTAGGGAAAAAACCCAAACCATGGAACTGTGCTCCAGACAGAATAGTAACGAGATACCACCGTAGCTTGACAGCAAGCATTATAGAATTGTCATTGGCGAATGAACTACCGCAGCCCCTAAAATTTAGCGATTGTCACTGGGTGGAGGACACCGACTCGCGCCCCTGGTGAAAATTGGGACAGGGCCATAACGTTGAGCCGCTGCAGATGTATGGGGCATATCCCAACGGCTTTAGCTAGGGCTGGTCCGCCAGCGAGGAACAACGGCTGGCGTCGTACCTGGGGTGGTGACCGATTGGTGGCGATGGCCACGGGGGTAGCTTGGATCACAGAGTTGAAGTTTTGGGGTCAGATCTGTGGGTCTGGCGGCAGAGAGCACTGGCTACAGCTAAGGCTGCTGGGGTAGACCCCCAGGAGGTCGATTGGCTGCTGTTGGCGATGGGCGACCTTGACCAGCTAGCACTGCGGCTCGGCACTGCGGAGCAGTGGCCTCAGGTTAGGCTTAAATATTCCCTCGACCAGCTCGACCAGCGCTGGCAGGCTCGCCTTCACCAACGGGTGCCGGTGCAGTATCTGGTGGGGGCCACCCCATGGCGTGACCTCACCCTGACGGTTTCTCCGGCGGTGCTGATTCCCCGGCCAGAGACAGAGTTGATCATTGATTTGGCAGCGGCGATCGCCTACCAACCTGGGTTAGAACCTCTAACCCAGGGGCTCTGGGTCGACCTGGGAACGGGCAGCGGTGCGATCGCCCTAGCCCTGGCCCAAACCTTTCCCCAGGCCAGCATTTTGGCCGTCGATGTCAGCCCAGAAGCCCTGGCCGTGGCCGAGGACAATGCTAGACGGGCGGGGTTGAGCGATCGCATCACCTTCTACCAAGGCTCTTGGTTTGAGCCCTTAGCCCAGTACCGGGGGCAGATTAGCGCCCTGGTGTCGAACCCACCCTACATTCCCTCGGCCCTGCTGCCGACTCTCCAGCCTGAGGTGATTGGCCACGAGCCCGTTATCGCCCTCGATGGCGGCAAAGATGGCCTCTCCGCCCTCCGTCTGCTTGCCGCTCAAGCGCCAGAGTACCTGGTGCCTGGGGGCCTCTGGCTGGTAGAAATGATGGCCGGTCAGGGAGTAGCCGTCGAGGAGCTGCTGGTTGCCCAGGGCTGCTATAGCCAGATGCAGACCCATCTCGATCTGGCCGGGCGCGATCGCTTTGTGCAGGCCATCTATAGCCCCTAGGGGCTATTCTCGGGGGCGGAGTGCAGCCAGCCGCGCTGGCGCTGCCAAAACCGCTGCCACCAGTCGGCGGGCTCATCTTTGGGGCCGTCGTGCTCGGTGGGGCGGTCGCTGGGGCCGTCTACCACCAGGCTGCCCACGTAGTCGGCGTCGGCGTAGACGCGATCGATCTGCTGGCGAATCTCGGCCATATCGGCCTCTGACACCACCCCATTGCTAGTTGCCTTGTAAAACTGCACCGTTACACGAATGGGATAGTCTGGGTCGCGCTCAATGGCCAGCTGATCGATCTCTGTAAACGGCCCTTCTACCTCGCCGTGGCCAATCACGGCTGCCTCCACATCGCTGGGCGCCCGCAGCATCTCCATACTGGGCGCCGCTGGCATAGGGGCAATCCCACTGTCAACGTTAGCCTGAGCCCTGGGGGCACGCTGCTTCAGCGGCACCTGAATCAGCAGCACCATATTGAGCCCGTCGGAGTTGGCTTCAGCCGGACTGTTGGGGCGATCGCCGGGTTGGCCAAGGGTCTGGTCTGGGTCAGCTTGAAAATCGCTCAGCCGCTGCCCGGTAAAGCTGGCCCGCTCCCCATTTTTGTTAAAAAACAGCCGCTGCCCCCAGGTGCGCCCGGCCTCAAACCCATCGCGCTGGTTGTCGATGACGGTGACGCTGGTGCCCTCGCGGGTGGCCAAGATCGTCAGCACCGCCGGATTGCCAGGGTAGGACTGGTAGTTGAAGAGCACTGGGTTGAAGGTGGCCAAGCCCGCCTGGGGCACCGGCAAAAAACAGGCCTGGGCGCTGACCAATACGTGGCTATCGCGGGCAGGAGCCAGCAGCGATCGCCCCCGCCCGGCCCAAGAGCTAGGGGTATGGAGGTAGCTCCGCAGATCGCCCAGTAGCTCGTTCAAGGGCACCCGACGCAGCTCGTCGCCGCGCTCATTGCCCACCAGCACCGCAAACCGATCGAGAGGAATGTCGGCGCTGAGGTCAGCAAAGTTGGGATGGCGAATCACCGGCATCAGGTGCAGCTGGTACTGGCCGGTATCGGGGTTTTGCTGCTGCACCTGGATGGTCATATCGCTGATGTTGGGGCCGACCGCAGAGCCGTAGAAGCGCCCCGTATCTTCCCAGGTGACATTGAGCACGTCGAGATCAAAGGCCTCGGCCAGCCGCCGGGCAACGGGGTCGCTGACCATCGCCTGGGTGCGCTCGATCACCTGGCGATAGCGGTCATAGTGCCGACGCTGCACGATGGGTGGAGTAGGTCGTGCACTGGACTCTGAATTGGGCGCTAGATTAGGCGCTGACTGAGAGGGCAGGGGGGAACCCGGCACGATAAATGTTGAGGGGGCGGCCTCTGAGGCCTTTAGCCCAGTCGCTGGGATGGTGATTAGGGCGATCGCACCCACGGATAGCCAAAGCCTGATGTTGCGCACGGTGGTTCCTGCTCCTGCCGAATTGATACCTTCAAACTACGCAATGGCCGGGCCTAGGCCAGGATGGTTACAAAAACTGCAACTGCTCCAGTGACATTCCTTAACGCTTCCAGTATGGTGAAAGGTACCCAGATCGAACCCGACGCCTTAGCTAGGGCTTAACCATGACTTTTGTCACCTTATTAGCGATTGCAGTTGGCGGGCTCTCTGCGATCGCTCTAGTGACCGTGGGGTTGGTAGAAGCTCCCTGGCAGCTGCTGCTCATGGGCCTGGTCGCGGCTCTCTACGGCCTCCAGCGCCAGTCCTGGGTCGATGAGCAGATTGCCCAAGAACGGGACATTCCCCAGACCAAGCCTGAACCAGATTCTACGGCAGCTCACACTTTGCCAGACCAGGCAGAAGATGTTCTGAACGAAGATGGCCAAGAACTCTGCTACCGAGGCATTCGCTACCGCGTCCCCAAAGCCGATGACAACGCACTGTCAAACCCCGACGCGCCGACCGAGGGCATCTATCGCGGCCAGCCCTGGCAGCGATAGACACCAGGTCACCCCTACATGTTTGCCTAGCCTAGGCCACCTGATCTGGAGCGAAAATGCTTTCGTCGTGGGCAAAGGCCTTAAATTCTAGGGCGTTACCGCTAGGGTCAGTGATAAACAGCGTGGCCTGCTCGCCCACCTGACCCACAAAGCGCTGGTGGGGCTCAATCAAAAACTCTACCTGGGCAGCCCGCAGGCGATCGGTCAGCGTCTGCCATTCCGTCGGGGTCAAAATTACCCCCCAGTGGCTGACGGGCACCTGGTGGCGATCGACGGCATTGGTGGGTACTGTCGGGCGAGTGCCCGTTACCTGGTGGGCCGTGATCTGATGGCCAAACAGATTAAAGTCAATCCAGCTAGAGGAAGTGCGGCCTACCGAACAGCCCAACACAGTCTCATAGAAGTGGCGGGTGCTGACCAGGTCGTACACTGGAAACGCCACGTGAAAGGGTCGAAGCATAGATTATGTCCTCTGGATTTATGTCCAACTCTAACGCTGGGGAGGCTACGTCCATTCCCCAGGCCAACATTTCCCTGGCCGATCGCTACGCCCTCACCCACTGCACTCTATACACTGGCACCCAGGTCTTGCCCCATCATGCCCTGGTGATCGAGGGCAGTCGCATTCTCGACCTGGTGCCCGCTGCCCAGATCAGCTCAGACTTACCCCGCCTAGAGGGCCAGGGCTGGGCAGCGGCCCCTGGCTTTATCGACCTCCAGCTCAACGGCTGCGGTGGGGTGATGTTTAACGATGCCATTGCGGCTGCAACCCTAGACACCATGCACCGCACCAATCTGCGCAGCGGCACTACGAGTTTTTTGCCCACCTTGATTACGGCCCCCGATGCGGACATGGTAGCCGCGATCGCCTTAGTCACCGAGTATCGCCGCCGCCACCTCCATCGGGTGCTAGGGCTACACTTCGAAGGCCCCTACCTCAGCCCCCGGAGGGGCGGCATTCACAACCGGGCCGACATTCGCCCGGCAGACGCAGCCATGATCGATCGCATGGCTGACGCTGGCCCCGAGGTGGTGCGGCTAGTCACCCTAGCCCCAGAAGTGGTGCCCAACCAATATATTCAGCGTCTGGCCCAGGCTGGCATTGTCGTTTCCGCCGGGCACACCGAGGCCACCTTCGAGGAAGCCCTGACTGGGTTCCAGGCCGGGGTGACGATGGCCACCCACCTCTTCAACGCTATGTCTCCCTGGCAGGGCCGCAGTCCTGGGGTAGTGGGGGCGGTGTTGAGCCAGCCCGAGATCTACGCTGGCATTATTGCCGATGGCCACCACGTCCATTTTGGCTCTGTGCATCTGGCCCAAAAAATTAAGCAGAATCGGCTCATCTTGGTCACCGACGCCACCCCGCCGGTAGGCACCAAGATGACATCCTTTACCATTGGCGGTCAGGAAGTGTTTTACCGCGATGGCCGCTGTGTCTCAGCCGACGGTACCCTCGGCGGTGCTGCCCTCACCCTGATCGAAGCTATCCGCAACTGCGTACAGCATATGAACCTACCCCTATATGAAGCCCTGCGGATGGCCACTCTCTACCCCGCCCAGGCGATCGGCGTCGATCGCTATTTGGGGCGGCTCGCCCCTGGCTATCAGGCCAATGTAGCCCTGTTTGACCCCGTTACATTGGCAGTCAAAGGGGCGCTTGACGGCGGCGTAATGCACTGGACAACCTAGTCCTAGAGCCGAGGTCGGGGCAGCCCCGCCACTCGCTGCTGCAATAGCTGGGTCGCCATCATCTGACTGCGCAGGCTAATCCACAGGCTACACTGCTCGTCAGTAACCGAGACCAGCGCCCCGGCCCGCTGCTCAGAAAATTTGCAGGCTAGGTGGTAGAGACGAGTGCGCTTGTCAACCTCAACGATCAGCGCCCGGTAGTACAGCTCGTTGGCGTAGTGAGTGCCATCCCTGGTTGACTGACAAAAGTTGGCTGAAAGCTGCTAAAAAGCTTGTGGTACGGTAGTTTCAGGGATTGGAGGAAGAAGTGGGGAGCCAGCGTTCTA
>NZ_JAYFES010000105.1:0-362 GCF_055795045.1 Pseudanabaena sp. PCC 9330 | reverse complement strand
TTACGCTTGCCCAGGGATGTGGTGGTGCATGGCCCCCGTCGTCATCCCATTGAAGTGGGCTATCTCTGGCCCCCCAAGGGCGAAGCCCGATTCTATGACGGCATTGGCCTGTGGGCGGATGGGCGCTGGCGCTGCAACCTCGTTTTGGCCAACGTCAAGGGCGTCAAGGAACCCTGGGCCGTCATCACCGATGAACCGTCCTCCCTCAATACCCTGTGGCAATATGCCCTCAGGTTTCGGGTCGAGGAGCTTTTCCTCGATTCAAAATCCGGGGTCTTTGAGCTAGAAGCTTCGGGTATCCGCTCCGCTCAAGCCCTCGAACGCCTCTACCTCGTGGCGGCTGTCGCCATCCTCTATGGCAC
>NZ_JAYFES010000104.1:0-1321 GCF_055795045.1 Pseudanabaena sp. PCC 9330 | reverse complement strand
CTGGTTGACTGACAAAAGTTGGCTGAAAGCTGCTAAAAAGCTTGTGGTACGGTAGTTTCAGGGATTGGAGGAAGAAGTGGGGAGCCAGCGTTCTAAGCTTAGATACCACTCAAAAGCGTAGATGCTGTGAAAAAAACTCCCCCCTCTACAATGCCTTGAACGCCTGGCTGGGTCAATCGGTGCCTTGGGCGCATCGGGGCCATCTGACGACCTGCCTCTGGATGGTGATGGCGTTGCTCCAGCGCGGGGAAATCAACTTGACGCGCTGGCTGCCTTATATCCCTTGTCGAGGGGTGCAGGCGCAAAGTAAACAACGGCGGTTAAGCCGCTGGCTGCACAACAGTCGTATCAACGTCCACCGCCTGTACAAGCCCTTGATTCAGGGGGCGTTAGCCCATTGGGATGAGGCTTGTTTGTACCTGAGTTTGGACACCTCGCTGTTTTGGGATGAGTATTGCTTAATCCGCCTAGCGGTGGTGCATCGAGGCCGGGCCTTGCCCGTAGTCTGGCGGGTGCTCCGGCACCGCAGTGCGTCCGTCGCCGTCGACGAGTACCGGGAGATGCTCTATCAAGCCGCCCATCGCTTGCCGCAGGGGGTGAAGGTGGTCGTCCTGGCCGACCGGGGATTCATTCACACCGAAGCCATGACCGCTATAACGGCTGAACTGGGGTGGCACTACCGCATTCGGATCAAGCGCGATACCTGGATTTGGCGAACCGGTCACGGGTGGTGCCAATTGAAAGACATTCCGCTTCAGCGGGGGGAGGCAATCTGTTGGCACACCGTGAAACTCCACAAAGGGGAGTGGTACGGCCCGGTGCATGTCGCCTTCGGCTATAACAACGTCAATGGTGAGTTTTGGGCCATCGTCAGCGATGAGCCCACCAACCTGCACACCTTCGAGGAATACGGCTTGCGCTTCGATATCGAGGAAGCGTTTCTCGATGACCAATCCAACGGGTGGAATCTCCAGAAATCCGAAATTCGCTCTGTCTGTGCCCTCTCCCGCCTCTGGTTCCTCTTGGCCGTCGCTACCCTCTATGTCACGGCCCAAGGCCTCGAGGTCGTCGCTACGGGCAAACGTCGCTGGGTTGACCCCCATTGGTTTCGCGGCAATAGCTACTTTCGCATTGGGTGGGATTGGGTCAAGGCTGCTTTAGAACAGGGGTGGCAACTCATCGGTCACGTCTGTTTCACCCATAACCGTGATTCTGAACCCGCCATGGCGTCTCGGAAACAACATGAGCAGCGCATCTATCGAATCGAGTTCAAAATACACACGTACTGCTATGCTGCCGATTAGTTTTGTCAGTCAACCAG
>NZ_JAYFES010000103.1:0-151356 GCF_055795045.1 Pseudanabaena sp. PCC 9330 | reverse complement strand
ATTTGAGGTCGTGGCTGAGGTTTGGAATCAACACCCAACGCCGTTTGAATGGGGCGGTAAACGAGCCGCTCGACGGCAACGAGCACGAGCGAAACGGCACGCCCATCGTTTAGGGGGTTCTGGAGCCGTGACTCAGGCGTTAGTCGCCTAACAATTAATGGCTATATTCAAACCAAATGACCCACTAGCTCAGGGCTCATTTGTGTGTACTGAGTAGCTCAGGATTGGGAGAGGGGGGTGAGGGATGAGGGCTGAATCACGGCAAAAGATCGTGTTTGGGATCTACTGAGGGCGGCGATCGCTCTCCCCAGCCTGGGCTAGGGGCAACCCAACGGTAAAGGTAGTGCCCACCCCAACTTCGCTGGTAAAGGAGATCTGGCCCTGGTGGGCTTCGGCAGCGCGCTTGGCAATCACCAGCCCCAGGCCCGTACCGGAGATATTGCCGACGTTTTCGGCCCGGTGAAAGGCACTGAACAGCTGCGCCTGATCAGCGGGAGGAATGCCAATGCCGCGATCGCCAACCTGAAACACCGTCTCGTTCCCCTGACGGCTCACCTTAAACGTAACGGGGCTGTGTTCGGGAGAATATTTCACCGCGTTAGAGAGCAGGTTGAGGAAAATATGGCGCAGCAGCTTTTCATCCGCCAGCACCGGGGTGCTGGCGCCCTGATAGCTCAGCTCAATGGGGCTAGCCTTGTCGACCTGGGCCAGCTGCACCTCTTCCACCAGATCGCGGCACAGCTGATATAAATCGAGGGGGGCAACGATGCAGTCGAGTTTGTGGGCCTCGGCTTTGCCTACGGTGAGCACGTCGTTGAGCAGGCCAATCACGTGGTGCACTGAGGTCTGAATGCGCTTCAGCACCGCCTGCTGCTTCTCGGGGGTAAACTTGTGGCTGTAGCGCTCTAGAGTCTCGGCGGAGGCCAGAATGGTGGTCAGCGGCGTGCGAAACTCATGGGAGGCCATGGAAATAAAGCGGGTCTTGAGGTCGCTCAGCTCTTTCTCACGGGTCAGGGCTTTGCGAATATCGATTTCGATCTGCTTGCGCTCGGTAATGTCGCGGGTAATGCCTCGATAGCCCTGGCAGACACCCTCAGGGGTAACGATCGGCGAACCGCTAATTTCGAGGGTGACCGCCTCCCCGTTGGGCCGCAGGCAGGTGGCCTCTACCTGGGTAAAGGGCTGGCGCTGCCCCACCAGCAGCGCCAAAATAGTGCTAAACCGCACTGCTTCATCCCTAGGCATAAAGTCGGTAAAACGGTGGTTGAGAATGGCTGCTGGTGGGCGGCCAAGAATTTCTGTGGCGCGAGGGTTGATGTAGGTAAAGCCAAACTCGCTGTCGATCTCCCAGACCCAATCGTTAGTTTGCTCGACCAGGCTGCGAAATTTAAGTTCGCTGGTCTCGAGGGCGGCTTTGGCCCGCTCGCGATCGCTGATATCAAGCCCCACAAACACCACCGCTCTACCCTGGTCATACTTTTGTGCCACCAGCAGCCACTGGCTGAGTTGGCCGTTCATGGCAAAAACCTTTTCTGTGCTGACAATGTCGGCACTGCCCTCTAAAAAGTGCTGGGCAAACTCGCAAAAAGGCGACACCTCCTGACCCAAAAAGCCCACCGGCTGACCGATAAAGTCGCTGGGGGTGAGGCCAAAGGAGGCGGCCAGATGGTGGTTGCAGCCCAGGTACCGGCCCTCGGCACTCACCCACGACACCATGGCCGGTACCGCGTCGAGCACCGCCTGGAGCTGCTGGTTGGTTTGGGCCAAAACTTTCTCGGTGCGGCGGCGCTGATCAACCTCCTGATGGAGCTTTTCGGCCACCTGACGCAGCGAGGCCGTGCGGGCCTCAACCCGCTGCTCTAGCTCATCATTGAGCTGTTGCAGATGAATTTCGTACTGCTTGCGAGCCTCAAGATCGGCCTGGAGCTGCTGATAGAGCCCCGACTGCCGAATGGCGATCGCCACCGACCGAGCCAGCTGCTCCACCAGGCGAATTTCCCAATCGCGCCAGCGGCGGGGGCCACCGCATTGGTTGATGACCAGCAGTCCCCAGAGCTGGTGGTCACACACAATGGGCACCACCAAGTTGGCCCGAATATCTAGGTCTTTGAGCATATCGACGTGGCAGGCACTGAGACCGGCCTGATCGACATCGTCCACCGCCTGAATGCGCCCGTAGCGGTAGGCCTCGGCCCAGTGTTGAGCAAACGACTCATCTTCAATGGTGCGGCCTAGTAGCGACCCCCAAGGGGCCACCACCGCCTCTACCGCCACAGTGCCCCTAGCGGCAGTCTCAAATCGGTAGATCAGCGCCCGATCGGCCTGGAGCAGCTGCCGCACCTCCGATACCGTCGTAGAGAGAATATTCTGCACATCCAGCGATTCGTGAATCCGCTGGGTGAGACTGGTCAACAGGCGATCGCACTGGGCCTGTTCTTCCAGCTGAGAAGTGCGACCTTGTACCAGGCGCTCCAGCTCAGAACTGTGATTCTTCCACAGCTCCACCTGTTCACTGTCAGACTGTCTAAACGCCTGCCACAGGTGGCTCAGGGAGCTGTGGAGTTCGTGCAGATCAAAGTTGTAAAGTAGGTCGGCTTGGGTAACGACCCCGACGGGCTGCCCGGCCGGGTTGACCACCGCTAGGCAGGGCAGGTGGCGCTGATTCATCTCTTGGTAGGCAAGCCACAGCGAGTCGCTGGGTTGCAGACTAAACTGCGGGTCGCGCATGATCGCCTGCACTGGCAGCTGAGCTAGATCCAGCTGCCGCGCCTGAAACCGCAAGACATCCTGCCGCAGCACCAGCCCCAGCAACGCTCCAGTGGGGTCGACTACCGTGACACAGATCACCTGGTATTCTGCCAGCGCAGTGGCTACCGTCAGAGCCGTATCTGCAGGCCGAGCCATTACCAGCGGAGAGCCCATGCGTGACTGGACCCGCTGCAACTTGAGTACGTGGGGGGGCAGCAGCACGTCTTGCAGCGACGTTACGGTAATCAGCCGCACGGGGCGATGATCATCATCTACCAGGGGCAAGTGGTGAATCTGCCGCTGTCGCATCAGATCTAAGGCATCCAGCGGTTTAACTGCGGCTGCGGCCGGCAGCACCGTGAGGTTGGTGGTCATGTGCTGAAGAATCGGCGTAGCCAGATCAACCCCGTTGGCGATCAACCGCAGAGCGTCGCGATCGGTCACTAGGCCCACCAGGGTGGAGCCATCGACCACCAGCACACAGCTGTGGCTCTCGACAGTTTCGTCACCCAGGTGAGCGATCACTTCTAGCAGAGTGGCGGTTTGTGGTACCGTCACCGCCACCAAGCCCCAGGGTAAGAGCGATTCAGTCTGAGGATTAAGAGCCCGTGGGGTGGCAGGGTTAATGGAATGCGTCATAGCTTAAGCCACCGGGGGAGACAGCAAGAACTTAGCAGGGCAGCCCGCAACGCAAGCTCCTATTTCTATGATCGTTCCCTTATCAGCAGCTCTACGCACTCCATTTACTACTGGCGGTTACATCTTGTATTGACGTGAGTTCGACAATATTAATTTCAGGATTAATTTCAGGAAAAACAGTGACGCGGGTGCTGCGGATGGTGTGTCGAGCCATGAGGGCAGTGAACTACTCGATTTTACTGCGTCTGTGGAGGGTGCAATGCCGCTTGCGGCCTGCGATGTTAACGGATGTGGGTGAGTGGAGCGATTGTTCAGCAGGCACCACCATTAAAACTGAGATGTGTAAGATGTTAGGGCGTGAGTACTTATACTGTGCCAGTCGACTGTTGTTCGATCGCCGTTGTCTGACCAAAGCTATCGGGTCGGTGGCAACGGCATCTCCGGCTGTCAAGGCTGAAATCCTTCTGGCTCAGGTGCGGTTTCCATGGCTGAGACCTATTTACCGGTGCAGTATACTAAGCCTGAACCAGGGAGATTCCTGCAATATGCTGGGATTGACCCCGTGTCAGCCCTGAGGCCGCAGTCCCCACGGAGTTGTTTACCCAGATATTTTAAGGACAGACATGAGCGAGAATATCAAAGAGCGCATTGCCAAAGAGATTGAAGACGCCAGAGCCGCCTGCGACGTTGCTGGTGGCAGCTCCCAGGAGTGTGCCGCTGCCTGGGATGCCGTAGAAGAGCTCCAGGCTGAGGCCTCTCACCAGCGCGAAAAAGGCACCGACAAAACCTCCCTGGAGGCCTACTGCGACAGCAATCCTGAAGCTGACGAGTGCCGCGTCTACGACAACTAGGGCCGCGTCAAAGCTGAGAATTAGGGCTTTGGTTGTTGACCGTCATCCTGAGCTTGTCGAAAGGTCTTTGACGAGACCCGTGGCCAGCTCAGTTCTGACTAAGCCCTAGACGCTCTCTGGCTTGCTATGGCAGTTAGGGTATGGTCTACCCTCAGTTTAAAACATTCTTAAGCTGAAAATATCCTCAAGAAACGCCCTGAGCTACCTCAGGGCGTTTCTGATGTTTTACTTCTTCGTGAACCAGGTTCGTGAACCAGATAAGTTCTAAGTCTGAGGTGTTTTACGCGATACTTGCTGCATTGTCCTATCTCGTACATTACTGGCTATGGCGCTAACGGTCTACGGCATTCCCACCTGCAGCACCTGCAAAAAAGCGCTGCAATGGCTCGACAGTCAGGCGATCGCCTACGAATTTGTCAACACTAAAGAACAGCCCCCCAGCCGCGATGCGATCGCCGCCTGGGTCGACAGCCTGGGCAGCAAGCCCATGCGCAATACCTCAGGGCTATCCTACCGGGCCTTGGGCAACGAAAAGCAAACCTGGGATGACGCCGCCTGGGTCGACGCCTTTAGCCAAGATGCCATGCTGATCAAGCGCCCGCTGTTTGTCAAAGATGGCCAGGCGGTGCTGGCGGGCTTTCGAGCCAGCGAGACAGTGCTCAAAGAGACGCTGGGGGATCAAAAATAATGCCTGGGAAGCCAGTCTGATCGTCACATTTGATCGATTTGACATTAAAAAGGCTCCGATTCATCCATAGAATTCGGAGCCAAAATAAGCTTAGTACCCCCCGTTTGGGGGGCTAAACAGTTTAGTCAATGGCCTTTTTGACGGTATCTTTGCCGTCTTCTACGGCGTGGCGAGCGTCGGCTTCAACTTGCTTGGCCTTGCCTTTGGCTTGAGCTTCGCGGTTGCCGGTGAGCTTACCCGCACCTTCTTGCACCTTGCCTTCAACATCTTTGGCGGTGGCTTTGGCTCTATCTTCAATAGACATGGTGTTTCATCTCCAGATGAGTTACTTCTACAGCTTAGGCAAGGGCTGTGAAGGCGGCGTCTATAGATAGATAGACGGGGGACTCCACCAAAATGTAGGCATTGTAAGATTGAGGGGCTAAAGGCTGGCCGATCGAACAGTGCAGGATGGTTCCGAGGGAGTATCCTGAGGCATCGTGGGTGGCTGGACTGCCGACAGGATTTGAACTAGGGTTTGACCTATGGGGTATTGGGAATTTTTGCTGCAGAGGGAGGGCGACCAGAGCTGGCTGCCCCTCGACACGGCCCAGGTTGAAATCTTAGAGGGCCGCTACCGCATCATGGCCCACACCAGTTTGGCCAATACCCCGGCCAACGTGCAGATCAGTCAGCTGCGCCATGGCTCTCAGGCCAAGCGTCGCACCCTGCGCCGCCAAACCTCAACCAACGACAGCGGCCTCATGGTGGTGATGCCCTTTACCCGCCTAGGCGAAGGCATCTGGGATTTGCTCTGCACCAGTGTAGATGCTGCAAAGTTAGCGCCTGACGGCTTAGCTTCTGGGGAGACAGCGGCGGCCTGGCGCTACGGGGTGCAGCTGCGGGTGGTGGCCCAAGACTCTAACGATGAGGGCGACTGGTTTGCCGACGACGGCAGTGGCGGCATTCTGGTGGGGGGTGCCCGTGCCCTACCGCCCCCCGACCAGGATCTGACCAGTCCCCATGCTGCCCTCAATGCCCCGGCAATGCGCGCCGCGATCCCTCCGGGGATTGCCGCCGCCCTAGATGAGTTTCAGCGCTGTCTCACCGCTGGGCTGATAGAGACCGTCGCCCCCTACCGACTGACCCTGCACCAAACGGCACTGCTGGGCAGTGAGGGTGAGACGCTGGGGCTGCTGGCCACCATAGACGCAGATCTGGCCTCGCCGCCAGGGGCAGACCTGGCCCTGGTAATGCGCCTGGCTGATCCCCAGACGGCAGCGACTGTGGCCCTCACCGCAACTCCCCTGGCTACTGCGACCCTGCCGGTAAACGTGACGCTGTCGGTCGTGGTGCCCGCTGGTCTGTCGACGCGGCTGCTGCTGGGAGAAGTGGGCCTGCTGGTCGGCGGCGAGGTGGTGGCGTTGCAGGGGTTTACGGTCACCGTCGATGTGGCCGCTCTGTTTAATGCGATCGCCAACCAGGCTGAAACCAACGCCGACATGGGAGTCAACTTCCCTGCCGAAGACGCGGAAACATCTGCCGCCGCTAACCCCAAGCCCCTCGATCTCGCCGGGGGTAGCACCCCTGCCAGAGAGCTACCCATTCTCACTC
Source organism: Pseudanabaena sp. PCC 9330 (assembly GCF_055795045.1). NCBI lineage: Bacteria > Bacillati > Cyanobacteriota > Cyanophyceae > Pseudanabaenales > Pseudanabaenaceae > Pseudanabaena > Pseudanabaena sp. PCC 9330. The sequence continues at coordinate 144,837 of NZ_JAYFES010000103.1, read as the reverse complement.
TGCCCCGCAGCAGCCCGGCCCTGCCGCCAAAGATCTATTACCCCTCCCCCCACGAGGTCACCGCCCACCAGCCCACCCTTCCCCCGGTGGGTCAGCCCAAGCCGACCGTCCTCCCCGATTTAGAGGCCGCTTCTGGGGCGGCTCCAGACGCTAAGCCTGGGCCAACCACCCCACCCCGAGGGCTCAGCCTGCCCCCCCTGGCTGCCACTGACCGGATCGACGATCCTGTCGCTATTTTGAGTGGGCGATCGCCGACAACTGCCCGCCCAGCTACCGCTGCTAGCCAGCCCCCCCAGCTGATCTCCCATGAAGCCATGGGCTTTAAGCAGCTAAATCTGCAAGACCGCTTCTGGAACCGGTTAAACGAGCTAGCGGTCACCCTCCAGAAAGAGGCCCTAGATACCCAAGCCGCGACCCTGGCTGCACCAGCTGGGTCTGATCTCACTGCCGCCGATCGCGTCGCGGGAGTGACAGAGCCTCCGGCCTTCATTCCCTTTGCGGGCGAAGTGGTGATCTATGACGATGAAGACCCCACCCTGAGCGACCCCCAGGTCGCCCCTGCGCCCGTGTCAACCCTAGAGCCTGAGGTAGAGATGCTCACCCCCCCGGTGCCGCAGCTGGTCTTGCCCGAGGGCGATCTCACCGCTGGAGAGCCGGTGTTGGTGACGCTGCGAGTGCCCTTTCACCCCAATCGCCTCTACCTCAAGGTGTGGATTACTGACCCCCAAACCCGTACCCTTGCCGACGAACCTCGCCAGGTGATGAACCTGCTCCCCAACGGCCATGGACAGATGGAGGGAAACCTACAGCTGACGGCCCCCCTGGGCTGCCTTGAAGCCTGGTTTGAAGCCATTGCCGTCGACATGGTGACCCAGCAGGAAAGCTATAAGGCCACCGTCAGCCGTGCCATTGTCCCCACCGGGCTGTCGTCGTCGTCCCTAGATGAGTTTCAGGTCTAGCCGAGATCATGTGAACCTCATCTCAGCCTAGAAGACGAGTTTTGCCTGGAAAAACTCCCAACCCCGATCGGAAGTCGGTACAGCAGACGTTAGCCGACCTGGGGACTGGGCTTTTTGGGGCGAGGATTTTGAGGTTTTGCAACGAATCCTAAGTAATTCCTGCAAAAATCCGGATTGGATAGCGGGGTTGCCCCTACAATGATGGCGGCAATTCTGTGCTGGTTGGCTCATAAACGTTGGAGCTATCGTTCAAGGTTGAGGGTTTGTCCATACCGGTCAGGGCCAGTGGTTGTTTCATTTTGTGCTTCGGTGTCGGCTGTTTTGAAGAACCGTGCCGAGGTCGGTCAGGCTCAAAACCCCATGTTGGGCCGTCATCCTGGTTATCGATGGTCGGTGAATGCTCTCTAGGCGGTAGAGGTTCTCCGGCTTTCCCAGGTCACGTTGAAAACATCACCGCATCACATACAGCTATTCCGAGGACGGATGACGATGAACTTTAGATCAAAGCTTAAGGCTGCGGCGCTGACCGCAGCGACTCTGGGAGTTTTTGGCGGCGTCAGCCAGGCGATTGCTTCCACCTCTACCCCGCTGCGGCCTGTGGTAGGGCAGACGGGTACGCTGATGGCCCAGCAGTTTGGCAACGTTGCCATCAATGAGAGCAGTTTTTTGGTGGTGGCGGTGCCCGGTACCACGGCCCAGCCCCACCGGCTCTATATTGTGGAGCAACTTCAGCCCAGCCCCCCCTGCTGGACTGTCAACAACCCTGGCGCTCGGCCTACCCAGGTCAATGGCCTCTGGAATACCTTTGACTTTACGGGCGTGTGCCGCCTGCAGCGAGACAGCAATGGCTACGCCATTCGTCTAGCGGGGCAAGATGTCTCTGGCGCTCGCTTTGAGGTCAACCAGCGCGATGGCGATCTGCTGCTGCAGTTTGCCCCCAGCACGATCTCGCGCGATCGCATCACCATTGGTCGCGCTGGCGGCATTAGCCCCACCGGCTTTACCCAGCTCCATCTCAACCCCGGCTGGTCGCTGACCAAGCGCACCTTTAACGGGCAGATTGTCAGCTCTCACCTGGTCTATTTCACCAACGACGCCACCCTGGCCCAGCTGCAAGCGGGTGAGGGCATTGCCACCGGCCCCGGCACCACCCAGCCGCCGGTGACGCCTCCTACCTTAGCCTTTAGAGATATTCAGGGCAACCGCTACGCCGCCGACATCACCCGCGCCGCCCAGCTGGGGGTAATCTCTGGCTTCCCCGAAGACAACACCTTTAGGCCCACTGCTCCCCTCACCCGTGAGCAGGCGGTCTCGGTGGTGATGGAGGCGGCCAACAAAATTTTGCCCACCTCGGTGCTGGCCAACGTTCCCCAGTCGGTGTTTGGGGCTCCCTTCTCCGATGTGGCCCAAAACCGCTGGAGCGCCCTCAAGATTCAGCAGGCTAAGACCCTGGGCATTGTCACCGGCGACTTTGGCACCGGTAACTTCCGCCCCACCGACAATGTCTCTCGGGCTGAGCTGATGGCTATGTTCTACAAGGTGGCCCAGGTGCGGGCTGACGCCGATGCTGCCGACACCACCAGCACCACCCCGGTGCCTGGCCGCGACCCCGCCTCTGGGCTGTTGGTTCCCAACATCGCTAACCCGGTGCGGTTTACCGACATCAGCGGCCACTGGGGCGAGCAGGCGATCAACCAAATGGCGGCGGTGTGTGCGATCGCCAGCCCTCTCAACGAGACGGGCACCAACTTCGCCCCCAACACCAACGCCCTGCGCGACTTTACCGCAGCGGCGGCCGTACGGGCGATCGACTGCCCCGCCGCTCGGCCCCAGTAGATCCTCATACCAAATCCTCCTTGGCCACCCCCGATGCCGCAGGGCAAACAACCGTTTGTCCCTACGGTTTGGCCTTTTGGGAGTCGGGGTTATGTGACTCGGATTTGGGATCAGGTCTGAACTAAAGCCACAAAAAAGCGGGAGCCTCCTGGGAGACTCCCGCTTTTTTGCATCAGGCTAGCGCACCGCGCACAGCAACCCGTAGCGAATCAGGCCGCTGTGCAAACCCTGGCGCATTGGCCCTAGGGCTAGGGCTCCTTGTAGGGTGCCTGGCCCCGCCTTGACCAAGCCCACCAGTGATTCAGAGCTGAGGGCCGAGGCAATCACTTCATCCCAAAAGGGAGCTACGGCCAAAGACCAGTCAGCCGAGATTTGGTGGCTAAAGCCGCAGTCGCGGGCGATCGCCTCGTAGTCGGGCAGGGCCACCACGTAGGGCAGGCCATAGACCTGGTAGATCCAGTCAAGCTGCTGCTGCTCTAGCCATGTCAGCGGCCCCGCCAGAGAGTCGGTGGGGCGGTGGCACCAAGTGGCCATCAGCAGTTTGCCGCCGGGCTTGAGCACCCGGTAGCACTCCTGCAAAAACGCCACCTTGTCGGGCATATGTTCGCCGCTCTCCATCGACCACACCAGGTCAAAGCTCTGGTCGGCAAAGGGGGTAGCCAGGGCATCGGCCACCTGAAAGCTGGCGTTGGGAAGCTCAGTGCCCCTTAGATGGGCAACCTGGGCTCGCTCTGTCGCCCGCTGGGCCTGTACGGGGCTGAGGGTAATGCCCACCACCCTGGCCTGGTAGCGAGTGGCCAGCTCTAGGGCGCTGCCGCCAATGCCACAGCCGCAGTCGAGAATGTCTTGAGCCTCGCTCACCCCTGCCCAGGCTAGGCATTCATCGATTAGGTCGATCTGGGCCTGGCGGCGATTTTTGCGCTGGCGACCATCGGCTCCGTAGTAGCCGTGGTGCATATGCTCACCCCAGGTTTGCTCCCACAGGGCCGATGACTCATCGTAGAAAGTCTGAATTTTCTTGTACAGCGCATTGGCCATAGCAGCTTAGACCGAAAGAACAACGCCCTCCGCAGGGCTCAACCGGTTAAATCTTGCGGCATATTGGTTGAGGGCGTCAACTCATGAAAGTATAGGGTTGCCCCGTGAGCCCTACACTAACCCTACTCCCTGGATGCCCTGCTCATGCAGATGACGGTTCCGCGCACTATATGCCTCGGTTTTTTAGTGTTAATTAGCGTTGGCGCACTGCTGTTGATGCTGCCCATCTCGACCACTGCCCGGGGCTGGGGCGATCCTCTCGTTTCCCTGTTTACATCCACCTCCGCTGTCTGTGTAACGGGGCTGATTGTGGTTGACACAGGCACCTACTTCTCCAATTTTGGCGAGGCTATTATTCTTGCGCTGATTCAGGTGGGGGGGCTGGGCTACATGACCCTCAACACCTTTCTGCTGCTGCTGCTGGGGCGACGGCTGGGGCTGCGAGAACGGCTGGCCATTCAACAGTCGATGGATAACTCGGTTTTGGCGGGGGGCAAGTCTTTGGTGCTCTCCATTATTGCCATGACGTTGGTGATTGAGCTGACGGGCCTGTTTTGCCTATATCCCGTCTTTAGTCAAGAGTATGGCTCTAGCTACGGGCTGTGGCTCTCCATGTTTCATAGCGTCAGCGCCTTTAACAATGCGGGCTTTAGCCTGTTTGAAGACAACATTATTAGCTACGCCGTCAACCCCTGGATTAACGCGGTAATCACCGCGTTAGTCATCTTGGGCGGTATTGGCTATCAGGTGATTATGGAGTTGCTGGCCTGGATGCGCAATCGCCTGAATGGCAATCGTTGCCGCAACCAGTTTTCCCTCAACTTTAAAATTGTCACTAGTACCACTGCCGTGCTGCTGATCCTAGGTACTCTGGCATTCTTTCTCATTGAGTACCGAAACCCCAGTACTTTAGGGCCAGTAAATCCGCAGCATAAGCTGCTGATAGCCTGGTTCCAATCTGTTATCGCCCGCACCGCCGGGTTTAACAGCATTGATATCGGTGCTATGGGCAACGCCTCGCTGTTTATTATGATTGCGCTCATGTTTGTTGGGGCTAGCCCTGGTAGTACCGGGGGCGGCATTAAAACTACTACCATTAGCATTTTGCTGGCCTGTACTCGGATGGCGCTTCAGGGCAAAGAGCAGGTGCTCATGTTTCGGCGGCAGATTCCGACCAGTCGGGTGCTAAAGGCGATCGCAGTCGTCGTCGGTTCTGGGTTGGCCGTCGTTTGTGCCACAGCCCTGATTGCGATCACTAACCCCACCCTGAGTTTCATTACTATTCTTTTTGAAGCGGTTTCAGCCTTCGCCACCGTGGGGCTTTCTGCTGGTATTACCGCCGATCTGTCTGATGTTGGTAAGTATGTGATTATTGTCACTATGTACCTGGGCCGGGTGGGGGTGCTGCTGTTTATGGGAGCGCTGCTGGGTGACCCCAAACCCTCGGCTATTCAGTATCCAGAAGAGGAGCTTTTGATCGGTTAACGGGAAGCTCCTGAATTCTGAGCGTCTCTATATAAGATAGTTCCAGAGCTTGCGGCGGATGGCTTGTCCGGTCGGCCATTGCCCTAGCCTGAAGCCAAAAAAAAGAGAGCTGATGGCTCTCTTGGGGGGTTGCTATTTTCCTGCGGCGATCGCCCCGTGAGGCGTTGTCGCATAGTTTGGTGTCGCTTGTGTAGCTGGCGCTGGCGGGCACTGCCGCCGCGGCCCTTGTGGTTGCGGCCCGGTCGCCGAGGCGACTCCCACCGCTTAAGCTGTTGTGCCATGGGTACCTCTGCCTAGACTACTTCTATGCTAGCGCCTAGATTGGCCAATAGCCGGTAAGTAGAACGCTCTTTACTCATCGCAGGGGCGGTGCTGAACCGGGCCCACACAGTATTTGTACTACCGTTTGTGGTGCGCTTCGGATAGTTAACGCGCAAAGCCTGTCTTTTGTTTCTGTTTGCCCTTCGATTTTTTCTTAGAAGAACTTTGGTTTACCTCTTGCAGCGCTTCTTGGAATAGAGTTTGCAGATGCATCGGTGCGCTTGCTATCTCAGGAAGCTGTGGTTCTAATGGCTTTCCAACTTTGGCTAACGCGTTATCTAACTCTGGCATGGTTAAATCGCTACGGTTAAGGCAACGTCCTAGGGAGGCCAAAATTGGTTCTGCATTCTCTTCAGCCAGACAGTGCCATACGTAGGCATTAACGCGATCGTCTTTGAGGTAGGTTTGAACCTTTTGATCTAGCTTTGCTATCGCGTCTACATCGGTCGATTCACATAGCTGGGTCAGGCGCACGTAGTCTTTTAAGAATGTCTGCCCCCAGCGAGGATGCACAAAGACAGTCACCGCCTCTGCTCGACGAAGCTCATCGGGCAGATTAATCGGTGGCATCACCATTTTGATGGCCTGATCTTGCTGAAGCAGATGGCTGACGGCACGCCCGTCTTCGCCAAAGGCTTTTACTGAATCGGCGACCTCTGCTTCGGACATACCAGCCTCATCGACCAATGCCTTAAGAGACTTAGACCCATCGATGCCAGCTTCTTCTAAGCGCCGTTGGGTGGTTAGATCTTGGTATTCTTTAAGCTTTTTATTTAGTTCATATCCTGAGAGCGTCAGGCGATCGCTGCCAAAAAAATCTACAAAATCGTAGTGATAACGCTCTACCGATTGCCATGCTTCTGCCAACAGCTCAGGGGCATCACCATAGAGATAATTGGGAAACCAATTTTTAAAGTTTCCAATGGCAACAGCCAGCTTGGGCTTGCCCAACTTGCCCAGCAACATTAAAGGGCCTGAAAACGTCCAGGTATTTTTGCTATGGGGCGACAGACGGGTAACCACAATCTCCCCAAGGCTGAGGCGAGATAGCTCTTCTTTGGACTGCAGCCCGTTGGCTTCTACCCAATAGCGCTTTTCTGTGAGCCAGTTCATTAACCCATAGCGGTGGTCTGACATCTCAACTATCGTAAACAGACCATTAAAGGTATGGCACCAACGTTGAACGAGGGTCTGGTCATCCTGAGATAAATTAGATTGATGATTTAAGAAAATATCTATAACCGATTGGCTGGCAACCTTTCCTTCGGTCAAAAACATGTCGATCGCTAGCTCTGATCGATTGATTCCTTGTAGATTAGTTGTTGACCAGTGACTTAGATGATCGGCACTATAGCGCTCTAAAGCCGTTGCCAAATCACCGTCGGCATCTAACACAAAAGCTCTGAGTGATTGCTTTAAAGTCTTAGATTTCTCTAGCAGTTTATCCACTGAAAGCTCCATAAAATAAATTCAGAAAAGCCAGAGAAATTGGTCTAAATATTTGACTAAATCTGGCTCAGAAAACAGCTTAGGGCAACCGTTTCAAGAGTTGCCCTAGGCCATTGGCAAAGAGAACTGCGTCTCTATGCTATTTACGTGGCTCTATCTTGCAGTCTATCGGGCGATCGCCACAATACACTCTAGATATCATCACACTTGATTTTGCCCGCTAAATTTACAGCAGATATTACTAATCAAACAGTGCGTCGGGTTGCTGCATAGTAAATGAACAGGGCCACAATGGCACCCAAGACAGCGATAAATACACCGCCAATGCTAAGCCCAGTTGCCGTTAAAGCTAAGGTTCCTGTGGTGAGCAGGGTGTAGAGGCTTCCCCCAACGAACGCGCCAATAACGCCTAAAATGAGAGTGCCTAAAATGCCACCGCTCTGATGGCCAGGATAAATTGCTTTAGCAATTGCACCCGCCACCAGCCCCAATACGATCCACGCCAAAATGTTCATGTCTTAATCTCCAGATTATTTGTAGGCGATTAGCGCCTTCTTCCTCATGCCTAACAATTTACTGAAATACTTAAGTTGGTGAGAGCATCTAAAGATATAGTTCGGTCTTACCGAAAGGCATACATACGACAGATTTTGAAATCGTGGAAGTTGATTCGACATTAGCAAGACAGAGCGTGGGCTACATCGCCGGATGGTGGGAGCTAGAAGCCTCTGCGGTGTCGCAGTACGAGAGCTGCTGCGACACCGCCACCTAGGGGTCAGCCGCTAAGTTGGGGGTAGCCCAGCCGGATCGGCTCTAAAAATAGATTGTTATGGTTGGGGGTGCCGCGCCAGCGGCATGGACGATTGATATGAGCAGCACACAACTCCAGCTGAGATACTCTGAATCAAGGTCGGCAAGACTAGGGAAGAATGAAGACAACGTTCAAGAACGCTATGGATGATTGAGCTGCCTGGATATTCTCTCTTAGATCAGCTGTATACCGGGGTTAAGAGCTTGGTCTACCGAGGGCAGCGGCTGGCTGATGGCCAGGCTGTGGTGGTCAAAGTGTTGCGCAGCGACTGCCCAACGCTGGATGAACTGATGCAGTTTCGCCGTCAGTTTGCGATCGCCCGGGGGTTGAACCTATCCACCCTGGTGCAGCCCTACGATCTGCTGCCCTACCGCCAGAGCTACGCGCTGGTGACCGAAGACTTTGGCGGCATTTCCCTCAAAGACTGGATGGTACAGCACCGGGCCGTTGGGCTGGGGCTGCTGGAGTTTCTCGATCTGGCCCAGCAGCTTGCCGCCATTCTGAAGCAGCTGAACGACCAGGGCATCATTCACAAAGATATCAAGCCCAGCAATCTGTTGATTCATCCCACAACCCGACAGATCAAGCTAACCGACTTTAGTTTGGCCTCGCGCCTGCCGCGAGAAGCGCTTCCAGGGCCGGAGTACGGCCTGCTAGAGGGCACCCTGGCCTACATTTCGCCCGAGCAAACCGGGCGCATCAATCGCGGTGTCGACTACCGCACCGACTATTACTCCCTCGGCGTCACCCTCTATGAACTGCTGACCGGGCAGGTACCCTTTACGTCTAACACCGCCATGGGTTTGGTGTATTGCCACATTGCCAAGGCCCCGCCGCCGATCGCCAGTCTGAACCCGAACGTGCCCGAGGGGTTAGCCGCCATTGTCACCAAGCTCATGGCCAAAAACCCAGAAGACCGCTACCAGAGTGCCGTTGGGCTGAGCCATGACCTGGAGCGCTGCCGAACGCAGCTGGAGCAGACGGGAAAGATTGTCGCCTTTCTCCTGGGGCAGCGCGATGTCAGCGATCGCTTTCTAATTCCCGAAAAGCTCTATGGGCGAGAGCCAGAGGTGGCGGCGGTGCTGGCCGCCTTTGAGCGGGTCGGCGGTGTTGGGGCCACGGGCGGCGAACTCGTGCTGGTGGCGGGGGCCTCGGGGGTGGGCAAAACCGCCGTGGTCAATGAAGTGCAGAGGCCGATTGTGCGCCAGCAGGGCTACTTCATTAGGGGCAAGTTTGACCAGTTCAAGCGCAACCTTCCCTTTTCGGGCTTTTTGATGGCCCTGGGGGAGCTGATGGGGCAGCTGCTGGGCGAGACCGAAGCGCAATTAAACCGGTGGCGCAGCGATATTCTGCTGGCGGTGGGCAGCAATGGTCAGCTGCTGATAGACGTGATTCCTGAGCTAGAGCAGATTATTGGCCCTCAGCCGCCCGTGGTCGAGCTGGCTGGCCAGGCGGCGCAGCATCGCTTTAACCTGGTCTTTCAGAACTTTATTCAGGTGTTTGCTGCACCTCAGCACCCCCTGGTGGTGTTTTTAGACGATTTGCAGTGGGCCGATCGGGCTTCGCTACAGCTGATGACGCTGCTGATGGCCGACCTGCATTGCCCTCATCTGCTGCTGATTGGGGCCTACCGCAACAACGAGGTGAGCCCGGCCCACCCGCTCATGCTGACCCTAGACACCATTCGCCAGAGTGGAACTGCGATTAGCACGATCATTCTAGAGCCGCTGTCGGCCCACAGCCTCAACCAGCTGGTGGCCGATACCCTGGGTTGCTCGGTGTCGCTGGCTGCGCCCTTGGCCGAGCTGGTCTACCAAAAGACCGGGGGCAATCCGTTTTTTGCCACTCAGTTTTTGCAGGTCCTATATCAGGAGGGCGTCATTGCCTTTGACCCGGCCCAGGGAGGCTGGCAGTGCGATCTGGCCCAGGCTCGCAGCGCGGCCCTGACCGAGGATGTGGTGGCCTTTATGGCCCAGCAGCTGCAAAAGCTGTCGCCCCCCACCCAGGCCTTGCTGAAGCTGGCGGCCTGTATCGGCAATAGGTTTCAGCTGAAGACGCTGGCGCTGGTGGCAGAGCAGCCCGAGACCGAGGTGGCGATCGCCCTGTGGAGCGCCCTAGAGCAGGGTCTGGTGCTGCCCCAAAGCGAGCGGTACAGCTTTTTTGGGTCGCCTGAGGATGGCCTGGATCAAGCCCTGCCGTCCCTAGATGCCTTAGAGATTCCAGAGCTGAGCTACCGATTTTTGCACGATCGCATTCAGCAGGCGGCCTATTCGCTGATTCCTGAGGCCCAGCGCCAGCAGACCCACCTCACCATCGGTCAGCTACTGTGGCACAAACTGTTGCCCGCCCAGCGAGACGAGCAGCTCTTTGCTATCGTCAACCACCTAAATGAGGGGCAGGCGCTGCTGGCAGCGGCCCCCGAGCGAGATCATCTGGCCCAGCTCAATTTGCAGGCGGGGCGCAAAGCCAAGGCGGCGACGGCCTATCCGGCGGCGGTAGACTACCTGCGGCAGGGCATCGCCCTGCTGGGGGCAGACCCCTGGCAGCACCAGTACGACCTAGCCCTGGCCCTGCACCAAGAGATTACCGAGGCCACCTACCTGAGCACCGACTTTGACGCGATGGCGCAGTGGGCCGACACTACCCTCCGCCACGCCCACACCCTGCTAGAGCAGGTGCCCATCTACGAGGTGCGGCTGCTGGCCGATCGCGCCCAGGGCAATTATCTGGCGGCGGTACACACCGGGCTGGCGGTGCTGCATACCCTGGGGGTTGAGCTGCCCACCCAGCCCACTCCCGCCCAGGTGCAGCAGGCCCTGGCCACCACCCACCAGCTCTGGGCCGGGCAAGACCCCCTCAGCCTGCTGGCCCTGCCCCAAATGGTGGATGCCCAGCGGCTGGCGGCCATGCAGATTATGACCAAACTCAGTGCCCCCACCTACCGAGCGCTGCCCGCCCTGATGCCGATGCTGATGGCCAAGCAGGTCGAGTTTTCGATTTGCTACGGCAACAGTCCGATTTCGATTTTTGCCTATGGGGGCTACGGTATGGCCCTGTGCGGTATGGGCGAGATTGAGGCGGGCTATGGGTTTGGCCAGCTGGCCCTGGGGCTGCTAGAGCAGCTCTCTGCCACTGCGGGCGAGAGCCGGGCCGGGTATCTGGTCAACACCTTCATCCGCCACTGGCGCGACCCAATTCGCCAAACCCTGCCCGCCTTTGTGCAGGCCTACCAGAGCGGGCTGGCCACAGGCGATCTCGAATGTGTGGTGCTCAACGCCCAGTCCTACGGCCACTACGCCTATTTCGCCGGGCAACCCCTAGAAGATTTGGCGGCGGAGATGGCCGCCTATGGCCAAACCCTGCGCCAGCTCAAGCAGGTGTCGCTCAAGTGTCTCGAAATTGTGCAGCAGACGGTGCTCAACCTGCTAGGAGAAGGAGAAACCCCCTGGCGCTTGAGCGGGTCGGTGTATGAGGCCGAGGCGTCGGTGCAGTTTCACCTGGAGCACGGCGATCGCACCTCCCTGTTTCACTACCACTTCAACCAGACGGTGCTCTACTACCTGTTTGGCCAGGTTGAGCAGGCGGCCCAATCCTCCGAGCAGGTGGCCACCTACCTGGATGGGGGCCGGGCCCAGTTCCCCATCGCCCTCTACGCCTTCTACGATGCCCTGATTCAGCTCGCCCTCTCCACCCCTTCCACCCCTCACCCCTCTACTCTTGAACAATCCACCCCTGAACAATCCACTCGCCGCCAGCGCATTCAGCAACAGCAAGATAAGCTGACTCAGTGGGCCAGCTTTGCCCCTGAGAATCATCGCCACCGTCAGGAGCTGGTGGTGGCCGAGATCGCCCGAGTCGAAGGGCGCTACCTGGAGGCGATCGTGGCCTACGATGGGGCGATCGCCACGGCCAAAGCCCACGGCTTTATTCAAGACGAAGCCCTGGCCAATGAGCTGGCGGCTCGGTTTTACCTGGCCTGGGGGCGAGACAAGCTGGCGCTGCCCTACCTGCAAGCCGCCTACTACGGCTATGCCCAGTGGGGGGCCAAGGCCAAGGCCCAACAGCTCGAAGCCCTCTACCCGGCAAAATTGCGGGCGAGTTTCTCGGCCCTGCCGCTGCCGGGGGTGCTCAGCCCCAGCGAAGATGTCAGCAGCCACACCAGCGACACCGCTGCCCTAGACTTGGCTGCTGTCATTCAGGCCTCCCAGGCGCTCTCCCAGGAGCTGCGGCCCGACCAGCTGATCGTGACCCTCATGCAGCTGGTGCTCGAAAATGCCGGGGCCGAACAGGGAGCCCTGATCTTGCGACAGGCTGATCAGCTCACCGTGGTCGCCCAGTGCCTGAATGGCGAAATTTGTGGCGATAGGGGCGGCGAAACGGGCGAGGCGGAGCCAGTGCCCCTGCAAGCCAGTCGCAGCCTGCCCATCAGCCTGATTCACTTTGTCGATCGCACTGCCGCCCCCCTGGTGATCGACGACATGCGGGTCGAGCCGCGCTTTGCCGCCGACCCCTACCTGGTACAGCGCGCGCCCAAGTCGGTGCTGGCGCTGCCGTTGGTGCACAAAAGCCAGGCCATGGGTGTGCTCTACCTAGAAAACAGCCTGACCACCGGGGCCTTTACCGGCGATCGCATCCAGGTGCTCACCATGCTCTGCGCCCAGGCGGCGATTTCTTTTGAGAATGCCAACCTCTATCAGCACCTCCAGCTCAGCCACCAAAATTTGCAAGAGTCTCTGAGCAACCTGCAAACCACCCAGTCGCAGCTGCTCCAGGCCACCGAGCAGCTCCAGCACGACGCCCTCTACGACGGCCTCACCCATTTGCCCAACCGCGCCTGCTTTATGAACTGGCTCAACCAGGCCATTCTCAGCAGCGCCGATCAGCTCTATGCCGTGCTGTTTATGGATCTCGATCGGTTTAAAAACATCAACGACAGTCTGGGCCACCTGGTCGGCGATGAGTTCTTAAAACTGGCCAGTCAGCGGCTTCAGAGCTGTGTGCGCGCTGGGGATGGGGTAGCCCGGTTTGGCGGCGACGAGTTTGCCATTTTGCTCGATGATCTAGAGCATCCAGCCCAGGCTCTGGAGGTCGCCCAGCGCATTCAAGACCAGTTTTCCCTCGCCTTTCAGGTGAGCGATTACGAAGTCTTTTCCACCGCCAGCACCGGCATTACCTACGGCAGCCTAAACTATCAAACCGCCACCCAGGTGCTGCGCGATGCCGACATCGCCCTGTACCAGGCCAAAGCCAGGGGGCGCAACCAGTACGTGGTGTTTGACCCCGCCATGCAAACCCAGGTGGCTCTGCGGCTCCAGCTCGAGAGTGACCTGCGGCGAGCCATCGACGCTCAAGAATTTTGCCTCTACTACCAGCCGATCGTTTCTCTCACTACCGGCCAGGCCAGGGGCTTTGAAGCCCTGATTCGCTGGCAGCACCCCACCCGCGGGCTCGTTTCTCCCCTAGAGTTTATCCCCATGGCCGAAGAAACGGGCCTGATTGGCCCCATTGGCTGGTGGGTTGTAGAGGCAGCCTGCCAGCAGCTCGTGCGCTGGTTAAGGATGGCCCCCCGGCCTGGACCGCTGACCATGAATGTGAACCTGTCGGCCATACAGCTCAAGCAGCCCGAGCTCATTGAGCGACTAGAGGCCATGCTGCAGGCCACCCAAATTCCCAGGCAATGCCTAAAACTAGAGATTACCGAAAGCTGTATCCTCGATGCCTTCACCTCCGAAGCCCAGTCGCTAAAGCGGCTCAAGGCCCTGGGGGTGAGGCTCTGCATCGACGACTTTGGCACGGGCTACTCGTCCCTCAGTCGGCTGCATGAGTTCCCCATTGATACGCTCAAAATTGATCGATCCTTTGTGCAGCGCCTGACCCAAACTTCTCCAAACAGCCCTACCTCACTAGATACCGTACAGATGATTCTCACCCTGGCCCACAGCCTAGACATGGATGTGGTCGCCGAGGGCATCGAAACTGCCGCCGAACTTGATCTCCTCAAACGTCTGGGATGTGAGTTTGGCCAGGGTCATTGGTTTGCCCGGCCTCTCACAGCAGAGCAAGCGACCCAGTGGCTCTGCCCAGAAGCATGAAGGCCTTGCCAGCGCTGTCCTGTGGCTGATGCCCACAGAAATGTTACATTATGTATCTGCGCTATAATAATTTTAAGCAATATGTTAAACGATTGGATTCTCGTCTCAATCTACTGATTTTTGCAGACAGTAATGCCCCAATACCCCCATTTTTTTAACCGTGATTCACCCTTTGGTTGTACAAGAAAACTTGACGAATCGCTTTCGCTATTGGAATGAGAGCCTTCAAGACGGCATGCACTTTAATAATGATCTCTATACCCACTTTCAGGATTTTAGAGTATCCGATCGCCTGAGGGCCTACGCTACCGCCTACGAGCAGATCGAGCAAGGCAACACCGTTTGTATCACGGCGTCAAAAACCCGCTACACCATTTGGCTTTGTTTGCGCGTAAAAAATCAGCTAACCAGCGTTAGCGACAGAGAGAAAATCTCGCTGCTAGGCAAGACCGAGAAGGGAAAGATCTTTTCGAGCTACTAGGGGCTGTCATCAATTAGTCGCGTACGGCCCAAAAATCAAAGGTTGGCTGTCTGACCAGCACTGCTTCAAGGTTTCGTCGCTAGGCTTTTTTTAAGCATCCGCAGCTGTTAGCACAACGTACTTGGCATCCTTTGGCATCACCAGGGTAACTCCCTCTGGCTGACGATCTAGCGCTACCTCTCCTTGACTCATGCCGTTCATGTCGAGGACATAGGCTTTTACAAGGGTCTGATTGCGCAGGGTTAGGGTGACATTGGCATTGGCCACCTGCCAAGGAGCTTCGCCAAAGTTTGTGACTTCATAGCCGCTATGGCTCACGCCGTCGTCGTCTTGCCACTGTACAGGGGTTTGGCCCCAGCCGGTAGGTCTGGCCGTTGTGCCCACCTGCACTAAAATCTGACCCGCCCGATCTAGGGGTTGATCATCCAGGGTTACAGCTACCACCGTGGCGTAATGGTTATCGGCGGTGACGGTTAGGTCGGCTAACTCTAAAGAGCCTGCGGCCTGCAAAAATCCGGTTACCCCCTGGGCCTTAGGAGTGTTGAGCCAGCACAGCCCTCGTCCGTAGTCCCAGGTGATCTCTTGGGTAATCGACGTAACGGTCTGAGCAGTTTCGTCTAGATAAGGCGTCAGGTCTGTGGTCTGACTCTGGGCTGGGTCACTGTCGTAGCTGACCTCCACCGGCCCCACTAAAAAGGCCAGCGGGTGTACCTCAGAGTCGGCAGTGGTCTCAGCCGCCGCTGACCCGGCATCGCGATTGGGGTCAAAGGTGGCCGCCTCGGCAATCAACGGCGTTTGACGTTGCCAGAGGCTGTCTAGGCTGCGGTGCTCCTGCACAACGGGCTGACCCGTTTGGATGTAGCCCTGGCGGTACATCAGAGCCGCCGCCGGAAAGTTGCCCAACAGCTCTGGCGTATCGGCAATCCATTTGCCGACCGACGGTAGATAGCCATTGGCTGATTCGGGCTGTCGCCACTGAGGTTTGCCTAAACTAAACCAGAAGAAGCCATCTACTCCGGTGAGCGATTGATACAGGCTGACCAGAAAGGGGCCTTCTGACTGGTAGCTCAGAGGCGGGGTCCAGGAGCTTTCGGTAATCAACATAGGGTGCCCGGTGACCTGCTTGAGGTTGGTCGGCAGTTGGTCGGGGTGAAGCAGTACGGAAGCGTCGGTGAAGCGATCGCCATCGGCGATCGCCCAGCCGCTGTGCTCTCCGGTATGAAGGCCGCCGTAGTAGCGGTTGACGGCCATCACCTCGGTAGGGGTGTAAGAATATCGCTCGGCATCGTTGAGGCGTGGGGTATCTGCGGTTTTCCAGTTGTTGGCATTGATCAGCGCCTGGGCACCGATTTCATCTCGCAAAAAGGTGGCCATATCGGCGTTAAAGCGCGTCATGGTCAGGGTTAAAAACTCGGTCTGGTCGGCTAACCGCTGGGCTTTGCTAGGGTTATTGTCGGGCTGCACCAGCTCCCAGAGGGGAGACAAGACAAACTGACTCTGGGCCACATGATCGCCGTCCAGAGAGGCGCTTCCCCAGGCCTTAGTGATCGCTTCCTCAGAGCCATACTTGGTGTTGAGCCAACCGTTGTACTGCTCAGTTAAGAGCTGGAGATCCTCTCCTTTGAGATTGTCAAAGGTCCAGAATAGTAGCGAGTCTTCATTTTGCAGCTGTAGTAGGGCGATCGCCGGATCGTCCTTCAGGGCCAGGCCCGTGTAGGGGTTAACGGGCTCTAGCAAAGCCCGCCACCAGTCTTTGTAGGCCGCCTGCAAGGTGGGGTCAAAAAACAACAGCCCCATCATGCTGTCGCTATCGCGGGGCACTGGCCATTGGGGTTGCAGATCCAGGGTCGCCGCAAAATAGGGCGAGATGACGGTGTAAATACCCTCAGCTTTCATCGCTGCGACCATCTGCCACAGCTGATCGCGGGCCGTTTCATCAATGGCACTCAGCGAGGACTGCTCCTCCTGAGACGGAATTTGCCCATGCCAGCGCACTAGATTGACCCCCCGCTTAGCTAAAAACCTGGCGTTCTCTGCTATGGCGGCGGGGCTCTCTCGCCAAATGGTGGTGTTAACCGGCCAAAAGCGAATGAGCTCGCCCTGGCCGGTGACAAAATCTTGCCCGTCTGCCGATCGCCGAATAAAGCCCGTCTCCCCCGCCACCGTTTCGTTTAGGTAGCGCAGATCTAACAGGGCATCGTCGCTAAAGGTATCGGGCTCGGGCACAAAGTCCCAGGCTTGGGCGGGGTCAACCCAGTTGGTGGCCACGATGTTGTTAGAGTCTGGGGATTGATTGACGTTTAACGACCCTGGCAAAACCTGGCTACAGGCCACCATCAGGGCAAATCCACTCGCCATCAGCCCGATAAACCAAAACCATCGCCGAGCGAAACCTGGTCTAAGGATCTTCCAGAGGAGGGGGCGCATAACCAAGAACCAGCGGCAGGGCATGGTTGAGTTTAGCGAACCTGCTGACTAAATCGAAGGCTAGGCGCAGGCCTGACATAATCTTTATTTATCAATGAAACGCTCTTAGCCTTTGGAGTATGGGGGCTGTGGCCTTGAGATTAGACGCCGTTAAATCCAGTGTTTGGGGTAGGGGCGACCCGGAATCCAGCGGCTAAAGGCCACCGTACACAGCACCAGCACCACCGCCCCCGTCAACACCGGGGTAAACACAAAATCCCAGGAGGCGTGGCTCATCACCCCCACCAGGGCGACGGCTCCCCCAGGGGGATGCAGGGTATGGGTAAGCTGCATGAGCTGAATGGCGGTGGCCACGGCGAGGGCCATCACCCACGGAGCCGTGCCAAATAGGCTGACGCAGGCGACGCAGACCAGCGCCCCAATGACGCAGCCGCCAATTACGTTGCGGGGCTGGGCCAGGGGGCTATCGGGCACTGCAAACACCAGCACTGCGGTGGCCCCAAAGGGCGCTGCAATTAATGGATAACCGGTGTAGACGGTCAGGTAAGCCAGCACGGCAATACCGACAAAGCTGCACAGGTAGGAGGTAAGAATCTGCCAGTAGGTAAACTGGGGCTGATGGGACGATCGGCGCAATAGCCTGATCTGCCGAAGCTCAGGCCGATAGTTAAGCTGTCTCATGGGTGGTGTCTGCTGGATTCGCGTAGAGCCGCCTGAAAGCCCTGCACAGTTGCAGGCAAAAATACTCTGGAAGTATTTTGTCACACTTTTATGACATAGCTTCAAAAAAGTAGCTAAAAATACAGAAATCAAGAGCCCTTAGAGAAATGCCTTTGGGTCACGGAGACTTGCAGAGACCTCTGCCCCTGCACTCAGTGAAAGCAGGCGAGGCGGTTGCCCCGAGTGTGGCACCGGCAAGGTGGCTGCCTAACCCACCTTATGGGTGCCAACTTGCTCACAACAATCGGGTAAATCGCCCACCCCGCCCCAATCGCGGCTATAAAAGGGGGAACCCCCCCCGCCCAAACCAAAATCGCTATGACCCAGGATGAGCTGCTGCAACTGATCGACCAGGCCGCCGCCGAGGGCTGGACAGAGCTAGACCTGTCGGGCAACGGGCTGACGGAGCTGCCGCCCGAGATTGGCAAACTCACCCAGCTTGAAACCCTGATTTTGGGAAAGTGGGATGAAGAGAAAGATGAGGATTTCGGCAACGAACTAACCAGCTTGCCATTAGAAATTTGTCAACTTAGCAACCTCAAAATACTTCAGGCTCCTGTTAATCGAATCAGCACTATCCCGGACAGCATCGTCCAGCTCCATAACCTGCAACAGCTCGACTTTTGGAGGAACCAGATCAGCACTATCCCGGACAGCATCGTCCAGCTTGCCAACCTCCAACAGCTCGACCTCAGCTCTAACCAAATCAGCACCATTCCGGACAGCATCGTCCAGCTTGCCAACCTCCAACAGCTTGACCTTAGCGATAATCGAATCAGCACCATCCCAGATAGTCTCGCCCAGCTTTATAGTCTCCAACAGCTCAACCTCGGCGATAACCGAATCAGTACCATCCCCGATAGCCTCGCTCAGCTTCATAACCTTGAACAACTCTACCTTTGGAAGAACCGAATCAGTACCATTCCGGACAGCATTGCTCAACTTCGTAACCTCCAACACCTTAACCTCGGAGGAAACCAAATCAGCGCCATTCTGGATAGCCTCGCCCAGCTTGCTAATCTGCAACAGCTCTACCTCTGGAGCAACCAAATTAGCGCCATCCCGAACAGCATCGCCCAGCTTCACAACCTCAAACAGCTTAACCTCAGCTCTAACCAAATCAGTGCTATCCCGGACAGCCTTGCTCAGCTTCACAACCTGCAACAGCTCTACTTTTGGGAGAACCAAATCAGCACGATTCCCGACAGCCTCGCCCAGCTCCAAAGCCTCCAAAAGCTCTACCTCTTCAATAACCAAATCAGCACGATTCCCGACAGCTTCGCCCAGCTCCAGAGTCTCCAAGAGCTTTCCCTCAGCAACAACCAAATCAGTACGATTCCCGACAGCTTCGCCCAGCTCCAAAGTCTCCAAGAGCTTTCCCTCAGCGACAACCAAATCAGTACGATTCCCGACAACTTCGCTCAGCTCCAAAGCCTCCAAGAGCTTTCTCTCAGCGGCAACCAAATCAGTGCTATCCCAGAGAGTCTAGAGTCTTTGTCGCAACTTGAGACACTCGATCTGCGAGGGAACCCCTTGCCAATTTCTCCAGAAATTTTGGAATCACCCGAGCGATATCAAGATCCTGGCTATGTTGAGAGGATCTTCAACTATATGCGCCAGCTTCGCAGTGGTGATGTAAAACCGCTGAATGAGGCCAAGCTCTTGCTGGTGGGTCAGGGCACGGTGGGCAAAACTTCTCTAGTCAAGCGCCTTATCGAAAATCGCTTCGACTCTAATGAGCCTCAAACCGACGGTCTCAATGTGCGCGAGTGGGGTGTCCACGTCAATAGCAAAGACGTGCGCCTCAACGTGTGGGATTTTGGTGGGCAGGAAATTTATCATCACACTCATCAGTTCTTTCTCACTAAGCGCAGCCTCTACGTTCTGGTCTGTAACTGCCGCACTAGCGAAGAAGAAAACCGAATAGAGTATTGGCTCAAGCTGATCCAAAGCTTTGGCGGCGAGTCACCCGTCATCATTGTTGGCAACAAAAAGGATGAGCAACCCTTCGACATTAACCGCAAAGCTCTGCGCGAGAAATATCCTAATATCTGCGCCATTCTAGAGACCTCTTGCCAAACCGGAGACGGTATTGAAGACCTGCAAGGAAAAATCACTGAGGAAGTCGGTAAGCTGCATGATGTCTACAACCTACTGCCCCTCTCTTGGTTTGAAGTTAAAGAACGGCTCGAAGCCCTCGATCGTGACTTTATTAGCTATGGCGAATATATTGGCATCTGCTGCCAAAACCAAATTTTTGAAGAGAAAAACCAAACTCAGCTCATCGACCTACTCCATAACTTAGGTCTGGTGCTCAACTTCCGTGACCACGACTTTTTGCAAAATACTAATGTCCTCAATCCCGACTGGGTAACTTCAGGCATCTATGCCCTGCTCAGCGACGAAACGCTTAAAACTAAAAGTAAAGGCCTTCTTGACAACAACGATCTCACCCGAGTGCTTGACTCCCAACGTTACCCAAAAGAGCGGCATCGGTACCTAACCGAACTCATGCAAGAGTTTCAGCTCTGCTTTGAACTACCTGACTGTACCTGTCCCCAGTTTTTACTCCCCGGTTTATTACCTAAGGATGAGCCAGAAAATATTAGGCTTAAAGGTGGCACACTAGAGTTTCAGTACCACTATCCTGTCTGGTTGGAGATTGTTCTATCCAGATTTATAGTCCTTAACCACGAGAGGATTCATAACCAAACCTGCTGGCGCAGCGGCGTCATGCTGGAATATTGCGAAGGCGACGAAGTCTGCAACATCGCCCGCGTCAAAGCCGACCCCGAAGACAAAAAAATCTTCATCGCCATTGCAGGACGCGACACCACCCGCCGCGTTTTTCTCTCCCTTATCCGCGATACCTTCACCCGCATTCACAAAAGCTTTGCCGATTTAGAAGTCACCGAGTGGGTGCCTGTCCCCAACCACCCCGACCATCCCCCCCTCGACTACCAAGAACTATTGGGTCAAGAAGGCATGGGTATTCAAGAATTTCCTATTGGCAAACTGCGCCTGCGCCTCAACCTGCGACAGCTCCTCGACGGTTATGAACCCGTAGAAGCCCGCCGCCGCCGCGACATCAAAGAACGCGACCTCGACATCGAAGAGCGCTACGGCATGGTTGGCATGGGCGATCGCATTCCCTCCCGCAGTGCCCCCGACCAGCCTCGCATTCCCATTCCCCAGGGGCGAGTTGAGCTACATCAATTTGTCCTCACCCTGCCCGACCCCCAATTTGAGACAGTGGTGTTTAGACTCAATCCACCCAAAGGCAATGTGCCCCCCGCCACAAGTTCTCGGAGCCAGCGGGTGTCAGCTTTGTTTGAGTGGCTAGAAAGCCCAGTTGGCTCAGACCTAGAGGACTTGAGAACAGCATTAGCCGAAATTATCGACAGTTAAATATGAAGCTGAAGCCGATGTGTTGATTTCTGAAATCCTCAATGCCTAGTCTCCCTTGCCAGTTTCAATTACTCGATGTGGTTGCTCTAAAAACAGCTCTGCCTGAGCACAACCTTGCCGCCGGGCAAGTCGGTACCCTGGTCGAACATCTTGCTCCCGATGTCTACGAAGTCGACTTTAGCGACGACGACGGCCAAACCTATGCCATGCTGCCGTTGCATACCAGCCAACTACTCAAGCTTCACTAAACCCCCGATCGCCTTCTGCAAAGTTATAGGCGACAAGAGGGGCACCCAGGCCAACGGCGGCAACATCGGCAATCTGGTTAACGACGCCAGCGGCCATGCCCAGATCATCGCTGTGGGCTTTAGCCAAACCACCGGCACCCCCACCGCCGAACTGCTCCAGATTGTCGATCGCCTGCGTCAGACCGCTGCCCAACTGCCCCCCGAGGTGCGCGACGACCTAATCATCGACATCGACGACGTGGAGGCCGAAATTCAAAAGCCCGATGACCAGCGCAGCATGCCGAAGTTGAAAAAGCGCCTTGCGGCCCTGGTCACCGCCGCTGCCATGCTAGCAGGCGGTGTATCGGCAGCGAATGGTTTTGCTGATGATGTAATCGAGCTAGGCAGCAAAATTGGCATTGAGCTTCAGTTGCCATCGCCATCAAATCAGCCCTAGCCGAAAATCTCTCTAAACTGGGGCCATTTATGTAACGGCGGCTAGCGCCTTAACGGGTTCCCCCGTCAGGCTAAAGGGGCGCACCTCGGTAATTTTGACCTGCACCAGCTCCCCCTTCAGCGTCGCAAAATCGCCATCAAAGAAGGCGAGGCGGTTGCCGCGCGTGCGGCCCATGACTTGGGTGGGGTTCTTAGGGTTAGCCGCTTCCACCAGCACCTCTTCAATGCGGCCCTGGTAGCGTTGGGAGCGCTCTGCCGCCTTCGTATTCACCAGATGGTTGAGCCGTTGCAGGCGATCGGCCTTCACCTCTTCAGAGAGCTGATTTTCCCAGAGGGCCGCCGGGGTGCCGGGGCGGGGCGAGTAAGCCGCCGTGTTGAGCTGGTCAAAGGCAATGTCGTTGACCAAATCCATAGTGCGCTGAAACTGCTCCTCGGTTTCGCCAGGGAAGCCGACGATCGCATCGGCACTGATCGCCGCATCGGGCATATAGCGGCGCACGGTGTCGATAATGCGGCGATACTTCTCGTGGGTGTAGCCCCGCGCCATCGCCTTCAGCACCTCGTTGTCGCCCGACTGAAAGGGAATGTGGAAGTGCTCGCACACCTTGGGCAACTCGGCGCAGGTGCGAATCAGCCGCTCGGTAAAGTAGCGGGGGTGGCTGGTGGCAAAGCGAATGCGCTCGATGCCGGGCACATCGTGGACGTAGGTGAGCAGGTCGGTGAAGGTGTGCTGGTGCCGCCCATCGGCGGTAGAGCCGGGCAGATCGCGCCCGTAGGCGTCAATGTTTTGGCCCAGCAGGGTGACTTCTTTAAAGCCCTGGCGGCCCAGCTCCTCCATCTCGGCGCGAATGGCCTCGGGAGTGCGAGATTGCTCAACGCCGCGCACCCCCGGCACCACGCAGTAGGTGCAGCGCTCGTTGCAGCCATAGATCACATTCACCCAGGCGGTGATGGTGCTGTCGCGCCGGGGCTTGGTAATGTCTTCCATGATGTCCACCTCTTCGGTGGCCACCACCTGATTGCCGTCAAACACCTGTTCGAGCAAATCCTGTAAGCGGTTGGCGTGCTGTGGCCCCATCACCAGGTCGAGCTCGGGCACTCGGCGCAGCAGAGATTCTCCTTCTTGCTGGGCGACGCATCCGGCCACGATCAGCGTCAGGTCGGGGTTTTCGTGCTTGCGGCGGGCCTGGCGACCCAGGTATGAGTAGACCTTTTGCTCGGCGTTGTCGCGAATGGTGCAAGTGTTGTAAAGCACCACGTCGGCTTCGTAGGGGTCGTCAGTCCAGCTCAGGCCCATGGTGTCGAGAATGCCCGCCATGCGCTCGGAGTCGGCCTTGTTCATCTGGCAGCCGAAGGTGGTGATGTGGTACTGACGGGCAGAACCGGCGATGGATCTAGACATTGGGCAGCAACAGGAGCAGCAACGGCACAGTTCCTTATAGTAACGTGATGCGATCGCATCCGGCACAGGCTGAAATTCTCGCAAGCGACCCACCCCGCCCTCTGGGCACCCCTCCAACGGAGGGGACGCCTGCTGTTACTCTACTCGGCTGGTGCGGTCTGACGGCGCTGCATGGGGCCTCTCCGATTGCTACGCAGAGCGGCGGTGAGTTCGGCTTCGCTGACGCCGAGCTGGGTGGCGGCGGCGGCTAAGTCGGGGCGCGGCATTGTCTCGGGAATACCCAGGGCCGATCGCAGGTCGATTTCGCTGACGCCCAGCTGACTGGCGGCGGCGGCGAGCATTTGGCTGGGGTTGGGGCGAGTGCCTGCCTGGCGCTGCTGTCGGGCATTCTGCATAGTGCTGCGCAGGGTCTCTCTCAGGTCGGTTTCGGCGACCCCGAGCTGGGCGGCGACGGCAGCCATGTCGGGGCGCTGGGGCCGCTCAGCAGGCAGCCCCAGGGCCGACTTGAGATCGACGGTGCTGACCCCGAGCTGGGCAGCGGCGGCATCTAGACCGCGCCCGTGACCCCGCCCTGAGCGATCGCTGCAATCGGTACGCTGCCCCTGGGCTAGGGGAGATGGGGTGGACTGGGCCAGGGCGGTGAGGCCTAGCCCACCCACTAGGGCTGAGGCCAGGGCCAAGGTCATGAGTGAACGGTGCATAGCCATAGGCGTTTTGCTCCAGTTATCTATATAGAGTGTCACTACTTATCTAACTCTGGGCACCATGGCAAAACTATGGCAAATCAATTACAAAGTTGTCATGGTTGCAGGCTAGATCTGAGCTTAGGCTGGGGTGACATGAATATTTTGCTGGTCGAAGATGAGGCCCGAATTGCCGATTTTGTGGCCCAGGGGCTGCGAGAGCAGGGGTTTGTGGTAGAGGTCTGCGACAGTGGTACCGAGGGCTATGCTCTGGCCCTAGATCAAGACTATGACGTCGTGCTGCTCGACATCATGGTGCCGGGAATCGACGGTCTGGCTTTGCTCAAAAACCTGCGGGCGGCGGGGCAAAACGTGCCGGTCATTCTGATTACGGCCCGCAACGAGCTGGACGATCGCCTGACGGGGCTAAACCTGGGGGCCGACGACTACATCGCCAAACCCTTTTACGTCGAAGAACTGGTGGCCCGCATTCACGCTGTGGTGCGCCGCAGCAGCGGCGATCGCCAAAACTTTATCACCGTTGGCCCCCTGCGGCTCGATCGCCTTAGCCGCGAGGTGACCTGCGCCGACCGCCAGGTCGAGTTGACCACCCGCGAGTTTAACCTGCTGGAGTACCTGATGCGATCGCCCGGTCGAGTCTTTACCCGCACCCAGATTTTGGCCCATGTGTGGGGCTACGACTTTAACCCCAGCACCAACGTGGTAGATGTGGCAACCCAGCGCCTGCGCAAAAAAATTGGCCCCCTGGGTGCCGCTCACATTGAGAGCGTGCGTGGGGTGGGCTATCGCTTTCGGGCAGGGGAGACCGACCTATGACTACCGCCCACCGCCGCTGTGCTCTCTTCACGCCGCCCCTCTCTCACCCTCAATCCTGCTTAGATACCCCAGGTTCAGCAGGGCGAATGCAATGCGCCCCTACGGTTTGGCTTTGTGGGAATCGGGGGCCTGGGTTTCAGGTTTGGGATAACTCGCTCCTGACCTGGCGGGGAACACCCTGGTGAAACGCCCCTCTCTCCGTCTGCGGCTCGCTCTCTGGTCGGCGGCTCTGGCCGGTGGTGCCCTGCTGGGGTTTGCTCTACTGTCGAGCTGGCTGATCTACCAGGCCCGGCTCGATCGCCTCGACGCTCGGCTAGAGAGAGCGGTGCCCTTTGGACGCGGGGGCGATCGGGCCAAGCTGCGCCAGCCCGAGGCACCCCTAGCCCGAGATCTGGGCCTGCCCAATGAAGAGGACGTAGGGCTGTTGGTGATTGATCGCGAGGGCAGCGTGGTTTATGAGTCGCCCCGCTGGGCCAGTCTGGGCCTGGCAGGGCAGCTACCCCATCCACCCCCAGGCCCCTGGCAGGGGGTGGGGCGCGGGCCTAGGCGGTTGCTCACCTTGCACACAGACACCGGGCCTTGGCGGTTGATGGTGCGGGCTAGCCCCATCGGGCAGGTGGCGATCGCCGCCAATCTCGACTCTCTACAGCAAGAGATGGGCACCCTACGGCGCATTTACCTGATCACGATTCCGGGGCTGCTGCTGGCGATCGGCGGGGGGGCTTGGGGGCTGGCCGGGCGGGCGCTGCGACCCGTAGGTCAGCTCAGCCACACCATCGACCAGGTAACCGCCCAGGGGCTGGGTCAGCGGGTGCCCGTCGAGGGAGATGTGGAGTTTGAGCCGTTAATTACCGCCTTCAACGCCATGCTAGAGCGGCTAGAACGCAGCTTTCACCAGGCCTCGCGCTTTAGCGGTGACGCGGCCCACGAGCTCAAGACCCCCCTCACCATTCTCCAGGGTGAGCTAGAGGGGGCGATTCAGCAGGTCGAGTCGGGCTCTGCGACCCAGCAACGCCTCAGTCGCCTGCTTGACCAGGTCAGCCATCTGGGCAGCATTGTGCGCCAACTGCTGCTGCTGTCTTTGGCCGATGCTGGGCAAATGAGTATTCAGCGCCAGCCGGTAGATTTCAGCGCCCTCGTGCAAGACCAGATCGAAGACCTGGCACTGCTGGCCCCCGATCTCACCCTTGCCGCTGAGATTGAGCCGGGGCTGGCGGTCGAGGGCGATCGCGCCCTGCTCATACAGGTGATCCAAAACCTAATCACCAATGCTGCCAAATACAACCTGCCCCAGGGCTGGGTGCAGGTCGGGGCTGAACGCCGGGGCCAGCAGGTGTACCTCACCCTGACCAACCCCACCGTCGAGCTGCTGCCGACTGAACGCGATCGCCTATTTGAGCGGTTTTATCGGAGCGAACCCGCCCGCGCTGGTCACAGCGAGGGCCTTGGCCTAGGGCTGAGTCTAGCTCGTGAAATTGTGCGTGCCCACGGCGGCGACCTGCGCCTTGGCACCACCCCGATCGACCAGGCCCAGTTTTGTCTGCACCTACCCGCTTTTGCTGCGGCATGGCCAACGCAGAACTAATCTAAACCGGGAATAAATATTAGAGTTGTGTAAACAAGTGTAAACAAAGGTATAGACTAAATTAAGGAAAGTGCCCCACCATAAGATTTATCTTGGGCTTTAAATCGGTGGGTGTCATTGCCATCCAGTTCTATTTTCTACAGCAAGCCAGTATGAGAAACGTGCTGAAGGTCTTAATTGTCTGCTTGGTGGGTCTCTGCACCTGGTTGCCGATGGCACCCGCCCTGGCCTACGACAACCCTGAACTCTTGCCCGACCAAGAAACCGCCATTATTGACCTAGCCAAGTCACTCACCTCGCGCCAAGAAGAAGATCTCGATTCTCAGCTCAACCAGTTTGAGACCGAGACCGGCTGGAAGCTGCGGGTGCTCACCCAGTACGATCAAACCCCTGGCCGGGCGGTCAAAGATTTTTGGGGACTTGACGATCGCAGCATCATGCTGGTGGCTGACCCCCGGGGCGGCAACCTGCTCAACTTCAGCGTTGGCGATGCGGTCTATGACCTACTGCCCCGCACCTTTTGGATTGAGCTACAAACCCGCTACGGCAACCAGTTTTTTGTGCGCGAAAACGGTGAAGATAACTCGATCTTGAGCGCGCTTGAGTCAATTCAAGGCTGCCTGCGCCAGGGCGGCTGCAATGTGGTGCCTGGCCTGCCCCAAGAGCAATGGGTGCTGACGCTGATTACCTCCATCGTCGGTGGCGTCATCTGCGGCTTTGCGGCCCATCCCCGCAAACCGGGGCAAGGGCTCGCCTGGCAGTGGGTGCTGATCTTTTCGCCGCTGTGGGGCATTTTATTCTTTGCCTTTGGCCTTGGCCCGGTGTTGACCCGCACCAGTGACTGGCTGCCCCTGACTCGCAACGTGGCTGGGTTCTTTATTGGGGCGCTGGTGGCCTATCTAACGCCGGTTTTGGGTAGCCAAGCTCCTAACTCTGAAACCTGATGGCCTGAGTTGACTCAGATCTAGTCCAGATCTAAGCAAATGAATTGCCAGAGTCCCCGAGATTGCTCGATGCTGATATTGAGCAATCTCGGGGATTTTGCGTGGGGACAAGGTCGCTCAGCCCCGCGAGGTGACTCGAAACCGCTGTAGTTGCCGGGATATACTGGGGCTTCGCAGGGGTTGGGTAATCGGTAGCAGGGAACAGCGGAAAGCGTCTGTCCGAGGCTCGATGTCCGACCCGTTGGTTCTACCCCTTCACCACCGACACGGAGGATTCCTTGATATCTGCACCCCTGGGTTATCGGCTGCGCACGGCGGCTAAGGCGGGCCAGTTTTTGGTCACCGCAGAGGTGATGCCGCCCAAGGGGGGCAATCCCGAGCACATGCTGGCTATGGCCCAGTTGCTCAAGGGCCGGGTGCACGCGGTGAATGTCACCGACGGCAGCCGGGCGGTATTGCGCATGTCGTCGTGGGCGGCGGCGCTGCTGCTGCAACAGCAGGGCATTGAGGCGGTGTATCAGGTGGCCTGTCGCGATCGCAACCGCATTGCCCTCCAGGCTGACCTGATGGGTGCCCACGCCCTGGGGTTGCGCAACATTCTGGCGCTGACCGGCGACCCAGTTAAAGCAGGCGACCATCCCGAAGCGCGGGGCGTGTTTGATCTAGAGTCGGTGCGGCTGCTCAAGCTGATCGACAAGCTCAACGCTGGCGTTGACAGCCACGATAAGCCTTTGGCCGATGGCGATCTCAATCTATTTGCCGGGGCGGCGATCGATCCGCAGTCGCCCAGCTGGTCAGGGCTCCAGCGCCGGTTTGAGGCTAAGGTCAAGGCGGGGGCACAGTTCTTTCAGAGCCAGCTGATCACCGACTTCGATCGCCTCTCTAAGTTTATGGATCAGATGGCGGCGGGCTACGATCGCCCCGTGCTGGCCGGCATTTTTCTGCTGAAGTCGGCCAAAAACGCCAACTTCATTAACCGCTACGTGCCCGGTGCCCAGATTCCTCAGGCCATCATCGATCGCCTGGCTCAGGCTACCGACCCCCTACAGGAGGGGGTGCAGATCGCGGCAGAACAGGTGCAGGCCGCCCGGCAGATCTGCCAGGGGGTACACCTCATGGCTGTGCGCCGTGAAGATCTGATTCCTCAGATTCTTGAGCTGAGCGGGGTAGCTCCGGTAGACGGGGTTTCGGTCTAATACTAAATTTTGCTTGCCTACCCCTGATTCGGTAGGGCGAACCGTGGTAAAGCCTGCGGCCAGGCTACGCCAACGCCCTAGGGGTGGGCCGGTGGGGAGTCGGGGGGATGGAATTTGGATTCGGTCTAAGACAACCCCAGAGTCTGCGGCTGGGCCACCCGCTGGGCGATGGGCACCAGGCTGAGCTGGCCTGGTGGGGCCAGGGTCAGCCCCCGGCGGACGGGTTTGAGGGGGCGATTTTGTGCCGGAGGCAGTGCCAGTGCCCACTGGCGCAGAATGGTAGCCAGCACCAGCTTCATCTCCATCAGAGCAAAAGCTGAGCCAATGCAGCTGCGGTGACCGCCCCCAAAGGGAAAGTATTCGTAGGGGGAAAACTGCCGCTCTAGAAACCGCTCTGGCCGAAAGCTGTGGGGGTCGGGGTAGAGGTCGTCTCGGTGGTGCACCAGGTAGATGTTGAGAAATAGGGCCACCCCAGCGGGGAACTCGTAGTCCGCCACCGTCAGCGGCTGAGCAACGATGCGAATGCCCGTAGTGGGGGCCACGGGGTAGATGCGCAGGGTCTCTTGGCAGAGGGCGTTGAGGTAGGGCAGATTGGCGTAGGCCAGGGGGGCGGGGGCTGGCCCCAGGGCATCGAGGTCGGCTTGCAGGCGGCTACCGACCTCGGGCTGTCGGTGTACCCAGTACAGCGCCCAGGTGAGGGCGCTGGCAGTGGTCTCGTGACCGGCGATCAGCAGGGTCATCAGCTCGTCGTGGAGTTCGCCGTCGCTGAGGGGCTGGCCCTGGTCGTCGCGGGCGCTGATCATCAGCGAGAGAATGTCGGTGCGCTCAGGCGGTGCCTCCCCGAGAGAATCGTCCTGGGGCTGGGATCGCCGCTCCTCGATTTCGGCGTAGATCAGGGTGTCGATCTCAGCTTTGATGCGCACAAACCGGCCCCAGGGGCTGAGCGGCCCCCAGTCTTTTTGCAGGCTTGGAAAGAAGATAAAAAAGGCGCTCAGGGGCGTACCCAACCCCTCTAGCAGGGTGCTGAGGAGCTGGCGCAGGCGATCGCAGCGATCGCCCTCCCCCAGGCCAAACACCGCCTTGAGAATCACCCGCAGGGTGATCTCCTGCATGGCTGACCGCAGGTTGAAGGCTTGATTTACCCGCCAACCCGCCATTACCTGCTGGGTCAGGTCACAGATCGTGTCGCTATAGACCCGCATGCGATCGCCATGAAACGGCGGCATCAGCAACCGACGGTGGCGGCGATGGCGATCGCCATCGATCAACAGCAGCGACTGGTCGCCCAGCAAAAAGGTGAGCCCGCTGCCCATGCCCTGAGAGGGAATGTGAAAGTAGGAACTATCGGCCTGAAAGATGCCCTGAATCACCGCCGGGTCGGCCACGTAGATCGACGGCGGCATCCCCCCACCCACCTGAAACACTGAGCCGTAGCGGCGGTAGTTGTCTTCAAAATAGTCGAGCGGGCGCAGGATCAGCTTGGGCGCGCGCCGCCAGAAGGGGAGGGTAGAACCGGGGAGGGGGGGCATGGGGAGGTGCGGAGTGGGTGTTTTTAGGATAGCGAAGGGACTGGGGGCGGTGAGGGCGGCTCCGTTAAGGTTGAGATACATAGCCTGCGATCGCCAGCCGCAGGGGCCAAGATTGGGAAGCTCCCCTGTGGGGCAGGTATTTGGGACAGTGAGCTATGGAAACGCGACACCCAGGCGAAGATCTTGAGCGGCTTCGAGTGCTGGCGATGCTGCACTACGTGGTGGCGGGGCTGGTGCTGGCGTTTGCGCTGCTGCCGCTGGGTTTTGTGGCGATCGGGGTGGTGGCGATGGTGGCTCCTGGGAGTTTGGCCAGTGGCGACAGTGATCTGCCCCCCGCTGCCTTAGGGCTGATGTTTTTGGCGCTTGGTGCGGGGCTATTTCTCTACGGGCTGGTGCTGGCGATCGCGCTGATCGTTTCAGGTCGTTGCCTGGGCAAGCAGAGACGCTACTGGTTTAGCGTGGTGGTGGCCTGTGGTGCGCTCACCTTTACCCCCCTGGGCACGCTGCTGGGGGTAGCGACCCTGGTGGTGCTACTGCAAACATCGGTGCGCGAGCTGTACGGGGTTGCTCTCTAGGAGCGAGGGGCGTGGCACCAGAGACCCAGGCTAGCTAGCCCCAAGGCTCCAACTCCCCTGGCTTAGATCTAGAGCGGGCTGCTTTCGCCTAGGGCGGTCAGCACGGTGTCGTGAATCGCCCCATTGCTGACCACGACCCCCTTGTTGTTGGGAAAGCGGGCGGCGCTGGCAAAGTCTAGCGGTTTGCCGTGCATGTCGGTGACGCGGCCGCCGGCCTCTTCGACCACGATTACCCCGGCGGCGTGGTCCCAAATTTTTTCGCGGTAGTCGGGGGTTTTGGGCGAAGGTAGCCGCAGGTAGAGCACGGCCTGCCCAGCGGCGACGGCGGCGTACTTGGCCTGGCTATCCATCCGGATGGAATGGGCGGTAATGCCGACGGCACGGGCGATCGCACTCTGCTGGCTCTGGTCGCCGTGGCCCGACTCAACACTCTCCACAAAACGAAAGCGATCGGTGTCGTCTGCCGTGGCTACCGTCAGGGGCTGGGGGCTGCCACCGGCCAGGGGCATCATCACCGTGCCTTCGCCGCGCACGGCCACAAACAGCAGGCCCATGTCGCCGCCGTCAAAGCTGAGAAAGGGGCAGCCCAGCACCCCCACCTTGATGTCGCCGTCTTCTACCAGGGCTAGGGCGATCGCATACTGGTCACCGCGCAAAAAGCCCTTGGTGCCGTCGATGGGGTCGAGAGTCCAGTAGCGGGGGGCGACATCGCCGCTGCCGTGGTCAATGGCCCGCAGCACGTCGTCATCGGTAGCGCCTGCAATCACCCGCTGCACCTGCTCGGTGATCTGGGCCAATACTGCCGCTGAGTCGGGCTGGCGCAGGTCGGCGGTGTCTTCTTCGCCCACCACCGGGTCGCTAGGGAAGGCCTGGGCTAAGGCCTGACAGACGATCGCCTGGGCACCGTAGTCGGCGATGGTGACGGGGCTTTTGTCATTTTTTTCGATCGCCTGGGGCACCAGATTCTGGCGCACTGCTTCACAGAGCTGAGCCGCCTGGGTAACGGCGGCGATCGCAACCTGTTTTTCCTGTTCGTAGGCCATGGGGAGAATAGGTAGTGGGTGGATGAGAGGATGGGCGAGACCGATGTGTCTGCCCACGGGGCTTGGCGGGAGTGGGGAACTGGGTGATTACAGAAAAGTACTATAGCCGCTAGGGATAGCGTTAGCGTTGCTCAATCCAGGCGCGGGGGCCAAAGTGGCGACAGCTGCGGGCGGCTACCTCAGCGGCCTGAGCCAGAGCCAGGGGAAACGATCTGCTCAGCCGATAGTGGCAAAACGCGCCGTGGAAAATATCCCCCGCCCCTAGGGTGTCTTGCACGGCGACCTGGGGCACGGGCAGCATTCCCTGGTTGCCCCCCTGAAGAAACTGGATCGGTTGAGGGCCGTGGGTGATGGCAACTTCGGCAATGCCCAGGCTGGCCAGGGCCGCTAGGGTATCGGCCTGACCCGGAACTTGAAACTTGGCGGCGGCGATCGCGCTGGTGGCCCGACTGAGCACCGCCTCAAACCCTGGTTTCCAGCTGCCGGCGTCGATCACTACAGGAATGTCCTGCCGCTGGGCCTGGTCTGCCACCGCCAGCCCCGCCGCCATCTGATGGCCGTCGATCAGCAGTATGTCTACGCCTTGCAAGGCATTCTCTAGGGCCGCGGGTGGCTCGGCCTGGCGACCCACCGCATTGCGCGACACAATGGCGCGATCGCCGGTAGAGTCGGTTACCAAAATGGTAGACAGCGGCGGTGGGGTTTCTAGGTTAGGCAGTAGATCCAGCACCTCAACCCCATAACCCGCCAGCTCAGTGCGAATTAGAGTCGCGAGGGGATGCTGCCCCAGGGCACCCACCAGAGTGGCCCGATTGCCCAGGGCGGCAAAGGCGATCGCCGCGTTGGTGGCTGGCCCCCCGGCCACCAGCAGACTGTCTAGGGCCACCAGTTTTTCATCGCTGGCGGGCACATGGTTGACCCGATAGATGCAGTCGAGGGTGATTAACCCCACAAAAAGCCCCTTGGCCATAGGCTTGCCCTCAGGATCCTCACTCTAGATTGTCTCGGTATTCTGTCGAAGCTCAGGTCAGCCCGTACAATTAAAAGAACGCCATCCCTACGTCAACGATCGCCCCGGATATTGCCCGTCCATGACCGACACCGCCGTCACTGCCCTCACCGCCGCCGACATCTCTACTGACATTGCCGCAGCGGTGGAGCAGCGGCGCAACTTTGCCATCATCTCCCACCCCGACGCTGGTAAAACGACGCTCACCGAAAAGCTGCTGTTGTACGGGGGTGCCATTCAGGAAGCCGGGGCGGTTAAGGCCAAACGCGCCCAGCGCAGCGCTACCTCAGACTGGATGGAGCTGGAGCAGCAGCGGGGCATTTCCATCACGTCCACAGTGCTTCAGTTTGCCTACCGGGGCTACACCATGAACCTGTTGGATACACCGGGTCACCAAGACTTTAGTGAAGACACCTACCGCACCCTGGCCGCCGCCGACAACGCGGTCATGCTCGAAGACGCGGCCAAGGGTCTAGAGCCCCAGACCCTGAAGCTGTTTGAGGTGTGTCGCCTGCGCTCCCTGCCCATCTTCACCTTCTTCAACAAGATGGATCGCCCGGCCCGCGAACCCCTAGAGCTGCTGGATGAGATCGAGCAGCGGCTGGGCTTGCAGACCTATGCGGTCAACTGGCCCATCGGCATGGGCGATCGCTTCAAGGGCGTGTTTGACCGCCGCCACCAGCAGATTCACCTGTTTGAGCGCAGCATCCACGGCAAAAAAGCGGCCAAAGATACCGTGCTAGACATTGGCGACCCCCGCATCGAAGACCTGCTCGACCAAGACCTCTACTATCAGTTCAAAGAAGAGCTGGAGGTGATCGAAGAGGCGGGGCCAGAGCTAGACCTCGACGCCGTCCATGCCGGGCAGCAGACCCCGGTATTCTTCGGCAGCGCCATGACCAACTTTGGCGTGCAGCTGTTTCTCGATGCGTTTTTAGACTACGCCCTCAAGCCTTCGCCCCACAGCAGCACCCTGGGCGAGGTGCCGCCTACCCACCCCGACTTCTCAGGGTTTGTGTTTAAGCTGCAAGCAAATATGGATCCCAAACACCGCGATCGCATCGCCTTTGTGCGGGTGTGCTCGGGCAAGTTTGAGAAAGATATGGTGGTCAGCCACGCCCGTTCTGGCAAATCCGTTCGCCTGTCGCACCCCCAAAAGCTCTTTGGCCAGGGCCGCGAATCCCTCGAAGAAGCCTACCCCGGCGATGTGATTGGTCTGAATAACCCCGGCGTGTTTGCGATCGGCGACACCATCTACCAGGGCAAGCGCCTGGAGTATGACGGCATTCCCTGCTTCTCGCCGGAGATTTTTGCCTACCTCAAAAACCCTAACCCCTCCAAGTACAAGCAGTTCCAGAAGGGCGTGTCAGAACTGCGGGAAGAAGGGGCCGTGCAGATCATGTTTTCCGCCGATGAGTCGAAGCGCGACCCGATTTTGGCTGCCGTCGGCCAGCTCCAGCTAGAGGTGGTGCAGTACCGCCTGCAAAACGAGTACGGTGTCGAAACCCGCATTGAGCCGCTGCCCTACACCGTGGCCCGCTGGGTTGACGGCGGCTGGGAAGCCTTGGAGGCCGCCGGTCGCCTGTTCAACACCGTCACCGTCAAAGACAGCTGGGATCGCCCGGTACTGCTATTTAAAAACGAGTGGAACTGCCAACAGGTGATGACCGATCATCCGAAGCTCAAGCTGAGCAGCATTGCCCCGGTGGTCTCTGGCAAAGAGCCCGAGGCGCTGTAGGCAGGCTAGCCAAAAGCCCACATGACCGGGTCGGCGGGCAGGTGATCGGTCACGGTGTGGCTGATGCTGTCGATCGTCGCCCGATCGTCCGGCGATAGAGATACCGCCGCCGCCTTGACATTTTCTAAGGCCTGGTTAACGTTGCGCGCCCCAACGATCGCCGTGGTCTGAGGCTGGGCCATCAGCCAGGCCAGAGCCAGGTTGCCCAGGGTAGTGTGATGGGCCTCAGCGATGGGTTTGAGCTGATCTAGCGCGGCCTGGGCCTTTTCGTACAGCGGTGGCTGAAATAGCTTGTTTTTGCTGCGAATGTCGTCTTTAGGGAACTGGTGGTCGGGGCCAAACTTGCCGGTGAGCAACCCCTGGGCCAGGGATGAGTAGGCCAAAATCGTCAGGTTGTGCTCGACACAGTAGGGCAACAGCTCGGCCTCGACCCCGCGCCAAAATAGGGAATAGGGAGGCTGAAGGCTGTCGATGCGGCCAAACTGCATGGCTTCTTCGATTTGGGCTTTAGAAAAATTCGACACCCCAATCGCGCGAATTTTGCCCTGCTCCTGGAGCTGGTTCAGCGCTCCCATGGTTTCGCCGATGGGCACCACCTCGCTGTTAAAGGAGCCCGATGGCCAGTGGATCTGGTACAGGTCAATCACATCGGTCTGCATCCGCTTGAGAGAATTCTCGCAGGCCTCGATCACCTGGTCGGCTTTCAGGTGGTTGGCAAAAACCTTGGTGGCGAGCACAACCTGGTCGCGCCTGTCTGCCAACGCTTTACCCACCAGCTCCTCAGAGTAGCCGTTACCGTAGACTTCTGCGGTGTCGAAGGTGGTAATTCCGGCCTCCAGTGCCGCCTGCATGGCGTGGATGACGGCTGCATCCTCAACCCCAACCCAGCCACTTTTACCAGCCTGCCAGGTGCCAAAAATCAGCGGCGTGATCTCAATGTCGGTGTTGCCCAGCTTTCGCCTTTCCATTTGTCTAAGCACCCTGAGTAGACTGCAATTTCTCAATAAATGCCAGATGTTCTGGCGATTGTAGCCCCTGCTGCACCACGGCTAACACCTGAGGCAAGTTGCCCTGCACCATTGCCTCTCGGTCGAGCCACAGGCCAGGAAAGATTCGGCTGCGGCAGAGGCCATCTGCGCCCAGCTCCAGATCAACGTAACGATCCACATCCAGATCAAACCAGTCGATCTGACGGTCAAACACCTGCCAAACGATATATTCTTGAACGCCGTTACGACCATAGGCCGCTTTCTTTTCGTGTAGGTCAAAGGTGGCGGTGCTGGCGGCAATTTCAATCACCAGCTCAGGTGAGCCTTCCACATAATCATCTGCTGTGAGCCTAGATTTTCCGCCGTACCCCTGCTCCAGACGCATGAAAATATCAGGCTGAGGTTCGTTGCCCGAATCCAGCCTTACGGTTGAGTCAATGCCGACATCCACCCCCGGAGTTGTCACCCAGTAGGGACTGAGCCAGGCCATCATCTGAGAGTGGGGACGCCCGTGACTACCTAACCTGACAGGAGATGCCACGTAAACCACTCCTTCGATCAGTTCAGCTTTAGTATCGGGCATGGCGGCGTAGCGGCGCTCAAACTCGGCGCGGGTGAGGCGATCGCCATTCTCCAGCGGCGGTATAGTCAACGGCGTACGGGGAAAGGTGGTCATAGCAGACCCGTGTTCACATACCAGCATGATAACGGGCTTGCCGAGGGAAACAGTTGATAGTACTGGTTTATTATGGGTTTTAGGTTTTGTGGGCTGCCCACAAAACCTAAAACCCATAATTGTTTCCAATGCCTCCTCAACTCCGCCCCTACCAGGTTGACCTGATCAACGACCTCTACCGCAAGCTCAACGAGGGGCACAAGCGGGTGGCGATCGTCGCCGGTACCGGGGCGGGCAAAACCGTGATCAGCGGGCAGATCTGCGCCCATGCCGAACGGGCGGGCAAACGGCTGATGTTTTTGGTGCACCTCGATGTGCTGGTGGGCCAAACCTACGAAAAGATGGAGTCCTTTGGGCTCAACTGTGGCTTTATCAAAGCGGGCTGGGAAGAAAACCGCGACGCCCCGATTCAGATCGCCAGCATTCAAACCATGTCGAAGCGGCAGTGGTGGAAGCAGTGGCCCGCCGATGTGGTGTTCTACGACGAGGGCCACATCACCCTGTTTAGTCAAGTGGGCAAAAAAGTGCTCAAAACTTTTCCCGACGCCTGGCATCTGGTGATGACGGCCACCCCCAAGCGCCTGGGCAAAGAGCAGTTGGGCGATTTTATGGATACTCTGGTGGCCTCACCTGTGCCCAGCGACCTGCAACAGCGGGGGTTTTTGGCCCCGATGAAGTATTACAGCATGCCGCCAGATGGGGTCGCCAACCTGAAGGAAGTGAAAACTGTGCGGGGCGACTACGACGAGGTAGGACTAAAGAATGCCTGCGATCGCCCCGAGCTGATCGAAAAAATTGTCCGCGAGTGGCAGCGCCTCTGCCCCGGCAAGCGCACGATCGCCTTCTGCGTCGATATTGAGCACGCCCGACACGTGGCCGATGCCTTTAACGCCGCTGGCATTCCGTCTACCACCGTCGAGGGCGGCACCCCGATCAAAGACCGCAAGCGCATGTACAGCGACCTACGAGACGAGCAAATTCTGGTGCTCACCTCCTGCAACGTGATCAGCATTGGCTTTGACGAGCCCAGCGTGGAGGTGGGGCTGATGCTGCGGCCCACCCAATCCAGTGCCCTGCACCTGCAACAGATTGGCCGGGTCATGCGAATCTCGCCCCAGACCGGCAAGCAGTACGGCATCATTCTCGACCAGGCGGGAAATCTAGAGCGGCTGGGCTTTCCCGAAGATATTAAGGACTACCACCTGCCGGTGCAGGAGCAAACAAACAGCGAGGGGGGGACGCCGCCGACGACGAAGCCCTGCCCCCAGTGCGGCCGCATTGTGCTGTCGTTTATCGCCAAATGCCCCGACTGTGGCCACCAGTGGATCACCGAGCGCCCCCTCAACCTGGAAGACATGGTGGAAATCTACTCTGCCGACCAGGCCCATCAGATCAACGACATCCCCACCCTGGTAGAGCTGTTTCACAGCCACCGCCGCCGTGCCTATATGCGGCGGAATGCGCCGACCTGGGCCGAGCGATCGTTCTGGGAACACTGCGGTCGCTGGCCTAAGAACGAGTGGTGCTATGGCTCGATTTTTGGGGCTAGGCCCACGCCCACACAAATGCTGGAGTACTTCGAATACCTGCAAAAAAGCGCCAAGCGCATCGGCAAACGCCAGGACTGGATTGTGATGGAATTTGAGAAAGAGTGTGGCCCAGGTAGCTTTCAGCGGATGGCGAACCTGCGCCAGGCTATGTAGGTATCCAGGGCATGTCTGGGGGCGTGAGATATCGAGATTGCTGAAGTTTATTTAGACCAAGTTATAGTGTTTGCATACAGATAAATGAGTAGTCTCGACTACAAGAGCCGACTACAAGAGCCCTAGACAACTTTCTCAACCCAAGCTGGATGCGATCGCGCTAGTTTCGGCCATAGATGCAGGCTCAAGGCATCTACCTAGACGCTAATCGCCCCACACCGACAGTGGTTTAGCGTCAACTACCTGTGGCTAGGGCTAAACCGCTCGACACTCTACCCCCTTGTCAGAATGCAGAAAGCTTGGTACATCTGTGCCATGTCTTCAGGCCGCACTCACGATCGCATTACTCTCTGGGGCCTACCGCTGGTGGTTTTGGCCTCATTCTACGTCACCCTCCATGGCTGGTTGACGGCGTTGGTCTGCCTGGGCTACTTGCTGGCTGGCTGGCTGCTTGGCCCCGATCTCGACATTCACTCCGTGCAGTACAAACGCTGGGGCTGGCTGCGATGGATCTGGCTCCCCTACCGGGGCAGTATGCGCCACCGCTCTCGCTGGTCCCACGGGCCGATTGTCGGCACAATGGTGCGCGTGCTGTATCTGTCTCTCTGGCTCGGCCTGGCTGGCGTCACTGTGGTGCATTTGCTCAACAGCACCCAGCGCACTGCCCTCACCTGGGGCGAGCTGATAGACGGGCTGGGCTGGGCCTTGGTAACTTACTGGCCCTGGTGGCTAGCCCTACTGATAGGCCTGGAACTAGGTGCCCTGAGCCACTACGCCACTGACTGGCTCTCCTCCGCCGCTAAGAGCCGGCGAGGTAAGTCGAAAGCCAAGGCTAAACCCAAACGGGTGAAACGGAGGTAGGCAGATAAAAGCGTAGATGAATGTCGGAGGATCAGACCCGTCTGTCTGCCCTGAGAATATATTGGCTCTGAGAATGTACTGCCCTAGGAACGTATCCGTCCTGAAAATATCCGTTGAGCAGGCTAACCCTCCACGGGTAGCGATTTCCCCCACTGATCGCCCTCTACCACCGTATGCACCTGCCACTCTGGGGCCGCTGCGGGATAGTCTTGGCGAAAATGCCCACCTCGGCTCTCGGTGCGAAAGGCGGCGCTGCGGAGAATTAGCCAGGCAACATCGTGGAGATTACAGAGTTCACCCCAGGCTCGTACCAGTGGCCAGCTCAGGGACTCTGGCAGAGCGTAGGTTTGCCCAGGGGTAAGGGTATGGAGGGCATACAGGGGGTGCTGCTGCCACTGGGTGCGCTGAATTTGCAGGGCGGCGATCGCCTCCTCTAAACCCGACTGATTGCGGCTAATGGCGGCGGCATCCCACATGAGCTGGGTGAGCTGCGATCGCTGGACGTGAAGATTGTCCAAGACAGCTGCCCCATTCTCCTCAGCCCACCGCAGGGTGGCCTCATTCAGGGGAAGAACGGTCGCGCTCAAGCCGGTCGCGTTCAAGCTGGTTGCACCAGGGCAAGGATCGGCTTCTTCTTCTGCGGCCAAGGGCAGATGGGCCAGCTCAGCGCCGTAGACCAGGCATTCTAAGAGCGAGTTGCTGGCCAGGCGGTTGGCACCGTGGACGCCAGTGCTGGCGTTTTCGCCCACGGCGTAGAGACCTGGCACTGTTGTTTGACTGTGTAAATCAGTCGTAATGCCCCCCATCCAGTAGTGGGCGGCGGGGGCGACGGGCACCGGCTCGCTCAGCGGGTCACAGCCCCAGGTGCGGCAGACCTGGAGAATATTGGGAAAGCGGTAGTTGATGCGATCGCGCGGGATTGGGCGCAGATCGAGCCAGACGTGAGGCCGCCCGGTCTTTTGCAGGTGGTGAAAAATCGCCCGGCTGACCACATCGCGGGGGGCCAGCTCGCCATCGGGGTGGTAGTGAAAGGCAAAGCGATCGCCCTCGTCGTCTACCAGGTGAGCCCCCTCGCCCCGCACCGCCTCGCTGATCAAAAAGGGCGGTGCCCCTATCTTGGCCAACGAGGTCGGGTGAAACTGGACAAATTCTAAGTCGCGCAGCTGAGCGCCCGCCCGCCAGGCCATGGCCACCCCGTCACCAGTGCTGGCAGCGGGGTTGGTGGTTTGGGCATAGACCTGGCCACCGCCGCCGGTGGCCAGCACCGTGGCCTGGGCCGAGAGCCAGCGAAGCTGCTGGTTGTGGGCCACCAGGGCACCCCGACAGCGCCCGGCGACCATCCAGAGATCCAGAGCAAAGGCGCTTTCAAAGACGGTAATGTTGGGCCGTTGCAGCACCGCCTCTGCCAAAATCGAAACAATCGCCCGCCCGGTGGTATCGGCCGCATGCAGCACCCGACGGCGAGAGTGGGCCGCCTCCAGGGTCATGGCTAGCTGGCCCTCGGTGCGATCAAAGGCTACCCCCAGATCCACCAGGCGCTCGATGCAGGGGGCCGCATGGCTGGCTAAATGTTCGACTGCTGGGCGATCGCACAGCCCCGCCCCCGCCACCAGCGTATCGGCCACGTGGAGCGCCACCTGGTCATCGGCTCCGATCGCCGCCGCAATACCTCCCTGAGCCCAGTCGCTGGCGGAGATCGACAGCGTATCTTTGGTCACCAGCCCAATCCGCCATCGGCTGTCGATAGCCAGGGCCGCGTAGAGACCAGCGGCCCCTCCGCCGATCACCAGCACGTCGAAGGCAGCAGGCCCAGATGAGTCAAGGTCAGGCTTAGTCAACGATCAGCTCCGGGGGGTAGTGAAAGATTTCTATGCCCAAATCCAGCTCAGGATCCGCAGTTTTCCCACAGCTAGAACACCACTTCTGGACTTGGATCGGGTTGCTTGGATCTAGTTTAAATACTAGAAACCCCGGCCAGTGACGCTGACTACTAGAGCCAACTCGACCAGCCAGGGCCGCTAGATACAGATAGAGTAGTGAACCCGCTATACCAAGTCCAGCTCAAACTCTATAGCTTGCCCTCGGACAAAACTCAACCTTTGGGCTGGGATGAGTGGACTTGGATAAGGCTTACCTATTTGTAAACGCCATTGTTAAAGCGATCGCCGCCCTCCACAAAGGCTGAGTCAGGGGGCGTAACGGTGAAGTTATCGAGGTTAGCCCGCAGGATATCGAGCTGTTGCTCGCTCAAGCCAGGCAGATCGAGAATGTCTTCAACGTCATCGTAGGGGGCATTGAGCAGGATCTTGCGAGCCAGAGTGGGGTACAGCCCTGGGAACTTTCTAAAGCCCTGTACGTTGGCATTGTTGAGGTCAAACTTAGCCCCGTACTCCGTACTTAATTTAGCGTCTACCGCATTTCCAGCAGACGCTTCTGCCAACAAAGCCGTGGCCTCGAAGGGGACGACTAGAAAATCTGCCCCAGAAATCGGCTGTGCCACAGCAGGGCTGCTGACCCAACCTAACAGCACCGCCAGCGCAACGAGTAGGCCAACCAGTTGTTTCATTTACCCTAATCCTCTCCTACCAGTGTGAATGTCAATACACAGCATTTCTAAGAGACTACCATTTTCCATGCCCCAACAACGGAGAAAGAACCCCACCGAGTCAGGGAGAAAACCCACCTTGAGATAGAACTGATCGGAGCAATTGTAGTTTGGAAAGTTTTGTAGTGGCTCACCCCTCCTGGGGCAGCCGTTCGAGTTCCTCAGCGTAGTGCTCGCCCACATCTTGGCCGCGCAACAAAATCTGCTCGTACTGAATGGTGGCCCGTACCGCGAGCATGGTGCCCACCGGTGGAGGCGCGCTAGGGCTGAGCACCCAAATTGCGCCAGAGTCATCTACCAGTTCGTACAACCCTTGACCCACCAGGGGCAGGTGGCGGTCTACCCTACCCGCCAGGTACACCGTGGTACGGCGGCTCTGACCTACGTCAGCAATCGGGATCACGGGGTTAACCCAGGCCAGGCCAGGCAGCTGACTGATGCGATCGCGCAAGGCATAGCCTACCGTGGCGTCGACACGGGCACCGCAGCTGGCGATCGCCACCAGAGCCAGACCAACAACACTGAGGTGGGTAAAACGGCGGTTTAGGAAGTTCATAGCAGCATGTTGTGACGGTTAGACCAAGTTCATATTGGGC
The DNA here is from genome assembly GCF_055795045.1 of Pseudanabaena sp. PCC 9330. Classification (NCBI taxonomy): domain Bacteria; kingdom Bacillati; phylum Cyanobacteriota; class Cyanophyceae; order Pseudanabaenales; family Pseudanabaenaceae; genus Pseudanabaena; species Pseudanabaena sp. PCC 9330. The sequence continues at coordinate 103,156 of NZ_JAYFES010000103.1, read as the reverse complement.
AAGTCCACATCGGGATCTGGAGCTTTTCCCCAGGCAGAACTCCGCGTCTAAGCTGGGAAAAGGATTTTTTGCGTTTCTGAGGAGCGATCGCTGGCACCGCGAGGATCAAAATCTGAGACACTGGGAAAGCATCAAAACCAGCCCTTGGCCAGACTGGGTCAAGCTACGTATCAGTTCCTTTTCACACCCTTCTCGTTCCAGCTTGTTTTCAAACATTAGGTTAGCGCACCTCTGCCATGGCCCAACTTCTCGACGGTAAAACCCTGGCCAGCCAGATTCAGTCCCAGCTAGCCTTGGAGATTCAAACTCTGACGGCCCAGGGTTGTCGCCCACCAGGCCTGGCCGTGATCATGGTGGGCGACAACCCCGCCAGCGCCGCCTATGTGCGCAACAAAGAACGAGCCTGCGAGCAGGTAGGTATCACCTCTTACGGTCAACACCTGCCCGCCACCGCTACCCAAACTGAAGTGGCCGACCTGATTGGGCAGCTCAACGCCGACCCCAACGTAGACGGCATTTTGGTGCAGCTGCCCCTGCCTGACCACCTCGACGCCGTCGCCCTGCTCAACGCCATCGATCCTGAGAAAGACGCCGATGGTCTGCACCCAGTCAACCTGGGACGGCTCGTACGCGGCGAACCGGGCCTGCGCAGCTGCACCCCCTACGGCGTCATGCGGCTGCTAGAGGCCGCCAATATCAACCTGGTAGGAGCCAACGCGGTAGTGGTGGGGCGCAGCATTTTGGTCGGCAAGCCCATGGCCTTAATGCTGGTAGAGGCCAATGCCACCGTCACCCTGGCCCATTCTCGCACCGCCAACTTGTCCGCGCTGATGCGGCAAGCTGATATTCTAGTGGCGGCAGTGGGGCGGCCTGGCATGATCACCGCCACCGATGTCAAACCTGGCAGCGTGGTGATCGACGTCGGCATTAACCGCGTCGAGCAGCCCGACGGTAAGGCTCGCCTAGTTGGCGATGTCGACTATGCTGCGGTAGAGCCTGTAGCGGGGGCCATTACCCCCGTGCCCGGTGGCGTTGGCCCCATGACCGTAGCCATGCTGCTAGAAAACACCGTCACCAGCTACCGGAATCGTTTGTAGGGCCAGCTGTCCCGCTCAGTTCTATCTATCCACCCGTCTGTTGCCGCCATGGTGCAAACCAACTCCCTCGATTCTCGCCCCTCGCCCGCCCACTCCTTCGATCTGGAAGCCTATCTGGCCGAGCGGCGCCCTTTGGTCGAGGCCGCTCTCGACCAGGCTCTGGCCCTGCGCTACCCCGAGACTCTCTACGAAGCCATGCGCTATTCGCTGCTAGCGGGGGGCAAGCGGCTGCGGCCGATTCTCTGTCTGGCCAGCAGTGAGCTGGTGGGGGGAGGGCTGGATGTGGCCATGCCCACCGCCTGCGCCCTAGAGATGATCCACACTATGTCGCTGATCCACGACGATCTGCCCGCCATGGACAACGATGACTATCGGCGCGGACGCCTCACCAACCACAAGGTCTACGGCGAAGATGTGGCCATTCTCGCGGGCGATGCTCTGCTCACCTATGCCTTTGAACATGTGGCCACCCAGACCTTGGGGGCTAGCCCCGATCGCGTGCTGTGGGTCATTGCCGGGCTGGGCAAAGCCGTCGGCGGTGAGGGTCTAGTGGGGGGCCAGATTGTTGATCTGGCCAGCGAGGGCAATCCTGATGTTACCCTCGAAACCCTGACCTACATCCACAACCACAAGACCGCAGCCCTGCTAGAAATTTCGGTCACCTCGGGGGCCATGCTGGCCGGAGCGAGTGACGATGAGCTAGAAAGTTTGCGGCAGTACGCCCAGCGCATCGGTCTGGCCTTTCAGATTGTCGATGACATTCTCGACATCACCTCTGACGCCGAGACTCTGGGCAAGTCGGTGGGTAAAGACGTGGCGGCCCAAAAGGTCACCTATCCTAGCCTGTGGGGGCTAGACGAGTCGCGTCGGCAGGCCGACCAGCTGATCGCAGCTGCAAAAGATAGCCTGGCTGGGTTTGGTGACTTAAACCGGCCGCTGCTGGCGATCGCCGACTACATTGTTGCCCGTACCCACTAATTTTTCGTACCTACCGGGGTTTGCCTGAGCCGATGAATAGTTTTAGCGACATTATTGACAACCACGTGCTGATTGTGGCGCTGATCGCCTGTTTTGCCGCCCAGGGGCTAAAAGCAATCATCGAGCTGGTGCGCCACCGCAAGCTCAACCTGCGAGCCATGATGGGCACCGGCGGCATGCCCAGCGCCCACTCAGCCCTGGTCACGGCTTTGGCCTGTGGCGTAGGCCAAACCACGGGCTGGGCTAGCCCCATGTTTGCTGCCACCGCCGTGTTTTCGATCATTGTCATGTATGACGCGGCGGGGGTACGCCAGGCGGCTGGCAAGCAGGCCAAGGTGCTCAACCAGATCATCGATGAGCTGTTTCAAGAAAAGCCTGAGCTCAGCGAAGACCGTCTCAAAGAGCTGCTGGGTCACACTCCATTTCAGGTGATCGCCGGGTCAGCTCTCGGGGCAATGATTTCCTGCCTAGCTGCTCCGGCCTACTGAGGTCTCAGGGTAGGGTACGGTGATTGGCCAGAGGGGCAACAACCATTTATGGCCCGGTCAGCGCCACCGCTGGGGTAAGCATGACGGTCTCTTGGCTGTCAACAATGAAGCCGGGGATGCCAAGCCCGGAGAGCACCGCTAGGGTTGAGGCGGCTCCATCGACGTTGGGGCTGTGGGCAATTAATAGGTATGGGCGCTGGCGATAGACCGCTAGCCCCACCGCCTGGCCCACCTGGCGCTGAATGGCGATCGCCGACTCGGGCTGTAGCTGATAGTCGACCAGTACTGCAAACCCAGTCCCCAGGGGCTGGGGGGCGTAGGCCGTCTGTACCGGCTGGGTGACCACAGGCTGGGCAGGGGCGGTCGTTGATCCGTTGGTGGTGGGGGTGCCCGTGGCGGGGGGCGTGGCACCTGGGGCTGGTGGGCTGGGCTGGGTAGCGGTGGTGGCCGGGCGCGCTACAAAGGCCTGAAAGCCCTCGACCTCGGTCATATACTGGGCCCAGGCGTTGGCATTCTCCAGGTTGGTGAAGCCGCCTGCCCGCACCACCGTGTCATTCAAATAGTCGCAGACCATAACGGTGCTGTTGGAGGGCAGCAGGTTTTGCACCCGGGTGCGCTCGGCCTCGGTGTTGCTGCGCACCAGCAGTAGGTACTCGTTGGCGGCGGGGGGTGGACAAGGGGGAAACTGGGCCAGAGCGCTGCGCCCTCCCCCGGCCAGAGATGACAAAATCACTCCCAGGGCCACCGCCTGCGATCGCCAGACATACTTTTTTAAACCCGCCATTGGCTCGCTGCTGCTCCGTTTCAAACCCTTTACCATCGTCCTATTTACTGCCATAATCTGCCAGCGATTCTAGCCTAAACCGCCGATCGCGGGGCGGCGATGCCATAAGTTTTGACGGTTTTACTATCAGAAATTGAGATCGCCTAGCTCAACCGCGCCGTGCATTCTAAAATTAGCCGCTGGTTGACCAGGGCGTAGGGTTGCACCACCAGCGCCTGCCGAAACGCCTGAATCGCGTCGTGGTACTGGCCCAGGGCGGCGTGGCACAGCCCCAGGCCGTGGAGAGCCCCAAAGTGGTAAGGCACCAGGTCAATCACCCGCTGACAGTCAGCCAGCGCCTCACGGTAGCGGCGCTGTAGGTAGTAGAGCACCGCCCGACGATTCCAGGCTTCGGCAAAGTCAGGCAGTTCTGTCACGAGGGCTGACAGCAGGTTCTCGGCAGAGTCGAGGCGATCGTCTTCTACCAAGGTTTGGGCCGCTTGCAGCCGCTCGTTACCCGCCTCACCCTTTTGGTAAAACCAGTGCTGCCACAGGGCGGCGGTGGCCAGTTCGCGCTGGTATTCATCCTCCTGCTTGAGGCTTTGCAGCAGCACGTCTAGGTTTACGTCGTCGATCATCGCTGGACCTGGGCCGAAAAAATTGCTTCTGTATCAAGTCCAACTCGAGAGCTATCGCCTTCCCACAGACAGGCCTTTACCTCTGGATTTGGATTTGATTCAATTATCAACCATATTGCCCGAACTGGTCTACTGCAAAGGGTTTCGGCAATTGGGGCTAGGGCCCACCGGTAACCAGGTAACGATAGATGAATTGATTTTCTCTAAATTGTGAGTGTTTTGAACCAGATGGGCAGAATACAAATGTGCAAGGGATAGGCCCTACGCACTACGCCTGTTTCTACCGCTTCTTTGCAGTGGCAGGCCAGTGTTTTGGAGGGTATTCTCTTCGCGGTTTCATTGCACACAGTTTCATCGCACACATTAACTGTTTAGGGGTTCAAAATCATGGCTGTTGAAAAAGTAAACTCTTCCTCTAGCTTGGCTGAAGTTGTTGACCGCATTCTGGACAAAGGCATTGTTGTCGATGCTTGGGTTCGGGTTTCTCTGGTAGGTATTGAGCTGCTGGCGATCGAAGCCCGCGTCGTCATTGCCTCCGTCGACACCTACCTCAAGTACGCCGAAGCCGTTGGCCTGACTGCTCAAGCTGCTGTTCCCGCTGCTTAGAAGATCACCACCGATCTTCGCCACCCATGGGGCAGCGGCTAGGTTTTTAACCTTGGCCCAGCTGCCCCATCGGTAAGCTACGTGCTTCCGTAAGATCTACCATTCTCCACCACAAAATTATCCCGGCAAGCTTCAGGCCAGCGCCCCAAAATTATCCCAAGACTTGGTCACCGTAATGGTTGTTTAAGTCGAGTATCTGTTAACTTTTCTGCGCTATTTCCTCCCCTTGCCGCACTGAGAAAAACTATTCTTAGTCTGACTCAGAACTTTTTCTCAGATTCAGCCCCAGCCTGACTGGCCTGATTTCCAATCTATTTCATTTGCACAAAAGGGAGAGCAGTCCTGTGACAGCACTTTTTGACCAGTGGCAAGCCGCACGACAACTGCGCCAGAGCGAGGTGGTTAACCGGCGCGATCAGGTCTCGACCGACCTGGAGCGCTGGCAGGCTGACCGGCTGGCCCACGCTGTGCAGCTGCGCCAAGACCTCGACCAGCTGATGGCCGATCTGCGCGCCAACACCGCGCTTTGGCTAGTCCAGACCACCGCCGATCGCGAGGCTGAGATTTTGCCTCGCCAGCAGGCTCGCCAAGACTACGTACAGCAGCTCCAGGTCGAAACTGAGGTGCTGCTGGCTCAGTATCAGAGCGATCGCGAGATCAGTGCCGCCGAGATGCGCGAAAAATTAGAGTACGACTGCCAGGTGCTGCAAGATACCGTCAGCGAGCTGCGCCTAGAGATTGCTCAAGAGCTGCGCCAGGTGCAGCAGCAGGTGGCCGAGATTCAAGCTCAAACCACTGTGGATCTGGCGGGTTACCGTCAACGCCAGGCGATGGTGCGGGCCGAACTGCTGCCTCAGCTTACCGCCTATGTCGAAGACCTTCAGGTGCAGGTGCAGGCTACGCTGAAAGACTTGACCGCCGTGCGCCAGCAGGCAGCGGCAGAAAATCAGGTCAGGCGACAGAGCGATCGCGCCACCCTGAGCGAATCGGTCGATGCCATGTTTGACGAGCTGGCTGACTTTCGCCACCAGCTCCAGGCCCAGCGGGCAGAGCTATCTCACATTGTGTGGGGCGGTGCTGTGACAACTCAGGCCACGCCAGCCACTCGCCCGGTTGCCACCCGCCCCGCGGTCACCTCGACCTCGGCACGACCGACAGCTAAACCTGCGATCGCCCCCCCTGCGACGCCTAAGGCCATCGCAGCTAAGACCGTAGCCCTCAAGCCGGCAGTTTCTAAAGCCACCCCAGCCAAGGTGGCCCCAGCCAGACCGGCTGCCAAAGCGGCCCCGGCCCGCGCGATCGCCACTGCTAAAGCCGCCGCCCCTGTAGCCACCGTCATGGCTCCGGCCAAAGCTCCTGCTGCTGCACCCGCAGTCGCCGTGGCCGAGCCCCCCGCCCCTGAGCTCCCTTCCCTCGAAGAGGTGGTGTACAACTACCTGCACCTGGCTCAGGGCGCTCGTCTCAGTGAACTTGAGACCGAGCTGGGTATCAACCGCTTTCAGGCCGTCGACGCCCTGCGATCGCTGATTCAAAAAGACCTTGTGGTTAAGCAAGACCGCACCTATCTCGTACAAGAGGAAGCCGATCTGTGAATACCGTTCTCCAAGCCCGCCCCCGCAACTTCGTCTCTACCCCCACCCTGGAGCGAACCACCCTCAGAGCCCTGCGGTATCTACAATCGGGGTACTCGATTCACCTCAAAGGCCCCGCTGGCACTGGCAAAACCACCCTGGCGCTACACCTGGCCGACCTGCTGGCCCGCCCGATCATGCTGCTGTTTGGTGACGACGAGTTTAAAACCTCAGACCTGATCGGCAATCAGTCGGGCTACACCCGCAAAAAAGTGGTTGACAACTACATCCACAGCGTCATGAAGGTGGAAGACGAGCTGCGCCACAACTGGATCGACTCGCGCCTCACCCTGGCCTGCCGCGAAGGCTTCACCATGGTGTACGACGAGTTCAACCGCTCGCGCCCCGAGGTCAACAACGTGCTGCTGTCGGCCCTCGAAGAAAAACTCCTGGTGCTGCCCCCCAGCAACAACCGGGCTGAATATATCCGCGTCAGCCCCCACTTCCGCGCCATCCTCACCTCTAATCCCGAAGAATACTGTGGCGTCCACGGCACCCAAGACGCCCTGCAAGACCGCCTGATCACCATCAACATGCCCGAGCCCGACGAGCTGGCCCAGCAGCAGATTTTGGTGCAAAAGGTGGGCATCGATGGCTCTGCGGCCCTGCAAATTGTGCAGTTGGTCAAGGCTTTCCAGTCCGCTGCCGCGCCCGACATGGTTTCGAGCCTGCGCCCCAGCCTGATGATCGCCACTATCTGCCACGACCACGGCATTTTGCCCCTGGCCGAAAACGCCGACTTCCGCGACCTGTGCAGCGACATTCTGCTGGCTCGTTCTAAAGAGCCTGGCCCCGACGCCACCCGCCACCTGTGGAACCTGTTTAACCGCTTTGTGGTGTCTCAGGCAGAGCTAGTCAACGACCTCACGCTCAAGCCCGAGCCTCAGCCTGCGGCCCGTCTCCACGGTGAAGAAGAGGAGGAGTCGGTGCTGGCACCGCTGGAGATGCCCCTCGAGGAAGATGCGCCCGAGGCTGTCCTGGATGAAATCTCGGCGGTGGATCCAGAAGCTGTAACTGTTGAAGATTTGCCAAAACCAGAGGCGATCGCCTTGGATGCAGTTTTAGCAGCAGCGCCCGAGGTTGAGGATCTTGTTCTAGAACCCGCTGCCGAACTTAAGCCCGAGCCTGAGGCCCAGGTAGAAGCCTTCTCCGAGGTCGAAATTAGCCTAAATGACGATCTTGAAACCCGCATTTTTGATTATTTAGATGCGGCGGGGACGGTGTCTCTCGTTAATATCGAGGCAGCTCTAAGTCTCAACCGCTTCCAGGTGGTCAACGCCCTCAAGTCGATGCTCGACCAGGGGCTGATTGAAAAGCAGGAAGTGGACGGGCAACTCCAGGGCTATGCTCTGAGTTCTAGCTGAGTTCTAACTGAAGGTAACTGCCGTGACCAGCAACGCCCCCGCCTCTCGCCCCCAACTGGGCCGTAGCATGGCTACCGCTACTCAGGGGTCTTCCCTGGTGGATGTGATTGAGCGGGTACTCGACAAGGGTATCGTAATCGCCGGAGATATCTCGGTCTCGGTCGGCTCTACCGAACTGCTGAGCATTCGCATTCGGCTGATCATCTCTTCGGTTGATAAGGCCCGAGAAATTGGCATCAACTGGTGGGAGAGTGACCCCTACCTCAGCAGCCGCACCAACGAGCTGTTAGAGGCCAACCAGCAGCTTCAGGCCCGCCTGGAGAGTTTGGAGGCCGAACTCAAGGCCCTGCGCCCGGCGGAGCCGACCCCATAGATGCCCTGGGCCGTTTTAGTTTTCTCTGCTTCACAGCACAGCAAAAAGCGCCGCGATCGCGGCGCTTTTTTTTACCTAGGGACTAAACACACAACCAACCTTAGCCGTTGACCGACTTATCGGCCTCGCTATCGGTCTCATCGAGCACGACGATGTGAACTGGGGCAGGAGCTTTGGCCTCTGCGGGCTGGGTCAGTTTGCTGGTGGCTAGCGCTACCAGGGAGCGAAAGCCTTGCACCAGGGGACGGAGGATGCCGTAGCGATCGCCGTATTCAGTGGCCATGTCGGTGTCAAAGCGATCGATCTGCTCTTGCAGTTTGGCCAGCAGGCTTTGGGCCCACTCCCCTTTGCGATCGCTAGCCAGGTTGCCCAGCTCAGCTAAGATGTCGCCCCAGCTGGGGGCAGTGCCGGTTTCGTCAACAGCTTCATCCGCGATGAAGGCTTCAGCGGCGGCTTCAGCCTGGGCGGCCTCGGCGGCCTCTTTGGCCTTGAGCTGTTCGATCATCTCGGCCAGGGTTTTGCGGCTTTGGGCTTCGAGCTCGCCAGAGCCTTCTTTGATTTCGGCGAGGGCTTCAGTGGCAGCGGCCCCGAGAATTTCGCGAATGCGATTGACGCGCTGGCCACCCTCTTTTTGGGCTTTTTCCCACTCGATTTTGACGCGGTCTTGCACGGTGTTGGGCATGGGTCTTCTCCTGATTAAAAAATGGGGTTAGAAACTTTGGGTGGGGCAATTTTTGAAGCGTTTAATCTGATGATGGGCGGTGCCCATCCTACGCGGCGGCGATCGCTGAATAAAGCAAGAATTGTCCCAAGAGTGAGGTTAGAACTGCTAGCTTTGCTGCTGCTCGGCCAGCGATGAATCTAGGTACTAAATGACGGCAACGGAGTCTATATCAATGACTGTTTCGTCGGTGTCAATCGCTTCGGCCATGGTTATACCCTCTGAGGTTTGGCGCAGGTTGCGCTTGCGATCGAGCAAAATTTGGGTGATTTCGGTGATGGCGATCGTGGCGATCAGGCCGTCGTCTAGCCATCCCAAAACAGGAATCATGTCAGGGGCAATATCAATGGGGCTAACCAGGTAAACTAGGGTGCCAAATAACACCACCCACCGATATTTTGAGTTGCGCAGTAACTGACGGTACCAGTTCATAACTGTCTTGCCAAACAGGGGCTTACCAAAAAAGTTTTTTGCCATTGCTATCTCCTTGAGCTGACATGACTATCTTTGCAGACCTAACAGGTTTATACAGGTGTGGCTTACCCCTGAGAATGCGGGGTTTTTACACCGAATCGACCGTATAGCAAAAACCGTAGGGGCAACTCTAGAGGCCTGATCGCCGGACAGACGCGGAGTTTTGCCCAGGGAAAAACTCCACCCGAGTTGGAAGAGACATCGCTTACTTCGCCCGGCTAAAGGCCACCGCCGCCGCAATGATTAAGCTGAGTAATGCCAGGGGCACCCAGAGGTCATTTACCATCATCATGGGGCTACACCGTGTCGAGTATGGGTGAACGTAGAGCGTGGGTGAACTGCCATGACTGTATCTGACCGGGTGATCTTTTTGCAGGAGCGCACCCCCCTCACTTTGCTGCCCGCCACCACCCTGGCCCCCCTGGCCCGCCAGTTGCAGGAGATTACCCTAGCGGCGGGGGAAACGGTGGTTGAAGCGGGGCAAGACCCCCAGGGGCTCTACATTGTCTGGCGAGGCAAGCTGGCCACTGAGGCCGAGCTGGGGGGTGTCAGCTTTTTACCCGGCGCGGTGCTAAATTTGGAGGCACTGCTGCTGGATCAGCCGGTGGAGCAAACCATTCGCACCCTAGGCGACAGCACCCTCTGGTTTCTTGAGCGATCGCAGTTTCAAGCCTTGGTAGAGCAATACCCCGGCATTTTGCAAACCTTTACCCGGCAGCTGGTGGATGCGGTCAAGCGGCTGTCGTTTCAGTTTGATCTAGAGCAAGAGCGCCAGGGTGTATTGCGCCCCTATCTGGTGGCCAAGGCTAAGCGGGGGGTGATTGGCCGCAGCCGGTACGGCGATCGCCTGCGGGCCGAAATCCGCTCTGCCGCCAGCCACCGTCGGTCAGTGCTGATCTTTGGTGAACCGGGGCTAGAAAAAGATAACCTCGCCGCCCTGGTTCACTTTGGCTCGACCCAGCGACGACTGCCCATCATTAAGGTAGACTGCGGCCAGCTCCAGGCCAGTGGGGCCGATCTGTTTGGGCGATCGGGAGGGCGCATGGGCTTGCTAGCCGCGCTCGGCCCCGGCACCCTGGTACTCAACAATCCCAACGAGCTGGATAGTGACCTGGTCGAACCCGTGGCCCAGCTGCTCAAGACCGGGCAGTACCGCCCCGTGGGGCGCAACGGCGAAACCGCTCCCCTGATCAATGCTGAAGCCCGAATTATTTTGCTCTCAGAGCAGGGGTTGCCCGTCCTCAGCAATGCGATCGCAGAGACGATCAAGGTGCCGCCTCTGCGGGTGCGCAAAGCCGATATCGAAGACTGGGTGAACTACTATCTGTCGCTGATCTGCCGCCGCCGGGGCACCGGGCGCATTACCGTCACCCCCGAGGCGATTCGACGGCTGCAATCCTACGACTTCCCTAACAACCTGCGGGAGCTAGGGAACCTGGTGGAGCGGGCGGCGGCCCAGCTCTCCGGGGGCGGGCTGATCACCGAAGAGATTATCTGGCCGGCCCAGAGCAAAAAGAAACAGCTGCGGCTGAATCTCCTGAACCGTTACCCCAAGCTGCGGCAATTTTTGCGCAGCCCCTGGTGGCCCGATCGCATCAACTACGGCATTACCTTCACTCTGTTCGCCGTCGTCATCGCCGTGCTCTGGTTTGGCCCCCAGCAGCGCCGTGAGAATGTTGCCCTGACGGTGTTTTGGGCTTGGTGGTGGCCCCTGGTGCTGCTGAGCTTTCCCGTTTTGGGGCGGCTGTGGTGCGCCGTGTGCCCGTTTATGATCTACGGCGAAGTCACCCAGTGGATCTCGCAAAAGCTGTTTCCCGGCAAACTCCAGCGCTGGCCCCGGCAGGCGGCCGAGCGCTGGGGCGGCTGGTTTTTGTTTGGCCTGTTTACCCTGATCTTGGTGTGGGAAGAGGTGTGGCATCTGGAAGACTCGGCCTACCTCTCTGCCTGCCTGCTGCTGCTGATCACCGCCGGGGCAATGATTTTCTCGGCCCTGTTTGAGCGCCGATTTTGGTGCCGCTATCTGTGCCCCATCGGCGGCATGAATGGTCTATTCGCGAAACTCGCGGTCACCGAGCTGCGGGCACAGCAGGGCATCTGCTCGGCGGAGTGCACCACTTACCAGTGCTACAAGGGTGGCCCGGCCAAAGGGGAAGGCCAGGAAACCAACGGCTGCCCCCTGTATTCTCACCCGGCCCAGCTCGAAGACAACCGTGACTGCGTGCTGTGTATGACCTGTCTCAAGGCCTGCCCCCATCGCTCTGTAGAGCTAAACCTGCGCCCCCCCGGCATTGAGCTGTGGACCACCCACCGCCCCCGGTCGTCTGAAGTGGCGTTGATGTTTTTGCTGCTGGGGGCCGTCTATCTGCACCGCCTGCCCGAGCTTCAGACTCGCTTAGGCATCCATCTGCCTGTAGATACGGTATGGGGCCATAGTCTAATCGCCTTGGGAGTGCTGGCGCTGCCTGCGCTGGTGCCCCTGACCGTAGAAGGGATTCAAGGGATATGGCGGCGTGCCCAGGGGCGATCGCCGCGCCCGGTGGTGAGACTGGCCTACGGCTACTTGCCTCTGGTGTGGGCGGCTAATCTGGCCCATTATCTGCGCTTGGGTCTGGGGGAGGGGGGGCGTATTTTGCCGGTGTCTTTGGCCACCCTTGGCGTCTCAGGGGCAAATTTGCCGGTTTGGGTTGCCCACCCGGCAGTGGTAGCCTTTTTGCAGGGTGTAACACTGCTGCTGGGCATGGCCCTGTCGGTGTGGCTAACGACCAAGATTTGCCGCCAGTCTGGCCCTCAACGGTGGATTCAACACGGCTGCACGGGGCTGCTGGGGCTGAGCCTGTGGTGGCTCATTTTGGCTCCTCAAGCAGGGTTTTGACCCCTCTCGATTTAGCCCCTGCGGCCCTGTAAAGTTTTCGTATAGTCGTGACGTCAAGTAATGCCCTAGACAGTCGTCACGGCCCTGAGTCTGGTAGGGTTTTACCCACACTGAGAGCATCTACGTTGCGAGTCTACCCGTCCGATCCTGAGTTTCTCTTCACCGGTTTTGTCTATGTTCCAGGAGAGTTCGCTGGACTTTAAGCTTGTGCAACGGGTGTGCCTACTGCAGCAGGCTCTCGACCAGGCTAAAGCATCTCTAGAAGATATGCAGGAGCAGGTAGCCAATCACGACATGCTCCAGGCTCATCTGGTGCAAACCGAAGAATATTCCAACGTTCAGCAAAAAATCATCCTCAACCTCAAGCAGCAGCTCGATGCCAAAGATCAGTGGCAGCACCAGGTGCTCGACCATCTGGTGGAAGGGATCAAGGGACTGGTGTCTGACCAGCAGATGGAGCTAGAGCGGCTGCGATCGCGCATTCACCAGGGCCAGGCCGAGGTGCAAGACTACCTGGTGCGGCTCAAAAACTATTACCAGAGCCTAGCCCTGGGGCGCCCCCCCGCCCAGGATCTAGATTTAAACTCGGAGGTGATGATTGCGCGATCGCTCACCGTCAGCCTTAGCAGCCAGCTGCAAGCCGCCCAGCAGCACATTCAGCACCTCGACACGACGCTGACCCGCCACCAAGTCACCCTGGCTCGGATGCAGGCCTACATCACTAGCACCAACGGTATGGGCGGGCCGATGCCAGACCACGGTGAGACGCTGGCCCCCACTACCCCGGCTCTAGAGGATGACCCCGTCGCTCTAAAAGCCATCATTGAGGCCCAGCGGCAAAAAATTGCCGAGCTCAGCAGCGAGCTAGGGCAGCAGTTTCACCAACAGACCAGCCTCAAGTACCGCTGCCAGGAGATCGCCGCCGAGCGCGACGGCCTCAAGCAGCGGGCGGTGGCCCTGAGCCTAGAGAATGAGGCGCTGCAAGAGCAGATTTGGTATCAGGAGGAGGACAGCGTCGGCTGAAGGGTGACGATGCGGGCGCACAGCTCCCTCACTCTAATGCGCCTCCCCAATGCGATCGGGTAGCACCCCTTCTAACAGCGGCGTCAGCGTTTCTTTGAGTTGTCCGGCGCGGATAAATTCGGCGTAGGTGTCGGCTTCGATCGCCAGCAGTTCTTCTCGCATTTGCTCGGAGGCAAACTCGCGCACAGTGTCATTTTGCTGTTCGAGCTTGGCCAGTTTTTCCTTGACTGTGTCCAACTCGCCATCGACTAGGGCCATCTGGTAGCCCACAAACTCGGGGTCAAACTCCTCATTTTGCTTCATGTCTTTGAGGCGATTCATGACGCGGGTGAGGGCAACCCGATGGGCGGTCAGCTGGCTGTACTCGATCTTCATGGGCTGGTCGCCCAGCAGGCCTAGATACTCTAGCAGTGGTTTGGTGGTCAACCCCTGCACAATCAGGGTGAAGAGCATCACCCCAAAGACAATGGAGATGATCTCTTGGCGATCGGGCAAAATAGCGGGCACACTCAGGGCTAGGGCCACCGAGACCGACCCCCGCAGCCCCCCCCACCAGAGAATAATCTGCCCCTTCACCGGCAAATCCATATCGGGACCGGTGACGGCGTTGCTGATGGCCCCCAGGACAAAGATGCTGACGGCGCGGGCGGCGATCATGAGGGCGATCGCAATCAAAATCTTGTCTAGCTCGTCGATGAGCCCCTGAAACTGCACCTGGTCACCGATCAGCAAAAACACGATGGAGTTGATGAAAAACGACATAAACTCCCAAAACTCAGACACCACCAGCCGGGTGCGGGGGCTCATGCCAATGCGCGAGCCAAAGTTGCCCAAAATCAGGCCCGTAGTCACCACGGCGATCACCCCCGACCCGCCCAGCTCTTCTGCCACTAAGTAGGTGCCGTAGGCCGACACCAGAGTCAGTGACTGCTCTACCAGAGGAATGTCGAACCGCTGGGTGAGAAACGACAGGCCAAAGCCAATGAGCCCGCCGATGCCAATGCCAATGCCCACAAACACCAAAAACCGGGCCACCGTCACCGACACGTCAAACTGCTCTAGGCCCAGGGCAATGCCCAATAGCAGGTTAAAGGCCACCACCGCCACGCCATCGTTAAACAGGCTTTCGCCTTCCATGACCGTGGTGAGCTTTTTGTCGACCCCCAGCTCGCGAAACAGGGCCACCACCGACACCGGGTCGGTGGCCGACAGGCTGGCCCCCACCAGCAGCGCCGTGGCCAGAGACGCCCCAGCAAAGGCTTGCAGCCCGAATGCCAGGGCGCTAACGCAGATAATCACGCCGACGATCGCATAGAGCACCACAGGCACCGCGTACTGCTTCAGTCTTTTCCAGTTGAGGTTCCATGCGGCCTCAAACAGCAGCGGCGGCAAAAAGATAAACAAAATCAGCTGGGGCGACAGGTTGATCAGCCGCACATCCAGCACCGCCAGACCCAGGCCCACCAGCAGCAGCAGCAGGGTGTAGGGAATGTTGCGCAGCACGCTAAACATCCGCGACAGCGTGGCTACCCCCAGCGACACCGACAGCACCAGGCAAAACTGGCGCAGGTGCGCTTCAATGGCGGGGTCTTCGAGCAGCAGCGACGGATCCTCCAGCAGGGGTTCGATGGTGAGGAGAAAATCCATAGGTGCTGGCCCCAACTTTTAGAACGCGACGGCTTGAGGCTGATTTTCGACGACGAAAGCCCAGTGTGGCTGAGACCTAACAGTGATTTAACCTCAGGTTAGGATAACGCCCTCCCCTTCCCCGGAGGGGTGCCCGGAGGGCGGGGTGAGTCAAATCGCGCCTGTACAGGGGTTGCGTTGGGCAGCTAAAGGGCTTGATGCCAGAGTAGACCCACCCCTAGCCCCTCCCTGGGAGGGGAAGTTGGCCAGTTGTTAGCCTGGTGAGCTGTAGAAAACTGCCCATCAACATCACAGCTTTTCGCGAATGCTGTCGGCCTGGGACAACAGCGCCTCCGCAAAGGAGAGAGACTGCTGGTGCGACTCGCCCCCCGCTAGCTGGGCCAGCTCCTCCCGCCGCTCTGTCTGCGAGAGGGGCAGCACTCGCACAACCGTTCGTTCTCCCTCGGTACCGGTAGCCTGACGCCCTTTGGCAGCAGCTTCCACAATGTGCTTGCCTACTCGATAGTGGGCATCGGCCAGGGCGGCAACCATGGGCTGGTGGGTGACGCAGAGCACCTGGTGCTGGCGACCCAGTTGGTAGAGCTTTTCGGCGATCGCCTGGGCCACCCGCCCCGACACCCCCACATCGATCTCGTCAAACACCAGGGTGCCCACCGGGTCTACTTGAGAAAAGCAGGCCTTCAGCGCCAGCAAAAAGCGGCTCATCTCGCCGCCCGAGGCGGTCTCGGCCAGGGGTTGCAGCGGTTCGCCGGGGTTGGGGCTAAACAAAAATCGAATGCCGTCGGCCCCGGTAGCGCTAGCAGCAATGGGCTTGAGTTCGACCTGAAACTGCACCCGATCCATAGCCAGGGGTTTGAGTTCGTTGATCAGGCGGGTCTCTAGCTTTTGGGCCACGTCCTGGCGGAGCTGGGTGAGTTTTGTGCAGGCATCCCCCAAGATTTCCTGGGTCTTTTCGACCTCGGCCTCTAGAGCCTCAATGGACTGGCCTTCGCCCGATAACTCAGCTAGGGATTGAATCACCTCGTCGCGGTAGGCCACTAGCTCGGGCAAGGTGCGGCTAAAGCGGCGGCACAGGGCCTTGAGCTGGCGCATGCGTTCTTCCACTTCTTCGAGCCGCTGGGGGTCGGCCTCGACGCTGGCCCCGTAGGCGTTGATGGCGCGCCCAGCTTCTTCGATCTGGGTGAGGGCTTCGCTGACCATGCCCAAAATCGAGGTAATGGCCGGATCGTAGCGTTCCATGTCGATGAGGATGGCTTCGGCTTTGCCCAGCAGGTCGGCGCAGGCGCTTTCCCCGGCATCGCTTTCGTAGAGAATTTGGTAGGCCGCGTAGCTGTTTTGCTGGAGGTCAACGCTGTGGTTGAGGCGATCGTGCTCTTGGGCCAGGAGATCTAGCTCGTTGGGGTCGTCGAGCTGGGCCTGCTCTAGGTCGTGGCGGTGCATCTGGAGCAGGTCGAGCTGGTCGCGGCGCTGCTGGTCGGCTTTGCGACGGGTATCTAAGCGTTTTTTGGCCTGGGCGGCGGCTTCGTAGGCGATCGCGACCTGCTGGCGCTGGGCCACCAGGCGGGCACCGCCAAAGCCATCGAGCCACTCTCGCTGGCGATCGCCCGAACCCAGCAGCACCGTCTGACCCTGGGCGGTAATTTCGACCAGTTTTTGGCGTAGCCCTTCGAGCTGGGGTCGGGTGGCGGGGCTGCCGTTGAGAAACGATCGGCTGCGCAGGGTTTTGCCCAGGGTCAGCTCGCGCCGCAGCACCAGCGCCCCCTCGGCGGCGGGGAACTCCTGCTCGGCTAGCCAGGTGTGGATTTCTTTGGGGACGTCGAAGCTGGCTTCGACCAGGGCTTTTTGGCTGCCCGATCGCACCAGTCTTTGATTTGCCTTGCCCCCCAGCACGGCATCGATGGCGTCGAGAATGATGGATTTGCCTGCTCCGGTTTCGCCCGTCAGCACGTTTAGCCCCGCCTCTAGCCGCAGATCGAGCTGGTCGATCAGGGCAAAGTTCTCGATGTGCAGGGCCGTTAGCATGGGGGCAACGTGTTAGTACCCACGTATTTTACTGGGAAGTCCTGTGGATACGCTGCTGAAATGCGTAGGATTTAAGGGGCTAGCCGTCCTGCGAGTAGAAAATCAGCCACTGCTAAAACCATCACGCTGCCTTTGATGCGCTGGGGGCAGCAATGATGTCATCGTCTGCTACGACATCATTGCCCAGTACTGGCCTCAGCTAGGAGTGTTCCAGCTAAATACTTGTTTGGGATCTCACTGCGGCAGGCCCAACGCGACGAGTGCGAGTCCTTGAAAGGGGTGTTTTTTAGTTGGGATACTCTAGAGACTGCGGCCTAAAGCATCAGACCAGTTAGCCCTCGTTCTAATGCTGAGCATTGGAATGCTGTTTGCCCCTGGTCGTAGGGTGTGTTCCCGGCCCCGGCTCACCTCGGCGAGGGGGCAATGCGCTTTACCTTGGCCGTAACGCACCGTTCGAGCAAGCGAGACACTCTATCGGGCTCGGTAGTATATTACGGCCCCAAGGCGGAGCCTGTGAGGCTTTGGGCGGATTCGTGAGCCAGAAATGAACCCTACACGTGGAGCAGACGCCCGCCGTTCGTTCTTAATAGCTGCCTCACGAGTGGAGCCTAGTATGGTTACAGTAAGGGCTATTTGAAGGGAATTGGGCTATTACTTATAGCGGTTCCTGAACGCATAAGGTACACCCCAACGGAGAGAAGCCCTGCAATTTATGGACTCGGGCAACTGACATGTACCTCATCCGAATGAGAACCGCTATAGACCACCTGGCCGCAGGCCATTACCCAGACGCCCCAACCCTCTATGAAGCCGGGCTCAACGCTAATCCGCTTGTCGCTGCTGAATATCTGACCAGATTTCATCCAGGCTTAAGTCATCTAGCCACTGGTGACGGTCTTGAGAGGAATCGCCGCTGCCCGTTTCAAACTGCTTAAAGAAACGAACCGCATTCACATAGCCCAGATTATCCATCAACGTCTTGAAGGCTAATTGATTAATCTCTGCCAGCGTCATCATAATCTCCTAACTATTGGTTACTTCCATAAACCAAGTCACTGGGTTAGTCACACGAACACCTAGATCTTCCCTCCGAGCTATTGCCCTACGGAGAAGGCGATCATCTGTGGTGAACATAGCATCAACCCCTGCAAACTCAGCACAGGCAACATGTAATGCATTGAAAGCCTGAAACCCAAGGTTTCTCAAGTCGCTAGCTCTTATCATTATGCTCTCTGTTACAGTCACACGCTCAGAGGCAATTGCCAATGAGTCAATGAGTCTTTGTTTCCGGATTGGATCAGGAGTGCGTTCAATTTCGGATTCAATGGCGGTGCTGCTCACCAAGCTCCAGTCAGAAGTCTGACACTGCTCTAAGATTGCCAAAATGGCTTCCGCTTCCAAGCGGATTCGAGATTGCGACCAGTCATCAAATGGCCGATTGAAGCAACAGACATCCAAATAAAGCCGATAGGGTATTCACCTGCTCCTACCACCCCTTGCAAGACCCAACTCAATAGGGAATCAGGTTATTGCGCAAAGTTTAATCTATCTTGCGATCGCGTGGGCGAAAGTCAAAAGTAGGGTAAGCATTGCCCACCACCCACTCATTCACCCACCACCCACCCCTCAAATATCCAGTAATGGTAGAAGACAGACCGTGAGCAGTGCTCCCCCAAAGTGTTTAGCTGGCGATTCCTTCGGATAGCTTCGCTAGCGCGTGGGTAAAAGGTGGGCAGTGACTACGGCTTGGATTGGGTTTATAACAACCCGCGATAGCGAATAAACAGCAGCGTCACCGCCCACGATCCCAGGGCCACCTTGACCGCCACCAGCACATTCAACAGCGGAATCATGCCACCGCTCAGCAGAGTGCCAAACTGCCCCGGCGGCGGCTCTACCCCCACCAGCACCAGCACCGCCAGCACAATGAAAACCAGCACCGAAACCTTCTCCCAAGCGGCGGCTCTCCAGCGTTCGTAGATCGCCTGCATCCACTCGGGGGATGCGGCGGTAATGGCGATCAGGCCGATCGCCGTGCCCCCGGCCACCCCCGCCGCAAAGCCCCCCCCAGGGCTGAGGTGGCCGCGAATGGCCAGCTCAATGCCCACCAGGGCCGCAATGGTGGCCCCCAGCCGGGCCAGCACCACCGACGGTTTGTCGCTAAAGCTCACGAAGGCAGTGGTGGGGGCTTCATCCGCCAGCAAATATTTGCAGCCCATGATGGCGACAGTAAAGACCACCACCTCAAAAATGGTGTCGTAGAGGCGGTTGCGCAGAATAATGCCCGACACGGCGTTGGGAATGCCGGTATCGGCGGCGATCGCCTCTACCACCGCCAGATCAGCCTCCGCCGTTACTGGGTCTGGCAAAATCATCATTTTGATAAAAAACAGCACTCCCGCCGTTATATAGACCCAGATCATAGGTGTTCCTCCGTTAAGGCCGCAGAGTTAGGCGAAAGATCGATCTCGCCATCGCTGTAGAGTTTGCTCTGGGCGATCGCCCCGGGCAGTTCTTCGGCAAAAATGTCGTACAGCCGCTGTACCCGCACAAAAATGTGAGGGACGCCCTCATCACTGGTCAGCCCAGCCCGATTCATCCGACAAATACCATGTACTTCCTTGGCCGCGAGGGCCTGGTGCAAGGCCTGGTCATCGCTGTAGGGCACCAGCTCCAGCCGCAGTTGGTAGCGTTTGAGCAGCGATCGCAGGTAGTCGAGCAGCGGCTGCCACTGGAGGTTGTGCTTCACGCCCTCGCCCTCCAGCACCCCCAACCGCATCACCAAAGACGATCGCACCGCCACGGCATAGAGCGTCACCGCCAGCATGGTGCCCACCAGCGCCTCGGTCAGGGCCACATCGGCCCCGCCCAGCATGGCGTATATTAGGGCGGCGATCGCCCCCAAAATCCCCCGCATGATCAACGCCTGGTAGGGGTTGACCTGAAAAACCACCATCGCCCCCGCCAGGGGCAGCAGCAGCATAATGGCGTACACGTAGCTGTTATCCATCATGGTGAACCTCCTCGGTGGCGCAGTAGGCCAGCACGTAGCCCAGTACCGTATTCCAAAGCGCCAGGGAAATCAGCGCCAGCACTAGCAGGGGCCACTCCTGGGGAATGCGCAGCAGCAGACCAAAGGCGATCGCCATCGACCCCAGGGTGTCGGCCACCGACAGCGTATGGAGCTTGTAGAGCACCGATCGCCGCCCCAGCAGCGGCCAGGTGCCCCAATACCAAAACACCAGGCCAATAACAATACAGGTGTAACTGAGAAAATTAATCATGTTAGATCTGCCGCTCGAATTTCCTGGGCAAAGCGGTTTCTAAAATCGCTATAGAACAACACCACCATCCCTCATGTATTCATGCCGTCGTTGACCCGTTTAATAATGTGGGCCAGCAGCATCAGGGCCGCATTACCCACGCTGAGAATTAGCACCCCGACCACACCAATCATCCAGTCATCCTGTAACACCGCAATCACCAAAATCATCACCGAGGTTTTGGTGGCAATACTGGCGAAGGCCAGCATGCGCTGCCAGATATCTTCATCCTGCAACGCCTCAACCATCGGAATCAGCAGAGCGCCAATCATGGCTAGCAAAACCAGGGTCATGGAGCTTCCTCCCGCTGAATGTAGTGAACTTCGTACCAGCCCTGCTCGCGATAGTGCTGCACGATGGTTTTGGGGGTAAAGGTAATCAAAAAGATATCGAGAAAAATCAGGCTGGCAGACCGGCGGGGTTTGGCCCGGTTGACGACGACCACCTCATGCCGGTGGGGCCAAATCATAATTTCAAAGGCTTCTTTGTAGGCCTGGGGAATGGCCACCACCACTTCCCATAGGGTGCGCAGCCAATCTTTTAGCCGACCAGGATTGGTCGCTCCCCGAGGCAGCAGAAGCGACACTGCGACCCCAATCAAAATGTTGGCCCAGCTGAGGTCAGCGGTGAGCAAAAACCAGATGGCCAACCGCAAAATTATGTTGAGATATCCGGTCATGCAAACACCATGCCAAACAACACCATTAGCATCAGACTCATCACCCCGATCAGGTGATCAAACTCTTCTAAAACCCGAGGTAGCTTCACCCCTACCCGCCGAATCACCAGCAGATAGAGCACCCAGCCCAGGGCAATAGTCCCAAGGGGTTTGGCCACATTCGCCCAGGAGTAGGCGTCGTAGTAGACCACATTGGCCCCCACCAGCCCTGCCAGCAGCAGCAGCACCGCCGGCCAAAAGCCCGGCTTCACCGCCTGCCCTTTATCCTGGGCAAAGGGCAAAAAGATGAACTTGGCAAAGGAAATCGCCGTGCCCAGGGCTGCCAGGTTCATGGCGATCACCTGCCAGGGCAGCAGGTTTTTCATGGTCAGCACCTTGGCCCCAAAGCCCGACAGCAGCGGAAAGCCCGAAATCGAGAAGCTGGCCACCACCAGGGCAATCCAGATGGGGGTGTGGATGGGCTGATGCTGGAGGTCTTTGAAGCTGCGGCTGGGCAGTGCCCCGGCGGTCAAAAACAGCGCCGCCTTTACCAGCCCGTGGGTGAGGGCGTAGAAGCCGCCCACCTCGGGGGCCGCCAGCACAAAGCCCATCTGCGACACGGTGTGGAAGGCCAGCATGCGCTTGGTGTCTTTCTCAAACATGGCGTAGGCCACCCCCAGCAGCGCCGTCCCCGCCCCAAAAATTCGCACGATTGGGTCGATTTCTCCCAGCATTAGCGCCAGGCGGGCCAGGGGAAACACCCCCGCCTTGATCACCACCCCCGACAGCAGCGCCGACACCGGCGTCTCCGACTCGGAGTGGGTCGGCGGCAGCCACAGCCCCGACACAAAAATGCCCCCCTTGGTCAGCATGCCGAGGAACAGCAGCGCCCAGGCCTCGATCGGAGCCCCCGCCAGGGCCGCAAAGGCAAAGGACTGCTGGCTGCGATAGACCAGCGCCACCCCAATTAGGTAGAACAGCATGGCGGTGTTGCTGACAAACAGGTAGCGCAGGGCCACCCATAGGCTGCGCCCGGTGCGCGGGTAGGCAATCAGCAAAAAGGCCGCGATGCCGATCACCTCCAGCGCCACGTACAGGCTCATTAGATCGGCGCAGACAAAGGCCGCATTGACGCTGCCGTGGAGAATGATGATCTGGGTGTAGAAAAAGCTGGTTCTGCCGCTGTACCAGCAGTAGAGAATCACCGCCGCCGTTACCAGGGCATTGGTGAGAATGAAAAAGGCGCTGAGTTCGTCGGCCATCAGGGTGACGCCGAAGTTGTCGAGCAAACGCCACTCGAAGGGCACCCCTTGCCAGAACAGAACCAGGGCGTAGGCCATCGACGCCAGGGTGACCCCGACGGCAAATATGCGGTCTGCCTGGGGCAGCAGATAGATGCTGAAGCCGACAAAAAACGGCAGCATCAGCCAAATTAAGGTAGCCAACGTCATGGCCGGTATTCCTCCTCGATCGCACGGGTTTCCAGGGTGGGGTTATCCTTCGCCAGCTTCATCACCCCCACTAGCATCAGCGCCTGAATGGAGAACCCAATCACGATCGCGGTCAAAATCACCGCCTGGGGCACCGGGTCCGCGTAGGGTCGCGCCGCCCCACCGTCGAGAATGGGGGTAAACGTGCCCCCCTGGGCCGCCACCAGCACAAACAACGCGATCACCCCGGTGCTCATCACATCCATCGCGATGATTTTCATCACCAGGTTTTCTTTAAGCAAAATACCGAAAAAGCCAAGCAGAATCGTGGCGTAGACACAGGCGTAGAGCATGGGTCGAGAGAGTGTGGGGAGTAGATGGGTAGGGAGCGGGGGGTGGGGAGATGAGGGCGATCGCAGCCGCCCAAAGGCCCGCTTGCAGAACACCCGTTTACAGAACAGGGGTTTAAACCGATGATCGATCAGTTCTTTCTGGGAAGACCAGGACGACCAATTTTTGTTTGCGCCCCTGTGGGGGCGACGTCCCTGGTCGTAGGCCGGAGGACGCGCGGAGCCGGGGGCTGGGGCCAGCGAATTGGCCCCAGCAGCAGATTTAGTTTTCACCCCCAAATGTGTGCCGCCCAGCTCCTAGGCAAGAACTACGGGACTGACGCTGCAAGAGAACCTAAGAGGCCACGTCAGCGGGTTCGGGAACCGCCTCCGCTGCGATCGCATCCGTCTCACTGCCCTTAAACGCAATCCGCAAAAACGGCGGGGCCAGAAATGTGGTAGCAATCACCATAATGATGATCGCCGCCTCCAGGGGCTTCGTCAGCACCCCACTGGCCGAGCCAATGCCCGCAAACACCAGCCCCACCTCGCCGCGAGGCACCATACCAATGCCGATCGCCAGCTTATTTAGCGGTTGGCCAAAGGTTGTCCAGCCGGTGATCACCTTGCCCACGATCGCTACCGCCAGCAAGAACACCGCAATCACCAGCCCCTCGCGGTTGGCTGCCACTGCCGGGTTGAGCACCCCGAGGTCGGCCTTGGCCCCCACTGTCACAAAGAAGATCGGCACCAGAATGTCGGCAATGGGCATGATCTGGCGATCGAGCTCCTTGCGCTTGTCGGTTTCATCGAGCACCAGGCCCGCCGCAAAGGCTCCCAAAATCGCCTCCAGGTGAATCACATTGGCGAAAAACGCCATCAAAAACGCAAAGGTAATCGCCGGAATCACCAGGTTGCCTCGGGTTTGCAGCTTGTCTGCGATCGCCACAAAGGAGCTATTAAAAAACTTGCCTAAGAAAATCGCCCCCAGCAAAAACCCCGTGGCGCTGGCAATCAGATACAGCACATTGATCACATCCACTTCGCCGGTCTTGGCCAGACTGGCCACCACCGCCAGCACGATGATGCCGAGCACATCGTCGATCACCGCCGCGCCAACGATAATCTGGCCCTCTGCCGACTTCAGCTGGCCAATCTCTGAGAGCACCTTCGAGGTAATGCCAATGCTGGTCGCCGTCAGCGCCGCCCCGGCAAAAATCGCCGGAATTGTCGGCACGTGGAACAGCAGCATCAACCCCGCTGTGCCCAAGCCAAAGGGAGCCACCACCCCCACTACCGCTACAATCGCCGCCTGGTAGCCCACCTTTTGCAGCTCTCGCAGGTCAGACTCCAGACCAATCTCAAACAGCAGAATGATCACCCCCAGCTCTGCCAGCACCGAGATCACCTCGCTCTGGCTGCGGAAGACCTCTGCCACCGTCTCGGGGGTGAGCCCGCCCAGCCACTGTAACAGCCCCATCAGCTGAGAGTCGGCGGCGGTGGCTCCGCTCTCAGGAAACATGATCAAATGCAGGGCCGACACCCCCACGACCACCCCGGCTACCAGTTCACCTAAGACCGGCGGCAGGTCGAGTAGCTTAGACAGCTCGCCCCCCAGCTTGCTGGCGACATAGATCACCACCAGGCTGAGCAGCACTCCAGCCAGCACCATTGGCCCAATTTCGGCCCCAGTTTCAGCAGTGGCCAACAGCGGCCATCCTGCGATCGCAGACAAAGCACAATTCACTATCGATACCTCCTTAAAACCTTGCAATACAGATATGGCAAATTTCATGCGGGCGCAGCACACCATGAGGCTGCCCCTTGCCCCCTCATGAAGGAGAGCTGTAGGTAACCCCGATGACACACCCGGCGAAGAATCTAGACCGCCGTGGCTCCTGGCTCAGCGGCGAGGGATGGCTCTAGGCCGTCTTGAACCGCCAGCAATTGCAGCGCCGCCTGGAGCGCTTCGGTGCGAGTGGCGACCAGGTGCTCAGCGGGCACAAACCGCAGCACGCCGAGCTTTTCGAGACGACTCAGGGTTTTGCCCTGGGCCCCGACCACAAACACCTGCCGTCTGGCATCGCTGGCATCTTGAATGGCATTTTCTAAGGCCAGGGCCGCCGTCACCCCCAGGTGGGGCACATCCTGCAAGTCCACAATCAGCACATCGTGGGCCGCCATCGCGGTCTGCTCTTGGGCGATCGCCCGCGCCACCCCAAAAATCATCGGGCCATTGAGGTGAAACACCAGCACCCGACCATTGGCCTGATCCATCAGCGTCTTGTCTTCAGGGCTCATGGCCACATCGTCGTCAAAGTCGGTGATGGTGCGCACCTGCTCAGACTGAAGCTTGCTGAGGCGATCAATGGTGAGCATGTTGGCGATAAACACGCCCACGCCCACCGCCACGATCAAATCTACAAACACCGTGAGAAACATCACGCCATACATGATGGCGGTGCCTTTCCAAGACACATTGTGGGCGCGCTTGAGAAAGCTCCAGTCGAGAATGTCAAAGCCGACCTTGACCGCGATACCCGCCAGCACCGCCAGGGGAATGGTTTTGGTCAGGGGCGCAGCCCACAGCACCACCACCAGCAAGATGCCTGCCCGCACTAGGCCCGACAGGGCGGTTTTGCCCCCGGCCTGAATATTTACCACCGTGCCCATGGTGGCCCCGGCCCCCGGCATGCCGCCAAACAGACCCGACATCAGGTTGCCGATACCCTGACCGATCAGCTCTTTATTGGCATCGCTCTGGGTGCGGGTAATGCTGTCGGCAATCATCGCCGTCAGCAGGGCGTCAATGCAGCCCAGCATGCCCAGCACCAGGCCATTCACCAGCATGGTCTGCACCTGGCCCGGCCCAAAGGTGGGCAGCTGCAGCGACGGCAGCCCGGTGGGTATTTCGCCAATCAGCCGCAGGTCAGCATTGGGAAAAACCACCAAAGCCAGCAGCGTGCCACCGATGAGCACCAACAGCTGGGGCGGCACCCACCGCTTAAACTGCTTGGGCATCAGAAACAGCACCGCCAGGGAAAATACCCCCAAAGCCACCTCTACCGGGTCGAGGGTAGACACCATCTCTGGCAGGCTGGTGAGGGTGCCAATCACGCCGCCCTTGGGGGTGGCGTGGCCCAAAAACGGCCCTAGCTGCAAGATGATCAAAATGATGCCAATGCCCGACATAAAGCCCGAGATCACCGGGTAGGGCATCAGCGTCACGTAGCGACCCAGCTTGAGAAAGCCGAAGATGATCTGAAAAATCCCGGCCAGCATGGCGACGGTAAAGGCCATGGCCATACCGTTTTCGGGGTCAGAGGCGATCAGCTGGGCAATGACGGCGGTAAACACCACGGTCATCGGGCCAGTGGGCTCTGAAATTAGCGTCGGCGTGCCCCCAAACAGCGCCGCAAAGAAACCGACAATTACGGCCCCGTAGAGGCCCGAGGCGGCTCCTGCCCCCGAGGCCACCCCAAAGGCCAGGGCCATTGGTAGGGCAATGACCGCAGCGGTAACGCCCCCAAACAGGTCTCCGCGCACATGGCGGAAGTTAATGTGATTTGTGATGCCCATCGCAGCACCTAAATCCTTTATTGAGTTCGGTAAATGAAAATGAATCTGGCATCTAAAAAAGTCTATGGATAAAACGATAGCATTTCTGTTTCACAAAATAATCGGGTGAGCAATTGGTTTTTCTAATCGTGGTGAAAGGTTGAGCTATGGCTAGACCCCAGGGGGCTTCTACGGTCAGCCCACGGGTATTGGCTGACCGCAGCAAGAACCCCCTGGGGTCTGGGCGACTAGATGTCGGGTTTAGGCGACTCTACGCCTCGGCGATCGCCTCTCGCTTTTTTGGAAACCAGTGCTTGAGCTGCACGGTGACCAGTGCGGTGACCAAGGTGCCAGCGGCGATCGCCACAATATATAGCCCCACGTTCTCTACCGCGTTTGGTATCGCCAGCACAAAGATGCCGCCGTGGGGGGCGCGCAGGGTGCAGCCAAAGGCCATGGACAGCGCCCCGGCCACCGCAGACCCGGCAATGCAGGCGGGCAAAATTCGCAGCGGGTCGTTGGCCGCAAAGGGAATCGCCCCCTCGGTAATAAAGGAAATGCCCAGCACCGAGGCCACCTTGCCCGCCTCTTGCTCCGCTTGGTTGAAGTATTTTTTGGAAACAAAGGTGGCCAGCGCTAACCCCAGGGGCGGGGTCATGCCCGCCGCCATCACCGCCGCCATGGGCGCGTAGATGTTGGTGGTCAGCAGTCCCACCGCAAAGGTGTAGGCCACCTTGTTGACGGGGCCGCCCATGTCGATCGCCATCATGCCGCCCAAAAGCAGCCCCAGCAGCACGGCGTTGGTGCCGCTCAGCCCCTCTAGGTAGGTGGTCAGGCCGTCCATAATGAAGCGCACCGGGGCACCAAAGACATAGACCAGCAGTAGCCCCACCACCAGCGTTGCCAGCAGGGGAATCACCAGCACCGGCTTGAGGCCCTCGAAGTTGGCGGGCAGGTTGACCTTGTCGCGCACAAACTTGGCCACATAACCGGCGAGAAAGCCCGAGAGAATGCCGCCGAGAAAACCCATGCCCAAATTCGCCGCTAACATGCCGCCGATCAGACCGGGGGCAATACCGGGGCGATCGGCAATGGAAAAGGCAATAAAGCCCGATAGCACCGGCACAATCAGCGCAAAGGCTGCGCCGCCGCCAATCTGCATCAGCGCGTCGCCAAAGCTGCCCTCGGGCGGGTTGATGCCAAACACAAAAGACAGGGCGATGATCAGGCCCCCAGCCACAATCACCGGCAGCATGTAGCTGACCCCGGTGAGCAGGTGCTTGTAGGGGCCAGAGCGACCTTCAGAACGCTCGGCCTTGGCGCGGTTCACTTCATCCAGATAACCGCTCTCGGCTGCGCCGCTACCGCCCCCGGCTACTGGTGCATCTAGCGCCGCAGTGACGACATCGGCGCCGCTGTGGATGGCGGCTTTGGTGGAGGTTTGGTACAGTCGCTTGCCGCTAAAGCGAGACAGATCTACGTGGGTGTCAGCGGCGACGATCACCGCGTCGGCGCGGGCAATTTCTTCATCGGTCAAGGCATTTTGCGACCCGACAGAACCCTGGGTTTCAACTTTGATGTCGTGGCCCAGCTTGGCGGCCCCCTGCTTCAGCCCCTCAGCGGCCATAAAGGTGTGGGCAATGCCCGTGGGGCAGGAGGTGACGCCGACAAAGAACCTGGTAGCAGCGGCGGATTCTGCCCCAGACACCGCGCTGGAGACGTCCTCCGGCAGCGGGTCGTGGGGGTGGGGCGTGGTTTTGATCGCCCCCAGGCTGGGGCCGTGCCCCACCAGAGCGACGGCGCTTTGAATCACCATCTCGGTATTGCGGATGGCCTCGCTGGTGGAGACGGCGTAGACGGGTTTGCCGGAGAAGCGATCGCGCTCCACCGGCCCATCGGCCCCCACAATCACCACATCGGCCTGTTGGATATCGTCAGGGTGGAGAGCGGTGGCGACAGCACCGCCCTGGGCCTCGGTCGCAATCTCATAGCCCATCGCCTGGGCAGTGCGCTTAAGAGCTTCCGCCGCCATCTGGGCATGGGCGTTGCTAGAGGCGCTAGCGGTAACAGCAACGATTTTGGTCATAGCGTGTTTGGGTAGAAGGGTGGATGGGGGAATGGGTGGGGCGTAGGGTGCATTCGCGCCGCAATGCACCGCCTAGGACCGTGTTTTGGGTGGTGCATTGCGGCGCGGGGGTGATCGATTCAGGGCCTAGGGGATCTGGCCGCGTAGGCGAAGCTGCGCCTGGGGTGCTATGCACCCTACGGGGATTGGCACGGAGATCACACCACCTCCTGGAGGGTGACGAGCTTTTGCATGGCGTGGATTTTCTCCATCGGGGGTAACCTCGGCCCGATTTCCCCCAGGGCACCCATCGAAAACGCCGTCGCCAGGGTGGCGCAGATTCTCAACGGATGCCCCTCAATCAGCCCTGCCACGGTGCCTGCCACCATGGCATCGCCTGCGCCAACGGTGCTTTTGATCGCCACGGGCGGCGGCTGGGCGTGGAAGGCCTGGGTGCGATCGATAAACAGCGCCCCCTCGGCCCCCATCGACACCACCACGTAGCGAATGCCGGAGGCGATCAGCTCGCGGGCGGCGGCGACAACCTCCGCGTGGCTCTCCAAGCGGGTGTTCAGCACCTCCTCTAGCTCCGCCTTGTTGGGCTTGATCAGGTCGGGTTTGGCGGGCAGGCCAAAGCGCAGGGCGTCGCCGCTGGTGTCGAGAATTACGGTTTTGCCCTGGGCTTTGAGAGCACCGATCAGCTCGTCGTAGATGTCGGTGGACATGCAGGCGGGCACGCTGCCCGAAAAGACAAACCAGTCGCAGCTCCTGGCCAGGGCGTGGATGACATTGCGCAGCCCATCGATATCCTGGTGGGTGGGGGCCTGGCCGGGGTAGTTGATGTCGGTGACCTGGCCCTGGGCGTCGTCTACGATTTTAATGTTGACGCGGGTTTCGCCGGACAGATAGACAAAGTGATCGTCAATGCCCTTGTGGTGAAAGAGGGCTTTGAACAATGCATCATTTTCCTTGCCGAGAAATCCTGTGACGCTGACTCGATGGCCCGCCTCGGCGAGAAAAGAGGCCACATTCACGCCTTTGCCGCCCGCATCATCCTGTTTCCAATCGACCCGGTTTACCGCATCGGCGCGAAAGTTGGGAATTGAGACCGTCTGGTCGATCGCTGGGTTGAGCGTCACCGTAGTAATCCGCTGCATTCTGGGGGGGTGGGTCATAGCGCCCTCACCTCCTCGGCGGTGCGACAGGCGATCGCTTTCTGCGCTAGCCGCTGCATCTGCTTCATCGAGGCCCTCCGCAGCCGCGCCTTCACCTTAGGGATGCTGGGGATATCCATGCTGAGTTCTTTGACCCCCAGCCCGGCGAGAATCATGGCGCCCTGGGGGTCGCCCGCTAGGCCGCCGCAGACGCCCACCCACTTGCCGGAGAGCTTAGCCCCTTGCACGGTTTGGGCGATCGCCCGCAGTACGGCAGGGTGCAGGGCCTCGGCCTGCTTCGCCAGGGTGGGGTGGCCCCGATCCATCGCCAGCAGGTACTGAGTCAGGTCGTTGGTGCCCACCGAGAAAAAGTCCACTTCCTGGGCAAATTCTGCCGCCATTAGCACGGCGCTGGGCACTTCCACCATCATGCCGATTTCGACGGGGGGGCCATCCGTCGCCGCCTGCACCGACTCCAGCACCGTCTTGGCGGCACGAATATCCTCTAGCGTGGCGATCATGGGGAACATGATACGGATGTAGCCGCCGCGCGCCGCCCGCAGAATGGCGCGAAGCTGGGTCTCAAACAGGTCGGTGCGCTCCAGGCACAGGCGAATTCCCCGAATGCCGAGGAAGGGATTTTCTTCGGCAGGCTGGTTCAGGTAGGGCACGTGCTTGTCGCCGCCAATATCCAGAGTGCGGACGATCAGCGGCAGGCCGTGGAGGGCGTCGGTCATCTGGCGCAGCGCGTCGTACTGTTCGTCTTCGCTGGGGGGCGCACTGCGGTTGAGAAAGAGGAATTCTGTGCGCAGCAGCCCCACACCTTCGGCCCCGGCTTGGATGGCGGGGGCGGCATCGGCTGGGCCACCGATGTTGGCGACGACTTCAATGCGGTGGCCGTCGGTGGTAATGGCGGCCTGAAAGCGAGTTTGCTGCTCTACATCGCGCAACTGGGCGCGATCGCCCATGGCCTGCCTTGCCTTCGCCAGATCTGCCTCGGTGGGGTTTGGGTAGAGCTGGCCTTTGTCGCCGTCGAGAATCGCTGTGGCTCCCTCTGGCAAATCCAGAATTTTAACCCCCGCCCCCGCCACGGCAGGAATGTTGAGCGATCGCGCAATGATCGCCGTGTGGCTGGTCGCCCCGCCCGCCGCCGTACAGAACCCGTGGATTTTGGCTGGGTCTAGGCCCGCCGTATCGGAGGGGGCCAGATCGTCGGCAATGAGAATCACCGGGTGATCGGGCAGACCCGCCCCCGCATCCCCCTGGCCTACCAGCCGCGCCAGCACCCGCTGCCCCACATCACGCACGTCTGCCGCTCGGCCCGAGAGCACCGGGTCGGCCAGCGCCTCTAGCTCCTTAGCCCTAGCCTCGATCATCTGCTGCCAGGCCCAGGGGGCACTGTGGTGGGGTGGAATGCGGTTCAGCGCCTCCTGTTGCAGTTCGGGGTCAGATAGGAATTCCCGATGGGCTTGAAAGATGGCGGCCTTGGCCTTGCCGGAGCGTTCTTTAATCGTGTTGTACAGCTCGGCTAGATCGGCATCGGCGGCGGCGATCGCATCCCTCAGCCGCCCCTGCTCGGCCACCGCATCCTCAGCGGTTTCGGCAAATTCTAGTTTGGTATGGCGGAAGCGATACAGGGGAGCAATGGCTAACCCTGGAGATGCTGCCACCCCGCCTATCGCAGGGCTCTCCAAGTCTAAGGCAGACAATTCCAGTGCGGGACTGGCCGCTACTTCATCCTCTTCCTCCAGCCCATCTTCTACCGCCTGCTGCAAAGCATTCAGCGCCTCGGTGGCATCGCTGCCCTTGGCCAGCACCCGCACCACGCCATCGCGCTCAACGCCGAGCTTGAGCAGCGACATTAGACTTTTGCCGTTGGCCACCTGGTCGCCGTAGCGCACTCGCACCTCGGCGCTAAAGGATTTTGCCAAATCGGCAAACACCGTCGCAGGTCGAGCGTGCAGGCCCGTTGGCGCGTCGATAGTGAGGTCTATAAACTGGTCAAAGCCGTCGGTATCCAGGGTTTTGACCACGGTGGACTGGCCGGTGAGGCGATCGCAGATCACCTGCGCATTTTCTGTCTCCACCAGCTGTTGGACAGCGGCAGGATCGTCCAGCACGTGGGTCAGGTTGGTGAGAATTTGCAGGTGCTCATCCGACTTCGCCGCAATGCCCACCACCAGCCGCACCACCTCGCCGGGGTTCCACTCCACCCCGGCAGGCATTTGCAGCACCACAATACCCGTGGTTTCAATCAGGTCGCGCTGGGCGGGCTGCCCGTGGGGAATGGCAATACTGTTGCCGAGGTAGGTGTTGGCCTGGGTCTCTCTCGCCACCATGCTGTCGATGTAACCTGCCTGAATGCGGCCACGACTGACCAGCAATTCTCCCGCCTGACGGATCGCATCTTCTTTACTGCGGGCAGTGGCCTTAAGCCGCACATCCTGCGGTGTTAGGTTAATCATTCAGCCGTCTCTCGTTGGGACAATAAAGCGAGCGTAAACGTACAAAACCAGCCCAGAATTCTGATATTTCCTGGCTAGAGATTGACGATTGCAGGGCGCTTCTCCTATGCCTTAATTGTTCAAGACCTGAGGAAATCTAGGGAAGGTTTGTCATATTTCCTTAGACATCGCTTAAAGATTTGTAGCGAACCTAGGCGACTAAGCGAGCTTTGCATCTCGCAATATGTCTAGGCAAACCGTTAGGGTCATCCGCTCATTTGACGTAATATGCAGACTTAGAAAAACCCGGCGGCTCCGGCGTCCTCGCTAAAATGTATCCCTGCATACAGTACACATTGAGAGAGAATTTTATAAGTGAGCTGATTGAAAGGCGCGGTAGAACTGGCTCTTGCCCAGCTGTTTTATCCCATTGATCGAGTACATCAAGCGTTAAAAAGTGGCCTTACTATGCAAGACGTACAACTAGAGCCAGTACTCGCCCTTGAAACAGTGCCTGCAGACCTTCAGGCCGAAGCTAAGGGAGTTTCTCTCCGGGATGTCACAAAAAGCTACGGCTCATTTGCTGCCGTTCAAAATATTACCCTCGACATTCCCGCCGGGTCATACACCTGTCTATTAGGCCCCAGTGGCTGTGGCAAAACCACCACTATGCGCATGATTGCAGGCCACGAAGATATTTCTAAAGGCGATATCTACATCGGCGACACCCGCATCAACGGCATTCCCGCCACCCAGCGCAACACGGCGATGATGTTTCAAAACTATGCGCTGTTTCCCCATAAAACCGTGTGGGACAACGTCGATTTTGGCCTCAAAATGCGCGGCATGACCAAAGCCGACCGCCAGCACCGCGTGGGTGAAATGCTAGAGGTAGTGGGGCTGAGTGGTTTTAGCGATCGCAAGCCCGCCCAGCTCAGCGGTGGTCAACAGCAGCGGGTCGCCCTCGCCCGCGCCCTGGTTACTCGGCCCCAGGTGCTCATGCTCGACGAGCCCCTCAGCGCCCTCGACGAATCCCTGCGGGTCAAGACTCGCGGCGAGCTGCGCAAGCTTCAGCGCCAGTTCGGCATGACCTTCATTCAGGTCACCCACAACCAAGACGAAGCCTACTCCCTCTCCGACCAAATCGTAGTTATGGACCACGGTCGGGTTGACCAAGTGGGCACCCCCAGCGAAATCTTCACCAAACCCCTGTCGAAGTTTGTGGCCCGGTTTACCGGCGACAACAACATCTTTGCGGGCACCATCACCAGCGCGGTGCAAGACACCAGCGGTCAGCTCATCCAGCTCGATGTGCCGGAGTTGGGCCACCTGCTCTGCCTCGGCGACTACGCCCAGGTGGGCAGCGAAGCCGCCTGCTGCATCCGCGCCGACCTGATGCAGATCAAGTCTCTCGACGAAGCGGAGCAGTCTACCTGCGGCCCCGCCACCAACCGGGTCACCGCCCGCATCACCGCCGTCGAGTTCACCGGCTACGTCACCCGTGTCTCGCTGGTGCTAGAGCGCAGCGGCATGGAGGTGCTCTACAAGGCTCGCACCCCCGACTGGCTCACCACCTCATTCGAGGAAGGTCAGGTGGTTGTACTCGACTGGGCTGCTGCCGACTGCGTTTTTCTGTCCCACTAACCCTCTATCCGAGTCCAGAGGTAGAACTCTACCTGTAGGAAAACCACAGATCCTGAACTGGACTCGGCCTGGGCAGATCCAGCCTTCTCCTCCACACCCTCCGCCGTTCATTCATTAATCGTTCACCATGGCTCAGTTTTCTCGTCGTCAAGTTATCCGCACCGGTCTCGCTGCTGGCGCATTTCTCACCGCCACCCGCTGCGCCGCCCCCTCCGGCACGCCCAACAACCCGGCCCCCGGCCCCCAGGTCAACACCAACCAAACCAAAGACGTCACCCTGCGGCTGATTGGCACCGGCGTCTCGCAGATCAACGACATTCGCGACAAGGCCCAAGAAGACCTGGGCTTTAAGTTCGACATGCGGGCGCTGAGCACCGAAGAAAACAACCAGATCGCCATCACCCAGCCCGGCCAGTACGACATCTTCGACGGCGAATATTTCAGCCTGCCTCTGGTGGTGCCCTCCGGCAACCTCCAGCCCATCGACATCAAGCGCGTCACCAACTACGACCAAATTGTCTCCTTCTTCAGAACTGGCGAGTTCAAAGGCATGCCGGTAGAAGGCTCCCAGGGCACCGCTCCCTACCGAGTGCAGTACCTCACCGGGCCAGACTCAAAAGAATTTTCTCCCACCCCCACCGACTTCGCGACGCTAATTCCTTTCCAGTACAACGCCGACACCCTGGGCTACCGCCCCGACCTGGTGGGCCGCAAAATCGAAAGCTGGGGCGAGCTTTTTAACGAAGAATTTAAGGGCAAAACCTCCATCCTCGACATTCCCCAGATCGGCATTATGGACGCGGCCATGGTGGCTGAGTCGCTGGGACTAATGACCTTTGGCGACAAGGGCAACATGACCAGGGCCGAGATCGACCAAATCATTGAGATTTTGAAGGAGCAAAAGGCCAACGGCCAGTTTCGCGCCTTCTGGAAGACCTTTGACGAGTCGGTCAACCTGATGAGTTCTGGCGAAGTGGTGCTGCAATCGATGTGGTCACCCGCTGTAACCGCTGTGCAGTCCCAGGGCATTGAGTGCATCTACGCCCCACTCAAAGAGGGCTACCGGGGCTGGGGCGGCGGCATTGGCCTCTCCAAAAATCTGGAGGGCATTCAGCTCGACGCCGCCTACGAATACATCAACTGGATGCTTGACGGCTGGGTAGGAGCCTTCCTCGGTCGCCAGGGCTACTACAGTGCTGCGCCCGAGACCGCCCGCAAGTTTATGTCTGCCGCCGAGTGGGATTTTTGGTACGAGGGCAAGCCTGCCGCCGAAGACATCGTCGACCCCTTCGGTAAGACCTTGGCCAAAACCGGTGTCACCCGCGACGGCGGCTCCTTCGACGAGCGCTTTGGCAACATCGTCTGCTGGAACTCGACCATGGAGGAAAATACCTACCTGGTGCAGAAGTGGAACGAGTTTATTGCGTCGTAGATCCCCCTGGTCTCTCGCTGCCATGATGTGCCCTCACCCCCAGCCCCTCTCCCCCAGGGAGAGGGGAGCCAGAATATGCAAAGTCCCTCTCCCCCAGGGAGAGGGATTTAGGGTTGAGGGCCACAACCGAGGCTAGAACAATCAACCTTGGAATATTTTCCCCATGTCTGAAACCTGGAAAACCCTCAAGCCCTACGCGCTGATCACACCGCAGACATTGGTATTTCTGCTGTTTCTGGTGTTCCCCATTCTCATGATTGGGGTGGTGAGCTTTTGGGAGTTTAACGGCTACTCCATGACCCCGGCCTTTACCCTCGACAACTATCGGGGGATTTTGACCGATGTGACCTTTAAGACCTACCTGAATACGTTCAAGTTCTTGGGGTTAACCTGGCTGGCGACGCTACTGATTGGCTACCCGGTGGCCTATTTTTTGGCCTTTCATGTGCCCAAGCTAGAGTGGCAAATTTTGCTGTTTCTAGTGTGTACTATTCCCTTTTGGACGTCGAATATCATTCGTATGATCTCCTGGGTGCCGCTGCTGGGGCGCGAGGGTTTGGTCAACCAGGGGCTGATGGGCATTGGTTTGATCCAGGAGCCGCTCCAGTTTTTGCTGTTTTCAGATTTTGCGGTGGTGCTGGGGATGGTGCACCTGTACATCATTTTTATGATTGCGCCAATTTTTAACAGTTTGATGCGCATTGAGCGATCGCTCGTCACTGCCGCCGAAGATCTCGGCGCCTCAGGGTTTCAAACTTTTAAGGAAGTGATTTTGCCGCTGTCGGCACCGGGGATTGCGATCGGCTCGATCTTTATCGTCACCCTGATCATGGGCGAATTTGTGACGGTGCGGCTGATGGGCGGCGGGCAGTCGGCCTCGGTGGGCAAGCTGATTCAAACCCAGATCGGCAGTTTGCAGTATCCCCTGGCGGCGGCCAATGCGATGGTGCTGCTGGCGGTGACGATGCTGATCATTGTCTCCATTCTGCGGGTGCTGGATATTCGCAAGGAACTGTAGAAAACCGTCCCCTCCTAGGAGGGGTGCCCGATAGGGCGGGGTGGGTCTGCAAGGTTCTGGGCAGACCCACCCCTACCCCTCCCAGGAGGGGATGAACCCACCCCTGCCCCTCCCAGGAGGGGATTTGGCGAACCGTAGGGTGGGCATTGCCCACCATTCATCCTAGAAAATCACCATGCAAAAACGCTCTCTTTCTTTCTACCTGCTTCTCGCCTTCTTTTGCCTCTTCGTGCTGTTTCTCTACGGCCCGATGATTACCATTTTTATGCTGTCTCTCCAGGGACCAGAGGGGGGGCTGACCTTCCCGATGAAGGGCCTTAGCTTCTACTGGCTGGGGCAGGTGTTTCAAGAGCAGCGGGTGGGCAACTTTATTGAGCCGTTTGTGCGATCGCTCTTTCTCGGCTTTGTGGTGGTGGCCATTACCCTGACGGCTTCGGTGTTGGCCAGCATGGGCTTTCGCCAGCGGTTCAAAGGTTCGACGGTGATCTTTTACATGACCATCGCCAGCCTGATTGTGCCGAGCATTTTGGTGTCGCTGGGCATTGGGGTGGTGTTTCAGGTGATGGGCTGGCCGACCAACTGGTTTACCTCGGGGCTGGGGGCGCACCTGACCTGGACCCTGCCGATCGCATTTTTGATCATGCTGGGCATCTTCAACCGCTTTAACCCCTCCTACGAAGAGGCTGCCCGCGATTTGGGGGCTACCGACTCCAAGACTTTCTGGGAGATTGTGATGCCGCTGATTGCCCCAAGTTTGCTGGGGGTGGGGCTGCTCACCTTTACCCTCTCCTACGATGAGTTTACCCGCACGTCGCTGGTGTCGGGCCAGCGCAACACCCTGCCGCTGGAGATCTTCGGTATGACCACCAACGTCACCTCTCCGGCCCTCTATGCCCTGGGGACTTTAACGACCATCTTTTCGGCATCCCTGATTCTGATTGCCTTTTTTGCCTACAACGAGGTGGTCAAGCGCCAGCAGGGCAAAGCCTAGGGAGATCTATTGGTACCAGTCTTGATACCACTGCTGCATTTGGTTGATTTCAGCCGTCTGGGTGTCGATGATGGTTTGGGCCAGGGCTTGCATTTCAGGACGATCGCTATTGCTCACCATCATCTGCGTCATCATCACCCCCATCTGATGGTGGGGTATCATCTCTTCGATAAAGGCCCGGTCAAAGTCTGGCGCGTTTTCTAGGGCGCTTAGATCGCCGGTCATCGACCTCATGCCCATACAGCCCATGCCTGGCTGCCAGCCCGACTGCCCCAGGCCAAATCGGCCATTCCCACGGTAGCGGTGCATACCCATGCCCTGGGGCCGGTTGCCAGTTTGTGGAGAGAGTTCGGTATTGTTCCACGGTGAGCCGCCCCGGTTCCACCCCATCATCCCCTGGCCCGGTATCGGCAGTGGTACATCAGCGCCGTACCACTGCCGATACCAGGTGCGCATTTGCTCATTTTCTTGGGTCTGAGACTGTTTGATCGATTCGGCTAGGGCCAAAATTTCAGGGCGCTGCGATCGCTCTAGGGCTAGGTCAGCCATGGCGATCGCCCCCTCATGGTGAGGAATCATCATGATAATGAACCGCTGCTCGGCCTGGGTGATCGTGCCCGGCATGCCTGAAACCGTCGAAGTTTGAGGCCCAGCCCCCTGGGTTTGAGCCACAGGGATCGCTTCACCCCCCGGTGATGCTTGCAAACTAGGGGTTTGAACAGCCGTCATCACCAGGGCTGTAACGGCACTGCCGGCGGCAAGGCTAGCAAGGCTATAAATCAGAAGTTTTTTATCCATGGTGTAGTCCTCTTGGGCGCTAGTTGTGCGCCGGGTAACACCAAATCTTGTAGGCTCATCCCCGTTGAATCAGGGCGAATACCGGAGGCCGTTTGACAGAGCCGCCCTCGCGTTTTTATCGAAGGGCGGTGAAGCGGGGGTGATGGACTCGGATTTGATGAGAAGTCCTATATAAAGAAGATCGTACCAACCTCGAGGGGTTTAGCGATTGCTTAGTCAGATATCTTCACTGCAATTGGCTACAGAAAGCTGGCCAAAAAGAGCGTTACAAAAGGTTCTACAGTGGCTCTATCGTTTAGCCTGCGCCATTGGCATGGGGTGATGGATAAAGACTCATTTTTGGCTCTGCTGCGGCAGCACCGGGCGATCGCCGTCATTCGCGCCTCCCAGGTTGACCAGGGTCTGGGCATGGCCGAAGCTGCCGCCGCCGGAGGTATGCGCCTGATTGAAATCACCTGGGACAGTGCTGAGCCTGCCCTACTGGTAGAAAAACTGCGCCATCAGCTGCCCCACTGTACCGTGGGCATCGGGACGGCGCTCTCTCTGGCCGATCTGGCCCAGGCGGTGGAGGCCGGGGCGCAGTTTTGCTTTTGCCCCCACACCGACCCGACGCTGATTCACTTGGCCCAGACTTTGCAGATTCCTCTAGTGCCAGGGGCGCTGACGCCCAATGAGGTGCTGGCGGCCTATCGGTTGGGGGCAGCGGCGGTGAAGGTATTCCCGATCAGCGCCGTGGGCGGGGCCAGCTACGTGCGGAGCATGCAGGGGCCGCTGGCGGCCATTCCCCTGGTGCCTACGGGCGGGGTGACGGTGGAAAATGCGGCGGCCATGGTGCAGGCAGGCGCGATCGCCGTGGGCCTCTCCAGCGGTCTGTTTTCTCAGGCTGCGATCGCCCAGCAAGACTGGGCCACAGTCAGCGATCGCTGCCGCAAACTCGTCGAGAACCTGGGGGCGATCGCAGCCTGAACACTGTCCTGATCCTTGGGCTGGCGAAATCCTTAGCCCTAGGGCCCTATTTCTACATCACCGCCGCCGTCTGCATTTGCAGCGTGCCCAGGGTCGCATCCATGGTCACCACTCCGCCGATAGGCAGCGTCCACATCGGCTCCACATGGCCAATCCAGGCCCCGCTGTAGGCCGGTATGCCTAGGGGCCGAATGTGGTCTTGCAAAATTTCTTCTAGGGTGAGGGAGCCGTAGCCCGAGCCGGGGCCGCAGGCGGTGCACTGACCAAACACAAACCCCGCCAGCCCGTCGAGCACCCCCGCCAGCTTGAGCTGAGTCAGCATGCGATCGACCCGGTAGGGCGACTCGCCCACGTCTTCTAAAAACAGAATGGCCCCGCTGGTGTCGGGCATGTAGGGCGACCCCACAATGCCCGCAATCACCGATAGATTGCCCCCCAGCAGTGGGCCGGTGGCCCGTCCGGCAGTCAGGGTGTGAATGCGGCCCTGGTCGCGCATGAGGCGGTCTTGGTCGGCCCCCACCAGGGGGTTGCTATAGGTCAGCGCTTCGCCAGCCATCACAACGCGGCGCAGTAGCTCCACCTGGTCAGATCGCCAGGCGGTGAGGCCGTGGGGGCCGTGAAAGGTCACCAGCCCGGTCTGGGCGTAGAGCCCCAACAGCAGCGCAGAGATATCGCTAAAGCCCATCACCACCTTAGGGTGGGCGCGAATGATGTCGTAGTCGAGGTAGGGCAAAATGCGGGCGCTGCCCCAGTCGCCCCGCACCGGCAGCAGCGCCTTGACGGTCGGGTCGGCAAACATGGCGTTGATATCGGCGGCACGCTGCTGGTCGGTGCCCGCCAGGTAGCCATAGCGGGCCAGGGCGTGGGGGGCCACTAGGGGCACAAAGCCCAGGGCTTTGACGGCGTCGATCACCAGGTTGAGGCGATCGCGCTCAAAGGTGGCCCCCGCCGGGCTGACAATGGCCACTGTGTCGCCAGCCCGCAGGCGGGCTGGCCTAACCGCAGGCTGCCGACTAGACTGCCCTTGGGAATAGGTGGCTTTTTGCCCCAGGGCGATCGCCGCTGCTGCGCCCCCCAAGCCGCCCAATAGCTGTCGTCGCTGCATACGCGCTACCCTAAAAGACTCTATACATAGCTATAGCCGAGCATACACCGGAGTTTTCCATGACTGCCCAAAGCCCGCCCCCCCTCAGCCCCGCCGCCTGGGAACAGCGCTACCAGGCGGGCACCACCCGGTGGGATCTTGGCCAGCCCGCCCCCGCTTTGAGTGCGCTGCTGGGGGCTGACAGTGCCCCTTTGCCAGGGACGGCGATCGCCCTGGGGGCCGGGCGCGGCCATGACGCCCTGCTGTTTGCCCGCCACGGCTTTACGGTCACCGCCGTAGACTTTGCCCCCTCGGCGATCGCCGCCCTAGACGCCCAGTCCCAGGCCCAAAACCTGCCGCTGCACCTGCTGCAGCGAGATATTTTTGACCTGGTGCCCGAGTTCGCCGGGCAGTTTGCCTATGCCATCGAGCACACCTGCTTTTGTGCGATCGACCCGGCCCTGCGCCCCGCCTACGCCGCCCTGGTGGCCGATTTACTCACCCCTGGTGGTGAACTGCTGGCCGTATTCTTCACCCACCAGCGCCCCGGTGGCCCGCCCTTTGGCACTACCCCCGCCGAAGTGCGCCAGCTGTTTACCCCCCACTTCGAGGTGCTGAGCCTAGACCCAGTCGGCAACTCCATCCCCTCCCGACGGGGCGAAGAGCATTTTGGCCGCTTGAGAAAGTGGTGATAAAAACTGAGGACAATTCTGACAAAGAAAACACCCAAGAATTTTGCTTCCTCGCGAGGGCGCAGGGCCTGTGGCCTTGCCTGGGAATATCTTCTTTATCCCCAGATTTCCTTAGTTTTGATGCCGAATCCTATTTGAATACACCCGCTTTGTAGGGGCGTAGCATGCTACGCCCCTACAAGGTTCCTGATTGTGAATCGGGGTTTACCCAATCGGATTTCGTATGAATTCTCAATTTTGAGGTTTGCACTGACGCCTGCAATTCAACCCTCACCATTCAAAACTTGTGTCACGCCTCTCCTTTCCCAATCCCTCCCTCCCCCAAACTCCCTATACTGAAGAAGATCGTTCGTAGTGCACCTTTCCCATGGATTTAGAGCAGATCTCGGCTCAGCTCAAAAGCGAAGACTCCAAAGATCGCATGCTGGCCCTGGCCTCGCTGCGCCATGTGCCCGCCGCTGAGGCGGCACCGCTGATTCGTCAGGCGCTCAACGACCAAAATCTGCAAATTCGCTCCATGGCGGTGTTTGCCCTGGGCCTCAAGCCCGACGACCAGGCCTACGATATTTTGATCAACCTACTCACCTCTGACCCCGACTACGGTATTCGGGCCGACGCCGCTGGGGCGCTGGGCTACCTCGAAGACCCCCGCGCCTTTGAGACCCTAGTGCGGGCGTTTTATGAAGATACCGACTGGCTGGTGCGCTTTAGCGCCGCTGTTTCCTTGGGCAATCTCAAAGACCCCCGTGCCCACGATGTGCTGATGCAGGCGCTCCAGAGCGAAGAAACGGTGATGCAGCAGGCGGCGATCGCCGCTGTTGGCGAGATTGGCGACCTAGACGCTGTCGATGAAATTCTCAAGTTTGCCCAGGCTGACGACTGGCTGGTGCGCCAGCGCCTAGCCGAAGCCCTGGGCAACCTACCTTCTCCCAAGACCGAGCCCGCCCTGCGCTACCTCGAAAAAGACTCTCAATTCCAAGTCTCTGAGTCCGCCAGAATTTCGCTGACTCGGCTGCACCACCGCCAAGGGAGTGAGGGGTAGCGGCTTACCCCTCGCTCCTGATGCTTGCGGCCCCTAGCTTTATCGAATAGTGAGCGTGTAGCTGGTGGGCGTAGGGCTGCTGTTGCCAACATAAAAAGAGTAGGTGCCTCGGTTGAGCAGCCCAGGGGCACTGATAGCGCCTCCGCTGCTGGTGTGGCACTCGCTAAAGCCGTTGCTGCCTTCAATTAGCAGGGTAAGGCCATTGGTGCCATTGCTGACGGCGATCTCGACCGCCGCAAAATCTTGGTTAACCTGAAGGGTCTGCACAGCAGCTGCACCCCGCACTCCGCAGCTAGAATTGACGCTGGGGTTGACCGAGCCGCTGACCTGAACTGGCTCTGTGAGGGGAGTTTGAGCTGTCGATTGGGCAGAGGCCACGCCAGTGCTCAAAGCTAGGGCAGCTGCAGAGAGAGCGAAGAGTTGACTGAGACGTTTCATGGCCTATCCTCCCGGTTTTAAGGAGCCGTGTGCTGGTTATGTATCTATCGTAACCAGGCCTCTGGGTGGGCAGTGGTAGGTTATGCCAGTTTTCAAGGTGCCAGGCCAGCAAAAAGGACCATGGTATATAGCCTTGGGGTAACTTTTGCCACCGCGATGCGCCGCAACTAAACTTCTGCCACAACGGGAGGGCTTAGCTATGATTGAGGGCAATTCTTGGGGATGAAGCACGGATTGGGTCAACAATGGCCGCGATCGCCCCGTCTGATCTGTCATACCTGACTCCATGGCGCAGACTTCTGACTCACAGCCCATTTCAACCCAGGCCTCGGCTGCTCCGGTGCAGGGGCGACTGTCGACGGCGCACAGTTTGGCCCTGCGGCGGCTGCTGGCCTGGGGGCTAGAGGCGGGGTTGCTGGTGGGCAGCGTGGCCCTGCCCTGGGGCGCGGGGGAGGTGGTACGCCAGCGGTTTACGGCTGAGACAGTGCCGCTGACGCCAGCGGTGGCGGTGGCCCAAGGGGCGATCGCCCGTCCCCTGGGCTGGTCTCGACAGCGGCTGGTCACCCAGGTACCACCCCTCACCAACCTGCTGTGGTTTAGTGCCCTATTGTTGCCGGTGGCTCTGAGCGCCAGCCAACTGCACGGGCTAGCCCGACGCGGTAAGACCTGGCCCAAGGCCTGGCTGGGTCTACAGGTGGTCGCACTCCATCGTTCTGCCCCTGGTGCCCAGGCGGTCTTGGTGCGAGAGCTAGGGCGCTGGGGGGTGCCTCTGATAGGAGCCTACGGGCTCTGGCTGGCCAGCGGGGCCTTCCCCAGTTTGCCCTGGCTGGGCGGGCTGGTTCTGGTCTGCGGCCTGGGGGCGGGGGCTACCGGGCAGACCAACTCGTCGCGCCGGGCCTGGTACGACTACGGGGCTGGCACCAAGGTGCTGCTGCTGCGGGGCGGCCAGGTGCCTACCCGCTACACCCCTGGCCCGACCGATCTAGACCCGACCGATCTAGACTCGTTTAGCGCCGACTCAGACAGCCCGACGGGGCTCTCGGCGCTGACAGCCTCTCCCCTGATCGGGCTCACCACCGAAGAGTATGGCGGGCTAACGGCGATCGTGCTCTCTCCGGCTGACTCGGCTGAGGTGATTGGCCCCAGGGGTTGGCGACGACACCTGCCGGTGATTGGGGCGCTGGCCGGTGTCGTCGCCCTGGGAGGGCTGGGGGCACTGTGGCTCGATCGCCGACTGCCAGCGGCCAGCGGCCAGGGGGGGGATGCTCTATTTTTAGCCCTGGTCGAAAATCTTAGTCAAAACGCGACTTCCTTTGGCGATCGCCAGGCGGCG
Source organism: Pseudanabaena sp. PCC 9330 (assembly GCF_055795045.1). Taxonomy (NCBI): domain Bacteria; kingdom Bacillati; phylum Cyanobacteriota; class Cyanophyceae; order Pseudanabaenales; family Pseudanabaenaceae; genus Pseudanabaena; species Pseudanabaena sp. PCC 9330. The sequence continues at coordinate 60,060 of NZ_JAYFES010000103.1, read as the reverse complement.
GCCCTAGCTCTAGCCAGCAGCCAAGACCCCCGGGCGATTCCTCTACTGGTCGATATGCTGGCCCAAACCGGTGACCCTGGCCTGCTCGACACCCTACAACAGGCGCTGGTGACCCTGGGGCCACCGGCCATACCGGCCTTGCAGCGGCTCAACCTGGCCTTGGCCAATGACTTGCTGGCTCTACCCGACGACCAAAAACTGATGGCTCAGCTGCGGCAGCGCACGGTCAAGCGCACCCTGGCCAAGATTTTGGTGCTCCACAGCGGCAACTTTCACCAGGTCGATCTCAGCGGCACCAACCTCAGCTACATCATCGAAGGCCCCGATACCTTCACGCTGCTGCTAGAGCAGCAGCACCTGGCGGGCATTGGCTGGCGCAACGCGGTGCTCTCGGGGGCGCGGTTTCGCAAGGCCATATTTTTTGACCCCGGTGCCGATGGCCGCCCCGACACCTTCGACGACTGGGTCACCGACTTTAGCGGTTCAGATCTGACTGAGGCCAGCCTGGTGGCGGCCCAGCTGCGCCATGCCATCTTTCGCCACACTAGCCTGCTGCGGGCCAATCTGAGCAATTCTCTGGCCGCCTACGCCGACTTCACCGGGGCCAATGCCAGCAGCGCCTGGTTCATTGCTGCTGACCTCAGCCATGGACAGTTTGAGGGTGCCAGCCTGGTGGGGGCCGACTTTACCGCCGCCAACCTCAGCCAGGCCTCTTTGGTCGAGGCCCGTCTGCACCAGGCCTACCTAGCGGCGGCGACCCTGGTGGGGGCCGACCTCAGCCGCGCCGACCTGGGGGGGGCTGATTTGAGTGGGGCTAATCTGAGCGGGGCCAACCTGGTACAAACCACCCTGAGCAATGCCCAGCTCCAGGAGGCCGACCTGAGCGGGGCCAACCTTGCCCAGGCTGACCTGAGCGGGGCCAATCTTGAAGGCACAGTTTTGACTGACGCCAACCTGAGCGGGGTCAACCTGGCAGAGGTGAGGTTCTTTACTCCCGATCGATCGCCGGTCGATGGCTTTGTCACTACCCCAGCGGCACCCAGTACCGCAGAGACACTGGTGGGGGTAGACTTTTCTCAAGCCCTCAACCTGAAGGGTGACCAGCTTGAGTATGTGTGCCGTCAGGGGGGGCTACACCCCGCCTGTCGAGCCGATTTCTGAGGCCAAATTTGAGGCCAGTACCGGTAATACTGTTGACAGCAGCTAAGGGAGTGAACCGATGCAGCGCACCCGTTTCAGTACCCTGATCGACGATCTGGGCGACCAGTTTAACCTGTGGCTGGTCAACCCCTGGCGGCGAATATCGCTGGTGACTATCAGTCTGCTGGGTGGCTATTTTATCGCGGTGTCTCTGTCGGCGATCGCGGGCCAGGCCGCCGTTCAAGACACCACAATATCGGTGTTTCTAGTGCTGGCGGTAGAGCTAGTGAGCTGGCTGGTGTACAGCCGCCGCTGGCGCGACCCCGAGCTGTTGCGAAAGATTCCCAAACCCCTGTGGCTCGACTGCATCAACAGCTTTAAGATTGGTGCCATCTATGCCTTATGCCTTGAAGCCTTTAAGCTGGGCAGCTGATCGGCCCAGGGGCGACAATCCGTCATACTCAAAAGAATTGTCGCGCTCAGGCAGACCACCATGGGTCAGATCTCATCCTTAGACCTCGATTTTGTTCGACAGCAGTTCCCTGCCTTGGGGGGTGACTGGGTGTTTGCTGACAACGCGGGCGGGTCGCAGATTCTCAAGCCCGTGGTCGATCGCATTACCGAGTTTCTCTACGGGTCTAACGTCCAGCTGGGGGCCAGCTATGGGGTGTCGCAGCAGGCCACCGAGCGGGTAGAGGCGGGCACTAGGGCCATGGCCACGCTGATCAATGCTGCTGACCCGACGGAGGTAATTCTCGGCCCCAGTACCTCGGCGCTGCTGCGCATGTTGGCTCAGTGCCTGGGGCAAACCCTCGCGCCGGGGGATGAAATCATCGTCACCAACGCCGACCACGAGGCCAACATCAGCCCCTGGATGGAGCTGGAGCGCCAGGGTGTGACGATCAAAATCTGGCGGGTCAACCCCAACACTCTAGAGCTAGACCTGGCCGACCTGGAGGCGCTGCTGACGCCGCGCACCCGCCTGGTGGCGGTCACCCACACCTCCAACGTGCTGGGCAGCATTCAGCCAGTGCGGGCGATCGCCGATCTAGTCCACAGCCAGGGGGCGCTGCTCTGCGTGGATGGCGTCGCCTTTGCCCCCCACCGCCGCATCGACGTTCAGGCGCTGGATGTGGATTTTTACACCTTTAGCCTGTACAAGGTCTATGGCCCCCACCAGGCGCTGCTCTACGGCAAAAAAGACCTGCTGCTGGCCCTGCCCGGCTACAACCACTATTTCATTGCCGACAGCGCCATTCCCTACAAGTTTCAGCCGGGGGGCAGCAGCTACGAGCTGAGCTACAGCCTCACCGCCCTTCCTGAATACTTTGAGGCTCTGGCCCGGCACCACGGCCTGCCCGCCGGGGTTGACCCGATCGACTACGCCTTTGCCCTGATCGAGCAGCACGAGGGAGCGCTCAACCAGCGGCTGCTGTCGTTTCTGGGCAGTCGCCTGGGGGTGCGCATCATTGGTCGCGAGAGCGCTGACCCTGCCCAGCGCGTGGCGACGATTTCCTTTGTGGTCGAGGGGCTGAGCAGCGATCAGATTCCGCCGCAGCTAGATGCCCACCGCATCGGCATTCGCTACGGACACTTCTACGCCCTGCGGCTGATCGAAGATCTGGGTCTGCTGCCCCAGCAGGGGGTGGTGCGGGTCAGCCTGGTGCACTACAACACCCTGGAAGAGTGCGATCGCCTGATTGAATACCTCGCCGAGATTCTATAGCTGATTCAAAACCGATACCTGGTAGGGGCGTTGCAGTGCAACGCCCCTACGAATAAGGTTGATTCCATCCCCTCCTTGGAGGGGTGCCCGGAGGGCGGGGTGGGTCAAAACGGTTACAGCATATGATTCTCTGAATACGGTAAGCTGCCTTTCTGGCCTAGACTAACCCACCCCTACCCCTCCGAGGAGGGGACGGTGAGACTGCTTTTCCAAAGATTGTTCTGATCCCAACTTAGGTCAGAACAGGCTCGTGCATCTCCCAAGCACCCCCCGCGATCGTAGCGGCGCTTACTCTTTTGATTCCCCGACCCTGTAGGCTATTGCCTAGATAATTTAAGGGCCACTGAATGAACGCTCGTGCCGTCGCTACCGCTGGACTATGTCTGCTGCTATTTACCGGCTGTCGGTCACCCCAGAGCTCGCCCCAGACCGAGGCAGGCACCCAGAGCGCCCCAGCGACCCCCGACGACACCCTGCGCCTGCTCTACTGGCAGGCACCCACCATTCTCAACCCTCACTTCTCTAGCGGCTTCAAAGACTCTGAGGCCAGCCGCATTACCCTAGAGCCCCTGGCCAGCTTTGACGCCGAGGGCAACATGGTGCTGTTTTTAGCCGCCGAAGAGCCCACCCTCGACAACGGCGGCGTGTCTGCCGACGGCACCACTGTCACCTGGAAGCTGAAGGAGGGCATCACCTGGTCAGACGGTACCCCGTTCACCGCTGAAGATGTGGCCTTCACCTACGAATTTCTTGTCAACCCCGAGGTGGCCACCACCACTGCTGGCTCCTACGAAATCATCGAAAGCGTCGAAGCGGTGGATGACACCACCGTGCGGATCACCTTTTCGGAGCCCAACCCCGCCTGGTACCTGGTGTTTACCGGCACCGAGGGCATGATCTTGCCCCGGCATATTTTTGCCGACTATAACGGCCCCAATGGCCGCGAGGCCCCCGGCAACACCATGCCCGTGGGCACTGGCCCCTACCGGGTGACCAGCTTTACCCCCGGCGATGTGATTGTCTACGAGGCCAACCCCAACTACCGCGATGCCGACCAGGTGGCCTTTAGCCGGGTAGAGCTGAAGGGCGGCGGCGATGCTACTTCGGCGGCGCGAGCGGTGCTGCAAACCGGCGATGTCGACTACGCCAACAACCTCCAGGTCGAGGCCGCCATTCTCAACCAGCTCGAGGCCGCTGGGCAGGGCCAGGTAGTGGCCAACTTTGGCTCTTTGGTGGAGCGGATTATTTTCAACTTCACCGACCCCAACCAGGCCACCGCCGACGGCGAAACCTCTAGCCTCGAATTCCCCCACCCCATGTTTAGCGACCTACCGGTGCGCCAGGCGGTAAATTTGGCGATCGATCGCGAGACCATTGCCACCCAGCTCTACGGCCCCACTGGCCAGCCCACCACCAATTTTTTGGTGGCCCCAGGGCAGTTTATGTCTGAGAATACTAACTACGACTACGACCCCGAGGCTGCTGCTGCCCTGCTCGACGAGGCGGGCTGGGTCGACAGCAACAACAACGGCACCCGTGACAAAGATGGTCGAGAGATGCAGATCGTCTTTCAGACCTCGGTGAACCCGGTGCGCCAAAAGACCCAGGAAATCGTCAAACAATCCCTAGAGCAGATTGGCATCGGGGTTGAACTCAAGAGCATCGACGCCAGCGTCTATTTCTCCAGCGACCCCGCCAGCCGCGAAACCCTCGATCGCTTCTCCGCTGACCTGCAAATGTTTGCCACCGGCAACACTAACCCCGACCCTGGGGCCTACCTCAAAACCTACACCTGCGACGAAATCGCCCAAAAAGCGAACAACTGGTCAAAGGGCAACTACGCCCGCCACTGCAACCCCGAGTACGACGCCCTCTGGAACCAGGCCGCCGCCACCCTCGACCCTGACACCCGCCGCGATCTCTTCATTCAGATGAATGATTTATTGATCAATGAAGCGGCGGTGATGCCCATCGTGCACAGGGCCGACGTGTCGGGGGTGAGCAACCGCCTCACCGGCATCAACCTCACCCCCTGGGATCTCAGCACCTGGAATATTGCCGACTGGCGACGACCGTGAGATAAGGGGTGAGGCCGTTGGAACCCTCTCAATGATCCCCCCACCCTCCACTACTCCACCCTTAACCCTTAACCCCCCACCCTCCCCATGCCCGAAATCCGCTTCCAGATCCAATGGCCCGACGGCAGCCAAGAGACCTGCTACTCTCCCTCCCTGGTGGTGAAGGACTACTTTGCTCCGGCGACCACCTACCCACTGGCCGATTTTGTGGAGCGATCGCGCACCGCCCTGACCATTGCCAGCGATCGCGTCCAGGCTAAATACGGTATGCCCTGTGGCTTGGCTCTGGGGCAGCTGCGCCGCATTGAGGCCACCGCTAGCCGCTACGAGGCGCTGGCCGAGCCGGGGGTCACCGTGCTCGACTTTGTGGAGTAGGCGGAGTCGCCAAACCCTGTCGCCAAACCAATTTTGAGAAATTTGCAAAAATAGTTTGACAAAAGCCTCCCCAAGGCGGAATATAGAGATCGCCCAGTTGAAGGGCGATTCACCCAAGGGCCTGTAGTTCAATCGGTTAGAGCACCGCCCTGTCACGGCGGAAGTTGCGGGTTCGAATCCCGTCAGGCCCGTTCTAAAAAAGCACCCCGCTGGCAACTTGTCAGCGGGGTGCTTTTTTAGGCTGTTGCTATGTTGCTATGACCGGCGATCGCACCCTAGGAGCGGGCCGGAGAGGCAAAGGCATTAATGCCTTCGGTGGCTCCACCAATGGCTTTCCAGGCAGGCAGACCGCCTTGCAGGTGGGCAACGGCCTGATAGCCAGCCTGACGCAGCTGCTGAGCGGCCTCGGCGGCGTTGTTGTCACTGTCGGCGTAGACGTAGATATCGCGCCGGTACTCCAAACTGGCCTCCGCCTCAGCGGGGATTTGCTCGATGGGCATGGGCATCGCGCCGGTAATGCGCTCATTGTTAAAGGCCTCGCGGCTGCGCACATCGAGAATGGTGAGGGCGGGTTCGCCCCAGTTTAGCCGCTTGAACAGCTCTTCAGCAGAAGCCTGGTCGGCTGCCATGGCGGGCGGCGTGGGCAGCGGTGCGGTCAGAGTCGATTTGACCGACTCAATTTGGTCAGGGACTTGGTTGGCAGCCGCTGCCACCTGGTTAGCCGCAGTCTCAGCCTGATCGGCTACCCGCTGCCCAGGATTGTCGGTGCTCAGGCCAACATTGACCCCATCGGTATGGGGAGTGTTAGCGGAGCTTTGGGTTTGTTCAGAGAAGTTAGTCATGGTTGAGTTCTGGTTATGTCTTAATTGGGTTTGGCTGTTGCGTTTGGCCGTGTTCTACTAACGGTGCGCCCAGTTATGGGACACGTCATAGATGCCCCAGTCGTGCATACCCCTTTCGCCTAGGGTGGCAGCGGCCTGAAGCAAATCTTGGTTCTGGCCGCGCAGGGTAACGAGATAGGCCCCATTGGTCAGATGCCGCCGGTACAGACGGGTTGACTCGGGGGCAATGCCCAGGCCGGTGACCTCGTGCCGAGTTCTATGGGTCCCTGAGCTACTGCCGTTGGGGACAAATGTATCGGCCAGAGCCTGGGCGTCAGGCCCCATCACCAAAACGGTGCCAACTTCGGGCAGCAGTATACGATCGAGGCCAGCGGTGAGGCGGGTGGCCCCAGCGAGAGAGTGACTGTCGTAGCCTTGGCGCTGGTCTGGTGCCTCGGCTTCGCGCACTGCCATAGAGAGGGTATGCATGGGAAAGCCCGTCTGCTGGAGCTGAGCCAGGGCCGTTTCCATCGATTCGCGGTTGAGAAAGACTCCTACCACTCGCCGCTCTTCGGCAGGAGACGGCTGGCGGGGCCGATCGCTCACGGTAGTGCCGCTAGGGTGCCTAGAGTCAATCGGGTTAGACGAGTGCGGCAGTCCGGTGGTGCGGTAATTTTCCAGAGGCAGGCTGTGATCTGACGGCCCTCCCGCTGAGGCATCGCCACGGGTTTCGCCGTAGAGATTGCTGGGGCCATTGGCGCTATAGCCATGGGGCTGAAGGTCAGCCTGACGGTGGCGAGGCACAGTCTCAGGCTCTCGGGGGCCTGCCATAGACTGAGGCTCAGTGCCATGCACCCCTGCGTCATTGACCAAGGGGCGATCGCGCCAGTTTAGATCGCGGCCATCGCCTACCGCCGTGCCACCATTGGCAAGGGTGCCAGCCTGAGGGCGGTTGGGTTGAGTGTGATGGGGCTCATCGGCCACGGGGTAAACACCCCAATCTTCGATGCCCGCGCTGCTAAACGTTCGCTCGGCTTGAGCAATATCGTTTTCAGATCCCTTGAGCATGACCAGGTAGCCCCCCTGGGTAATGCGATCGCGGTAGCGCTCAGCTCGATGTTGGGGAATGCCCAAACCGACCAAAGCACCCACCAGACCGCCAGCGGCGGCCCCAGCCGCACCCCCCACCAGGGTAGACAGCACTACAGCCGCCTCTCCCGCTAGCAGGGCTGGCCCCACACCTGGAATCGTCAAGGTGCCGAGACCCACCAGCAGACCGGTGACGCCGCCCAAGAGGCCGCCCGTAGCAGCGCCAACCACCCCGCCAGTGTCGGCCTGGTTAGTCACCTCATCTTTGACGGAGACGCCAGCGATGTCTTTTTGATGGTCTGCATCTTTGGCAATGATCGAGACATCGCCCATGGAAAAGCCCGAATCGCTCAGAGCCTGCAAGGCCGACGCTGTCTGAGGGCGGCTAGGGAAAATGCCCACTGCTCGTCTGTAAGTCGAAGCCATAGTTGTTGTCCTCCTGGGGGTCTTGATCGCGCCACTGACGCGAAATCTGCAAAATCTAACCAAGCCCGGCCAGGGGAGCGTTGCCTCAAGAGCAACTGCGATCGCCAGATTGGCATTGTCTGTCTGACGGCCTCTATCTGACGGCCCTACCTGGCCGTCTTCAACCTGGCATTGTCTAACCTGGGACTTGGCATATGTTCACGTTTTAACCAGCGGCATTGAGGGTCGCCATCGCTCAATGTGAATACCCCGGCCCGCTACAGGACAGAGTTGAGCCCGTCACGGTGTCGGCCCTAAGAATGAGGGGGGCTGGCCGCCGTCGCTGGGCTTCTCCCAGAGTGAACTCAAGTTATCGGGTCGTTGTTGGAGACGGAGGCGTGCGATCGCAGCCCTGAACTCAGCAAAACAATTAGAAAAAATTGCAGACACAGACAACCATTTAGGATGAGAATCGGTACAGTTAGGGCTGTCGCCGCCCAAGCTAGGCCATTGCCCAGACAGCTCTTGGAGTGGCGGCCAGTGCCACCCTGCCTCTGCCTTAGAACTCAACGGCTGTCTCTAGCGCACCGGCCCAGGCTTTATCTACTTTGATTTTTTTTGACATTGTGAGTTGACGTAATGAGTTTGATTCAAGAGATATTTCTCGAAACCGACTGGGAAGACGTAGAGCAAGCCCAGGCCGCCTGCGATGAACGTGCCACCCAGCTCAGAGCCGAGGGCCACGACTGCACCTGCACCACTCTCTACCGCATCAACGATGGGCGGCGGGTGTTTTTGCTAGAGGCCCAGCATCCCGATAGCCTAGACCCTGAGCAAAAGCCCTCCCGACGCAAACCACCCTCGCGCCGATCGACCCCAAGAAGTTGAGGCCTAGGGTCAAAGGGAAGCCATTGACCGACCAACCGTTCTTCCGACGGCTCAGAAGATTTCTAAAAAAGATGTTCCCTTAGGGTGGGCAGTGTCTACCGTTTTCCTAGACATCTCCTAACACCCAAGCGATCGCCGCCCATCCGCACGGATCGCAGCCAGTCTCCATAGGTTAGGGCCACTGCGGCAGAATTCCTCCCTATGGTTTTATGGGTAGCGCCCACCCCTAAATTGCCTGAGAACCCCCATGGGAATGCCCTGTCAAATCAACAGCGTTCTAAAGCTCAAGCCCGCCCAGGGCTACCCCGCCGAGCTGATCGTCGGCGCTCGGCACCGCGTCCAAAAAGATGGCTATCGCATCTTTCCGCTCGATGTGCCCCTGTGCCTGGTAGATGAACAGTGGCTGGCCCACGCCGACATTGTGATCGAAGCCCTGACCTGGGCCGACCAAACCACCCATCTAGACTTTAAAATCGATCGCCTCTACGCCACCCCCTTCGCCATGAAGTAGATGGCCTGCTAGGGTCAACTATTTCAGCGCCAGCGTTTTGCTGACCGCTGGCTGTTGTACCGGTTGGCCGGAGCCTTTGCCCCGGGCCAGCAGCCGATACACCGAGGGAATGTAGTAGAGGGCCAGCAGGGTGGCACCGCCGAGACCACCTGCGATCGCGATCGCCAGCGGCGGCCAAAACCCAGTCGGGTCGAGCATCAGCGGCACAAAGCCCACAATCGTGGTCACCGTAGTGGCAATCACGTGGCGGGTGGCGTGAAAGACTACGTTCTCCACCGCCTGAGGCTGGCCCAGGCTGGCCTCGGGGTCTTCTCGCAGGGCCGCTAGCACCACAATCGAATCGTTGATCGCCAGGCCGATCAGCCCCAGGGTGCCGAGAATGGCGGTAAAGCCAAAGATGGAGCCAAACAGCTTGAGCGCTAGGGCGGCAAGGCCGACAGCGAGAATTGCCACCGAGCCAATCAGCGCCGCCAGCCCAAAAGAGTTGAACGACAGCACCAGGGTAGCGGTCATGAGAATGGTCAGCACCCCGACGGTGGAGAGCAAATTGCCCACGGCGGTGCCCCGCGCATCCGCCTCGCCGCCATACTCGATGCGGTAGCCGGGAGGCAGCTCAAAGCCCTGTTCCTGGAGCCGGGTTTGGAAGGCGGCCAGCACGGTGCTGGGCAATGACCCAGCGGTGATGAACCCCTGCACGGTGTTAATCCGCTGGCCGTTGCGGCGGCCAATGCTGGCGGTGTCGGGCACCAGGCTGAGGGCGGCGATCGCATCCAGCGGCATCTGCCCCTGGGGTGTCACCATCTCCAGAGATGCGATCGCCCCCAGATTTCCCTGCTGCTCGCCCGGCACCCGCACCCGCACCGGAATATCGCGACTGCCGTCGAGCACTGAGCCGCCGGTTCTGCCATTGAGGGCGGCGTTGAGCTGGGCGGCGATCGCCTGATTATCTAGCCCTAGGCGGCGAGACTGGGCTTCGTCCACCGTCAGAGCCAGCTTGGGCAGGGCCTCGGTCAGGGTGGCGCGGGTATGCACTACGTCGGGCACCTGGGCCAGCTCGGCTCGGAGGCGATCGCCCACCGCCCGCAGCCCCGCCAGGTCTGCGCCGTAGACCCGCAGCTCAATCGGCGCGTCAAAGGGTGGCCCCTGCTCCAGCTGTTTTACCAGCACCTGGGCCTGGGGAAAGGCGGCATCGAGCTCGGCTTGCAGCGCCTGAATCGTCTCGCGAATCTGAGTCGTACCCGTCAGTTGCACGATGCCCTGGGCGAAGTTTTGGGCATTGCGGCGGTTGTCGAGCACGTTGTAGAAAAAGGGCGGCGCACTGCGGCCCATAAACCAGTGGATGTCTTCGACTTCGGGATGCTGGAGCGCCAGCTCCCGCGCCTGGTTAACCTGGGCCTGGGTGGCGGCCAGCGACGCCTGGGTGGGCAGCTCAAACTCGATCTGAAACTGGTTGCGGTTGGTGGGCGGAAAAAACTGCTGGGGCAGGCTGGCAAATACCGCAAACCCCATCACTGGCAGCACCAGCGATAGGCCTACCCCCAGCCAGGGGCGGCGAAACACTGCCCCCAGGCTCCACCGATAGGCAGCGGCCAGAGATTCATTCGAAAAGCCCTGCTGCAACCAGTCCCAGCGATCGGGCAGCGGGTTCCAGCGGTGCAGCCGTCCCGCCAGCGCTACGATCACCGTCAGCGACAGAGCCAGAGAACTCAGCAGCGCCAAAATCACCGTCAGGCCAATGGTGCCGATGAATTCGCCCACGCTCCCTGGCGAGGTGGCAATGGGTACAAAGGCCAGCACCGTGGTCAGGGTGCTGGCCAGCAGCGGCACCAGCAGGTGATGCACCGTCTGCCCTACCGCATCGGCAGGGAGAATGCCCTGGCGCAGCCGCCCCTGCACCTCATCCACCACAATGATGGCGTTGTCGATCAGCAGCCCCAGGGCGATGATGATGCCCGTCACTGACATCTGGTGCAGCGGCACCCCCAGCACCCCCATGGTGCCAAACACGGTCAGCGTCGTCAGGGGCAGGGCCAGACCCACCAGCAGGGCCGACTTCCAGCCCAAAATCAGCAGCGACACAGCAATCACCAGCAGCGATCCCAAGATCAGGTTGCTGACTACCCCGTTCAGCCGCTGCTGTACGTACTGACTCTGATCCAGCACCACATGTAACCCCATCCCCTGGGGCAGCTCGGCGCGAAAGGTGTCGAGCACTTGATGGGCCTGCACCGCCCACAGGTCTACCCGTTCGGCAGATTCTACCTTGGCCGCCAGGGCGATCGCCGGCTGCCCATTCACCAACGCTAGATCGGTCGGCGGGTCTTGGATCGCTTTGGTGACGGTGGCAATGTCTCCCAGCCGCGCCACCTGGCCCGACTCTCCCGCCTGCACAGGAATAGCGCGAATCTGCTCCAGAGAGCTGAGGCTACTGTCCACCTCCAGCAAAAATTCAGCGCTGCCATTGCGAAACTGCCCCGCCGACACCTTGGCGTCGCTGGCGGCAATCTGATGGGCCAGAGCCGCCGTCGACAGCCCCAGCCGCGACAGCTCGGTCGCGGCAATGTCTACCCGAATTTCTTCGTCCGGTTCGCCAAAGATATCCACCGTCTCCGTGCCCGGAATCGACCGCAGCCGATCTTCCAGCGCTGCCGCCAGCCGCCCCATAATGGCGTAGTTGGGGGCGTCATCCCGCGTCCAGGTGAGGCCGACGATCAGAGCGCTGGCCTTGGTAGAGCTGTCGGCGTATTCCGGTGTAGAAGCATCACCGGGCAGGTCGGGGACGGCATCATCTACTTTGCTGCGCACCTTGGCCCACACCGGATCGACGTCGGGAATGGTGTCCTTGAGTTCTACAGTGATGATGGAGATGCCGCTGCCCGAGGTCGATCGCAGGGACTCGATCTCCTCTAGCTCAAACAGTCGATCTTCGATTTTCTCGGTCACCAGGGTCTCGACCCGCTCCGGCGTTGCCCCCGGCAGCAACGTGGTGACGCGGGCAAAGCGCTGCACAATTTCTGGGTCTTCTAGGCGCGGCAGGGTGAGGAAGGCGGAGAGGCCCCAGACAGTCACCAGTACCAGGGTGAGGAGCAGCAGTTGACGGTTGCGGTAGAAGAGGGTCATGGAGAGTGGGGAGTGGGGGGTGGATGGCGTTCACTTCTTGGCGGTTGGGGCCGGAGTCTTCGGTCCCTGGCGGATCTGACGCCTGCGCTCTTAGTCGGGCAGGCTGACGGTTTGGCCGGGGACAACGCGGTGGGTGCCGCTGGTGATGACGCGATCGCCCGTTTCGACCAGCCCCTGCACCAGCACCCGAGTCCCAAGGGAATCGCTGCGCGCTGTGCCCTCGGTGTGCAGGATTTCGACCGGCTGGCGGGTCACCGTGGCTTCAGTACTCTCACCGTCTGCCACATACACCGCCCACAGCCCCGGGTCTCCCTGCACCAGTGCCGTGGAAGGCAGCCAAAACCCGCTGGTGGGCTGGGTGTTGGTGAGCAATAGTCGCGCTGTCTGGCCCAGGGTGAGATCCTCCGCAGTATCTAGAGTCAGCACCGCCGTCACCGTGCGGCTGGTAGACTCTAGCTCGGGCAGCAGTGCCGTCAGGGTGGCGGAGAGCGATCGCCCCCCCACTTCCACCACTTGGGCACTGCCCAGGGAGAGATCGGCGGCCACCTCTGCTGGAATGCCAATGCGAGCCTCAGTGGCGCTGCCCTCGGTGAGCTGCACCACGGGTTGACCGCCGCTGACGACGACCCCCTCATCCACCAGGCGATCGCTGATACGTCCGCCAAAGGGAGCGGTAATGACCGCCTTAGACCGATCCACCTCGATCGCCTGAAGGCTGGCGTCGAGCTGGCGTACCCGAGCCGCTTGGGCGGCAATCTGCTCTGGTCGGGTGCCGGCCAACAGTTCATCTAGCTCGCTCTGGGCCTGGGCCAGTCGTTTTTCTAGCGCCCCGGTGCCAAAGGTTTGCTGGTCTAGCTCTTCGCGGGAGATCGCCCCCCGGTCGTAGAGGTCGGTGCGGCGATCGCGCTGGGCCGTCGCCAGGGCCAACTGCTGCTCCAGATCTCCCACAGCGGCCTGGGCGGCGGCAATAGACTGCTGGCGAGGGCCATTTTGTAACTCGCTGAGGGCGGCCACGGATTGATCGCGCTGGGCTACTAATTGCTGGCGCTGGCTTTCTAGACTGCGCGTGTCGAGGCGGGCTAGAGGCTGACCGGGGGAAACGCGATCGCCCGATCGCACCAGCACCGCCACCACCATGCCCCCCTGCTCAAACCCCAGGGCGCTGTGGCGCTGGGCCACCAGTTCCCCCACGTACTGGCGCTCCACGGTGTAGGCATCTACCGGCGTCAGCGACACCACCTCCACCGGCAGCGGCGCAGCGGCGATGGTCACCTCCGAAGACTGGCTTCCCTGGCGCAGCCCCACCCCCATCGCCAGGGGCACCGTCACCAGGGGCACCAGCCACCAGCGTCGCAGTCGCAGTCGCCAGCGGCGATTTTTCTTAGCGGCCTGACTCGAATCCACGGGCCGAGTTTGGGTAGACACAAAATTTGCAGAAGCAGGCGCGTCGGTCATAGCGACCCCTTGAGCGAAAAGAACAAGACAAAATCCAAATCGAATACCCCACCGGGAGGGGCAAACCGCGATTGATAGGTAGAACCCATCAAAGGCATCAAGGGATAGATTCAAGAGAACCTTATACAACCAATCTGTATTCAACAAGTAGATATTCAAAATGTTGAGTACATAGCCCAAAGGGTATACTCAAATAGTTGAGTATGTCAACAACGTTCCTAATTCGTCTTCCTATGGCCCTGTCCCACACAATTTTGGCGGTTTTGTCTCAGCAGCCCTACAGTGGTTACGACATCAGCAAGCGCTTTGAAGAGAGCGTCAGCTGCTATTGGCAGGCCAGCCAGCAGCAGATCTACCGCGAGCTGGGCAAAATCGAAGGCCAGGGCTGGGTCACCTACGAAACCGTGCCCCAGGCGGGTAAACCCGATAAAAAGATCTACAGCATTACTGAGGCAGGCACCGCCGAACTCCGCCGCTGGTACGGCGAACCCAGCGAACCCACCCCCATCCGCGAAGATCTACTGGTGCGGGTGCTGGCGGCCCCTTACGTGCCCGACGGGCTGCTAATGGACGAACTCCACCGCCGCCGTCAGCTCCACAGTGAGCGGCTGGCCAACTATCAGGCGATGGCAGATCAGTACAAATCTGTGGCCGCCCCACCCGCCATCGAGCAGTTTCGCTACCTTACCCTGCGCCGGGGCATGCGCTACGAACAAGACTGGATCGAGTGGATCGACGAAGTGCTGGATTTTTTGAAAGCAGCATAATACCGAATCTGGCCTGCAAAACTGCGCACAAAACAGCCCCCCGTCTGCATGGGCGATCGCCTATGCAGACGGGGGGCTAGATCAAGGTCAGAAGATTCTACGCTCCCTAAACCGAACCCGCTGTTGCCGGTACACTGCGAGCGGTTTCATCATCAAGCCCTACCAGGCGGGCGCTGAGATCCCAAAGCTTGCGGGCCTTGGCGTCGTCCTGGGCTTCGTTCGACACTTCCTGAGCAAAGGAGCGGCGACCGGGCTTTTGGCGGTTGCCCCAGCTCCAGTACATGCCCGACTCTTTGAGTTCAGCGTCGGTGACCACATCGGCCACCCGCTCACCCGCCAGTTTTTGGGTGACGTAGCCACCGGTTACATTCTTTTGGAACCAGGGGAAGATGGTTTGAAACGCCTTAAAGTGGTTGCGAAACAGGGGTGTATCGGCCACGCAGCCGGGGTACAGCGAGCTAAAGGTGATGCCGGTCTCGTCGTGGTAGCGGCGGTGCAGCTCACGCATGGTGAGCACGTTGCACAGCTTGCTGTCTTTGTAGGCCTTGCCCGACTTAAATTTTTTGCCGTTGATCATCGAGATCGGGGCTTTGAACCCGGCCTCAAAGCCCTCCAGGTTGCCGAGATCGGGCGGGGCCGGAATGGGGATCTTGCCGCCCAGCTCTTTGGGGTTGGCGGTGACGGTGCCGAGGATGATTAGGCGCTTGTCGGCGGCGGGGGAAGCCTTAAGGTCATCCAGCAGCATGTTGGCCAGCAAAAAGTGGCCCAGGTGGTTGGTGGCGACGCTGATTTCGTAGCCGTCTTCGCTGTACATCGGCTCTTTGAGCAGCGGATAGTAAACGGCGGCGTTGCACACCAGCGATTCTAAACTGCGACCTGTGGCCCGAAAGTCGCTGACAAACTGGCGCACGCTGGCCAGAGAGCCCAGATCGAGGTGGATAATGCTGTAGCGATCGCCCGGCATGCCAATCTCTTGGGCCACCTGCTTGGTTTTATCGATGTTGCGGCAGGCCATCACCACATGCCAGCCGCGATCGGCCAAAGCCTTGGCGGCGTTTAGCCCCACTCCAGAAGAGGCTCCGGTCACAATGACTGTTTTCTGCTGTTCCATAGCTGTCTTTAACGCTGAAAAATCGCTTCTAGCATTCCAGTGTTAAGGATTACGAGGACAGTGATGCAGAGTCTTAACGTTTTTTGAGGAGTTGTTACAGGGAGTGATGGAGTGGGGGGCGGGGAGTAGGGACGATGGCCTCTTACCCCCTGCCCGCTTCAGGTAAACGAACTCGCCCAATCCTTCGCCCAGTGCAGATGCTTGTGCACCTCATCGATGGTCTTGGCTTCGCTGTAGAGGCGCAGCACCGGCTCGGTGCCGCTAAAGCGGATCAGCAGCCAGCTGTCGTCGTCGAGGGTGAGTTTGTAGCCGTCGATGTCGAGAATGTGGGTGACGGCTTTGCCTGCAACTTCGGTGGGTGGGGCGGTGGCGAGGGCGTCGAGCAGCTTGGCCTGTACTTCCATGCTGGCCAGGGGCAGGTCGATGCGATCGTATTCGGAGAAGTAGCCGGTTTTTTCTTGCAGGCTGCGGTAGTAGTCGCTGAGGTCTAGCCCTGAGGCCACCACCGCTTCTAATACATAGAGGGCCGACATCAGGGCGTCGCGCTCGGGAATGTGGTGGCCGTAGCCGATGCCGCCCGACTCTTCGCCACCCAGCAGCACTTTGGCATCCTGCATGCGATCGGCGATGTATTTGTAGCCGACGGGGGTTTGGTACAGCTCTAGGCCGTTGATCTGGGCTACGGCGGGGATCAGGTTGGAGCCGCTGATGGTTTTGACGATTTCGCCGCTGTAGCCCCGGCGCGACTTGAGGTGGTCGATCAGAATGGGAATCAGAATTTGGGAGCTGAGGAAGTTGCCCTGGCCATCGACGGCGGCGATGCGATCGCTGTCGCCATCAAACACCAGCCCCACTTTCACACCCTGCTGCATTGGATACTCTTTGACGGTCTCCAGCATTTCGCCCAGGTACTTGGGCAGAGGCTCGGGCGGGTTGCCGCCAAACAGCGGGTCGGCCTCGCTGTGCAGCTCATGAATGCTACCTTCGCCCAGGAGCCGAGGCAGGCCGCCACTGGCAGAGCCATACATAACATCGGCAAACACCGTTAGCTTGCCGCTAGAGATGGCGGTCTGAATAGCCGCAACATCGACCTGAGCTTGGAGGGCCTCGCAGTAGTCGGGCCAGGGGTCAAAGGTTTCGACCTGGCCAGGTTTGCCCAGAGGTGCCGGGGGGGTGGGTAGCAGCGCCTCGACCTGCTTGGTCACCTCAGGGGAGACCGAACCGCCAAAGGCTCCTTTAATCTTGAGCCCTGAATAGGAGGGGGGGTTGTGGCTGGCGGTAATGACGATCGCCCCCAACAAATTCTGATGCTTGGCAGCGTAGCTAAAGGCTGGGGTAGGAGCGTAGTCTTGGGAGAGCAGCACGTCGAAGCCCTGGGCGGCGATCGCCTCGGCGGCGGTGCGAGCAAACTCGGCGGCTAGAAAGCGGCGATCGTAGCCCACTGCGATCGTGCGGCTGCCAGTTTCGGCCCCAAAGCAGTGGTGCAGCACGTGGGCAGACACCGCCGCCACCTGGGCCACCCGCTCAAAGGTGAAGTCGGCGGCGATAATGCCGCGCCAGCCATCGGTGCCAAATTTGATCGGCTTCGGCGTAGCTGGAATGGGGCCTGAAGGTGCTGCCATAGCAGATTTCCAAATGTCGGGGGATAAAGAGCAGATTTTCTCTGAGTTTACTCGCTTAATTCGGCGGTGACACGGCCAGGGCGGCGGCACTACGCACAATTTACTCAACCGGCTGGTTTTGCCGAAAAGTCTGAAAAGATTGGCAAATTCTCCTGACGCGATCGCGGATTGGGCGCAAATGCTAGTTGCGTTGTGGGAGATTGCGGCTACTTTGGGGGGGCGAGGGTCGGTTGGGGGAGGTGGCGTGGGGGATGTTGGGGCTGAGTTGTGGGATGTCGTAGGTTTTAGACGCTGCGAATCGCTGCTGCTAACCTAAATTTTGCCAACGGTGGGGGGCTGTCGTGTTACCCTAGTTGAGTAAAACGGGATGTAGCGCAGCTTGGTAGCGCACTTCGTTCGGGACGAAGGGGCCGTGGGTTCGAATCCCGCCATCCCGATTCTTCTAAAACCTACTGCGGAAGCGCCTTGTAGCCGACGCATCTGTACGTTCCGGAATTATCTGACATCGTTCTGGAATTGGTGTCGCCGTTCCGGAATTACTGTCGTTTACCCGCACATCGTCTAGTCGAGATGGCGGGATTCGTTTCAATCCATGCTTCTCAATGATAGTTCACTCGAAACATCACAAGTCTATGGTGGTTGTCAGTCTATGATGTTCTCTCGTTTGGACGAGGATCCAGTGATGCAAGATGAATTTTAAGCCTCACGGGCTGTAGAATCCCAGTGCGACAAGATCTGGCTAGCCCGAAGTTGTAAACACAATTGTTTCAATCCTCACGGGCTGTAGAAGCCCAGTGCGACCAGAAAGCTGGCCAGCCAGGGAGTGTAAACACAATTGTTTCAATCCTCACGGGCTGTAGAATCCCAGTGCGACAGCACCCAATCAAAACCCTTGGTTCGCGGGCTATGTAGCCTCTTTGATCGCGAACCTTCCTTTCTACAGCCTGTTTAATTCGCCAAAACACACCGTGTAACACTTGACTGCCAACGGGTAAGGCTTTCAGGCTGCGCGAACCTACCAGGAAAAAGTCCTGTGCTTGGAGTTCGCGAAGGCTAAGATATCGATATGGGTGCATGGATTACTCCTTGATCGGAGTTGTTTTGGCAGCCAACACTACAGTAAGTCCGTCCTCTCTTGCTGGGTGCGCCCCTCATCCTGTTGCACAGTGCCCGATTCCAGACGTTCATTAACAACAGCAGCATCGGAGTGGTCAGCTACCAGGGCCAGAAAGTAAAACTGTGGTCTCACAGTCAAACAAGCCCTTATTTTTCACAGTGCAGAGGCTTTCGCATGTTCTGCGGCGCTTTTGGTACAAGTATCCTACTCTACGAATGAGTTCTTGTATAGTAGGGCTTGATAGGGTTTTCGCTAGGAATTTCAGGACGGCGACACTAACTTAGCTAGCACATCAGGCCATGGATGCTGGGGCTAAGTAGAAAGTGCTAGACGCTTTTCATAAGCTAGCAGGCCAAGGTCTTTGGCTTTTTCTTGGGGCGAACCAGAACATCCTTGCCGAGCCGTTTCGACGGTGATCCGGCACTGTCCAGCCTTAGAGGCTATGGCGTCTTGCAGACGACCGTAGCTCCACTGGTGAACTTGAGCGCGGTAGGCTTTGGCGTACTGCTTTTGGCCATCTACAAAATCGGGTACCTTGTCTGCCGCTCGTTGTTTGACCTCTGCTTCAACAATTTCGCGAATGTGGGCAAGGTCTGGTACGACAATGCTGCCCGCCTGATGGACTTGGGCAAGTTCAACGATTGCCTTAGCTAGCAGCCGATCAACATGCTTACCCAGGTCAGACTCTGGGGACATGCGCTTGCCGCCTTTGCGACGCTGCCGGTGCCCCTGGTGGGCTATTTTTACCCGTTCAGATCGGGCACGCTGTAGGAGCGGGTAGTGCTCGCCCAGCAACTGTTTGACGGATCGGTAGGCCAGCACCTCTTTGTTTAGGGCATTGACGACAGCAACGGTGGCGGGCTTCTCTAACCCCATGCTGATCCCAACCAGAATGTCTGATCTAGGTTGGTAAAGGGGACAGCTGGGACGAGGGTAAGGGGTTTGTAGCCGCTCAATGGTAGACTCTAGCCGCCGCACGTAACCCTGTTGGGTTGTGGATAGCGATCCTTTAGTCTGCATGGATGACAGCTTAGTGGCAGTGCTAGCGGCTTTTTCTGCCGTCACAAGTTGGGTGCCTTCTTGAGTCCACAGGGCAGTGTCTACGGTGCAAGACAGGTTGAGGTGGTAGCGGTTCCATGG
Source organism: Pseudanabaena sp. PCC 9330 (assembly GCF_055795045.1). Classification (NCBI taxonomy): domain Bacteria; kingdom Bacillati; phylum Cyanobacteriota; class Cyanophyceae; order Pseudanabaenales; family Pseudanabaenaceae; genus Pseudanabaena; species Pseudanabaena sp. PCC 9330. Next base: position 40,695 of record NZ_JAYFES010000103.1, on the reverse strand, counting down.
CTCAGACTCATCTTGATGCTTTTTGGACGGAATCCAAGACAGCCGAGCTGATCGCAGGGTAAACAAGCCCGCTGAATGGCGATCTCCTCCTGCGCTTTTAGTTTCTTGATCTACCAGAAACCGCTCGAACCAGTGCAGGTGGGGCTTGTCGCAGTACACCTTAAACCGATGCTGACTTGTGCCCTGGCCCTGAAAGCTGACCAGCAAATGGCCTTGCTCATCTCGCGACCAGATAAGAGTTTCAGCGGTTTCGTATATGATTGGGAAGGGAAAGGTAGCGGGTTCTCTGGTGAGGGATTGATGCCAGGTGCCGTAGCTCTCATCATCTAGAGGAGGCGTGTGAATACTCTGGATGAGTGCTTCCGTCTGGATATGGTCAGTCAAATCGCGTCCTTTCGGAAGGCTGGCCTGAAGCTGAGTTTCTAGCCTCTGAATAGAAATTTCGGCTTTGCGGTAGCGCTTGGCCAGTGCGTCTAGGTTTTCGATTGCAGGGTCGAGCTTGGCACCGCGCTTGAGCAAATAGGCCAAGGCATTTTGACGAAGTGCTTTTTTGGCCTGCCCATACTCCTTAAACAGGTGCTTGAAGAGGTTGGTCGCTTCGACAGTTTTAAGGATGCGGATTGCCGTGCCCTGCAATTTTTCAAGGCTGCATCCGGCTTGTTCAGCCAGGGTAGAGTCGGGTTGTAGAATGCCGAGCCAGCGGCGTTTGCCTTCTAGCCGCCACTGCTTACGCCGTTGCAGATTGAGCCAGCTTTTGAAAATGTAAGTGACTTGCTTTTGCGCTGAGATGTAGAACCAGACAGGCTGGTTACTAAATCTAGGATCAGTTTTTAGTCCATTAACCAGTTTTATAGCGACTTCATTGGGCAACTTGCCTCGCTGCTGCCACCTTACAAAATCAGGATATTCTGGCACTCGGTTAAGAACTTCATTGACCAAGGGGGTATTACGTTCGGCCATTAACGTCCAAATGGCTTGCCGAGCCTCAGCTGAAGCGATCAAGCGGCACCGGACAGTTTTATATGTCATAGCTCTATAAAAACATCATGTTATTATAGAGTAACTTCAGTTTTTGTCTTTCCGATAGGATGGGTCTATGGATTCATCTTCGATAGACCAACGATTCTTTACCAGTGCCGAGGCAGCCCAGATAACGGGATGCACTGCTCGGCAGCTTCAGTATTGGCGGCAAAAAGAAGTAGTGGTGCCCACCATCAACGCCACTGGCACCGGACGCACGGTGTACTACTCTCTGTCAGAGCTTCTGCAACTGACCACGATGGAGTACCTGATGTCCTTGGGTTTGACTTATGAGGTCTGCCGTCAATACCTAGCGGTTCTTAAAGCGTCAGATCCAGATGTTTTCAAGAATCCTGAGCAGTACAGCGTCACCAAGCGTTTCATGCTTTTGCAGAGAGAAGCCCAAGGGAGCCTGGAACTCTGCCCCTTCTCAGAGCAAGAGGCTGTTGATGCGGTTTCTAGTGGACGGGCAGTGATTCCCGTTTGGCCTGAGATTCTGCTTAAGCGGCTTGAGGACAGGCTGCTGGTATTTGGGATCAAGGTCTCTTTGCTAAAACCTGATGTGCAGCCAAATCCCACCCAGGAAAAGCTAGCCACGTCACGGCCTCACAGATATGCCGACGCTGCGGTAGGCGAAGAGCATCCACTCCTTGAAGGAAAAGCTTTGATGATTGAGCCAGGCAATCCTACAGGGGTAGAGGACGACAACCAGGAGTAGCCAGCCTCAAAGGTTGGAGCATTCTCAAATTTTCTATACGAAGGCGGCGCTAGCTACTTCCATTCACCCAACGCCAGAGGGTTAGTTTTACTCAAAGAGCTGAATGTAGCTTTTGAGCAAGACGTTGAATATCCAGTGGGCGCTTATTTTTAGCTCAGATTGGATCCATCTACTGTGGTTTTTGGATAGTGCTCCTTTTTGGTCTCACTTTCTTGATGCAGAGTATAGTGCATACTCTGCATCAGTAGGAACATATAAAGCTAAACGCTATACAACTGCATATATTTGCCAATGCTTTTAGTGGATCGATGATTAGCTTTCAGCCAACGCAGTAAGCGCCGCTTGAGCGACTGTTTCGGCTCGCTGCGATGTCACCTTTTGGTAGCGCAAGGTTGTCTGAATGTTCTGGTGCCCCATGAGCGCTCTTAATTCCTCGATGCCCATCAGCCCTACTCGCTCAGTGGCAAAGGTATGGCGCAGGTCATGCATCCGAATGCCCTCTAGCTCTGGCCTTTGGGCAATTAAATCCGTCCAATCCTGGTGAGCTGTGCGATAGCTCATCCGGCTCACTTTCTGTGTGAAGGGCTGCTGGGCGGTAAATAAGGCTGAACAACCCGAGTGTCGCTGGTATTTGAGATAGCGCTCCAGAACCCGAGCCGCGTCTTCGCTGTAGAAGCACCACCGCCTCTTGTTGCCTTTGCCGACTACCTGAAACTTTCGCTGATCGAGGTTCATGATGTTCAGATCAAGGGCTAGTATCTCAGCGATCCTGGCCCCGGTTCGATGCAGCAGATGCACCAGCGCATTCATCCGCAAGTTTGAAGCCACCGCTTGATACAAGACATTGAGCTGCTCTGGTGTCAGGTAGCGGATCACGTCATCTGTACCATGCTCACCTTTCTCCCGGTCAGGCTTCCGCCGCTTCAGGCGAGCGATGGGGTTGGCTTTGATGTAGCCTTGCTCGACCGCGAAGTTAAAAAGCGCCTGGATAGTGGCCTGGTGTCGTTGGTGGGTGGTGTAAGCCAGGTTAGGCAACTCGCTGAGATAGTCCTGCAACGTTTGTCGGGTCATGATCTCAATCGGCATCTGCCCATACTCCTGCAAGAGGGGCATCAAGGCGGACTCATAGGAGCGCTGGGTACTCTTTTCTAGTCCTGGACGTTGTAAGAATTCTACCGAAACGCTAGCTAGAGTAATGATCGTTTTCATCTCAGGTAATCACCTTCGCTTTGAGAGTAAGATAGCGTTTAAATTAATCTTTTTATCTATACTTTAATGCACCCTTTGGATGAAAACTTGACTCCAACCCCTGGAGAAACCCTTGCAGCCTATGTGCAGCGGGGGCGGATGAGCCTGGGTATGAGCCAAAAAGAGTTGGCGGAGAAGGCCGGGATCCATCCTCAAAGTGTAGGCAAGATTGAGCGTGGTCAAACCACACGGCTCAAGCAGAAGCCTAAGAGCGGTCTGGCCCATGCCCTGGGTATTTCAGTGGAGTATCTGGATGCGGTCTGCCAGGGAAGGACTATGGAGGAAATCGCAACTCTCAAGTTCTGCCCCCAGTGCTGGGTGCCCGGAACGCCTCCCGATCCTATGTGGACGACTCCACGCTCAAAGCACTGCTTCGCCTGTGGGAGCCAGTTGCAAGATCGCTGCTCAGGGTGCCAAGAACCTATCGCCTCTCTCAAGTTCCGGTTCTGTCCCTACTGTGGGAAGTCGTATAAGGGCGGTGGCAGTGAGTGAGCTTCGACTAACTCAACGTGCTCTAAACCGATTGTTAGACACTGCGGATTTACTCGCTAGTTAGCTGAGACCAACTCATCCCAGCGAGTTGTGTACCGCTGAGTCAATCTGTCGGCTCTCACCCTCCAGCCCTGTTGCAGCCTCTCAGCCGCCCATCGAACAGTCCCGGATCCAAACTGCCGGTTGAGGGAATCAATCACTTCCATCAGCTCCCAAGATCGCTCTTGCTCGGTCTGGTCTCCGAAGATGCTCCCTTGGACAATCCCTTCAGGGCTTAAGTCCATCAGCATGACTCCGGCTTTGTGGAAGCTATACCCTGGCTGATAAAGCTCCTCTGTAGCCCCCAGCGCCGCCCTAACTAAGGTTGGTGTGTCGTTAGCGGGGAAGGGCAGTATCAACGTCTGAGAGTTGGCATAGTATGGCTCCCTGGGCCGGAAGCGACTGGTGGTGATAAAAACCGTCATCGTCTTCGCTACCTGACCATCACGCCTTAACTTCGCCGCCCAAAGCCCCCTGAAACACAGCAACTCTTACGAGGCTGTGGACACATCATTATCTGCTGCTGGCGGGGGGAAGCCAGCAGCAATAGTGACGATAAATAATTCAAAGATGTCCTTCAGCGCAACTGCGGTAGATAGCACCTGGGAATTGAAAGCCGCGTGTGCTGAGGGTTTGAACCTCTCTCGGAACTCGTTAGAGCAGTATAGTGCAAGTGAACTGTAGAAGAAGGAAGATTTAGTGTTCACAGAACAAAACCCCCACTGGCCAGCAGGTGCCGTAGGGGTTGGATATTAGGGTGCATCTACAATTCAGGACTCCTGCCTGTTGCCTACCTGTGGTGTCCTCGCAGGCGAGGGCGGTGACAGGGGGTAAGTGAATGGAATTTAACATCTGCCCCTGACTAGTACAGGGGCTTTGTTTTGCCTACCCTCGCTTTTAATCGAGGGTAGGCGACCCAGCTAGTTGCGCGACCAGGCAACTACGCAACCCACAAACCTTCAGCTGGTTAAGGCCATTAAGCACTCGGCTTAATAGATAGTCACCTCAGCTACCTCTCAACAATGTCATTCTGCCTATTCAAAGTTGAAGTTTCAGGAAGCAGGTTAGTTGTAGGGGTCTAACGTTTCTGGCCAGCGGTTGTCGAGGTCTTTTTACCACAGCAGGCAAACTAGGAAATCCAATGCTTCAGGGTTGTTATCTGCACTTATGCGGGGTTACGGGCAAAAAATCGCGAACCGAGGATATCAATAACGATACTTGCTTATCATCATATGCGCTGTAATTTCCGTGCGCTGCATCATTGCGCAGCCCTAGCCAAGCAGTCACATTCTTTAAATCGATCTTTGAATATACACCAGTCTTCGTGAGGTCAGCATTCAGAGTATCGGCCTTACGTGGTTTGCCAGCATGATCAATTGGCACAGAATACTTGGCACAAAGTTTTCGCAAGTGAGCCTCCAATGTGCTTCCGGCTATCACGGCAGCAGCGTCCTTATACCCGTTTGCAACTAGATGATCGGCCATTTCTAAGAAGTCGGCGAACACATCAGCGTGAATGATCTCTTCAAGCGACTTGAGATAGCCATTTTGAATGTCATGTAGCAGTGAACGTGCAATCCCAACGATTGACGACAGATAGTCGTAGCCATGCGATGAGGTTGATCTTGCTTCGTGAACCTGGCGGGAATAGACCGAGTCTACACCGCTAGCTCGTTCAATTGCAGCGAGGCAGAGGGTTTGTAGTTCGTTGCGCAGAGCCGAGGGCATGTCGGAACCGTCGTCGTACTTCAACATCTTCATTGCGTCTTCGTACCGCTGGATTGCTGATTCGAGTTGTTGCTGAAATGGGTTCGACATTTTTGTCATATGCTACGACTTGTGCGGATAACGTTCGCAATCACCGGACGCAGGCAATTTTCACAATCAACTTGACATACTGAGTCGTTACGGTGCATTGCGGCTGCTAGGCATTTATTTGTTCACACCCTATAGCAATTTCTATTATTTTATCTATTGTCTGTTGCTTTTCTTCAATCTGCCGATCTATTTCTTTTTGTTCATTAAGTTGAATCTTTATGGCTTTAACTATCTCGATTTGCTCTTCAAGTTCTGGAATTGGTAGCCTGAAATTCAAAAGTTCAGTTGATGATACTTTTACCATTGTTTGATTTTTTCCTTTTGCAACATACTTAAAATACAACCTGCCTATGAAAGAATTAAAGATATAACTTAAATATTGCTTGTTAATACAAGCTTCGTCTAATTCAACTCTTATGTATAAGTCTGGAAATATTATATTTTTATTTCATCGTTTACAATTGATGCAAGGGCTACTAATTCAACAGTATTACCCCTGCTAACAAAAAAGTCTCCCTTTTTTATAAAAAAATCTTCAATATTGTTGCGAGTTTCTTCTGTGAATTTTGATGGTTTAATTCTAAGTACACCATCAAAATTATAGCTTTCTTGACCTAAGACTGGGATACCATCGCCGCCCTCAACCGATGATGGGCTCCATCCATTTTTTGTGGATATATTAAAATGACCGAGCGTTTTAATACAATTGATATTAGAATAAAGGATTGATTGAATATACTGCATTTTGTTCCATCTTAGACCACATCGTAGTTCTAGATTGTGCGGGCTAATTTTATCAAATGAAACAGATAGAATTTTGTTTTTTTCTAACTTATACACTTCATTAAGGTCAATTCTAAAGTAGTCTTCAAGAACTCGATTTATGATGTCTAAAGGTTTTAGCTTTGAATTTTTAAGTTCTAAAATTTCCTTTTCGTAAGATGATATTTTAGATAGCAATTCTTTTTGTTTTTCAAAATCAAATAATAAATATCTCTGAACTGATAAAAGACTGAAATGCCTATTATATCCCCTACTTGGAACATCCATAAATCGTAATAAATAATAAAAGAATAAAGGGTCTACTTTATTCTTGTCTGGAAAAAGTATTTTTATGCCGTCTGCACCTTGAACAAAGGGAAAGTTAACAAACTTAAAAATTCTTGTATGGTCTCCAAAAATAATTACAGGCAAGTTTCCCTTATATGCTAAATCTTCTCTATCTGTATATCCTGCAATAAAGTTTTTGCTTTGGTCAACTATAGGAATATGGTTTTTCTCTGATTCTTCTTCGTAATTTTCTGTTTTCAGTTTACCAACCGAAAAGTCATTGTCATTGCATAAAAAATAATTTAATGGTCTATTATTTGATTTAACTTCCATCCGTTCCCAGTAATACTGGACTCTACTTGAAGCAATTAAATTACTTGTTTTACTTAGTTCTGAAAACTTTATCTTATTCACTATTGCCATATCACTTCTTTCCTAATGGTGTCTAGTATAGTTAACTGTTCGGTTGTACGAAGCACGATATCATCACTTTTGTAGCGTGCAAGCACTCCTTTTTTGAAATAGCTAATTAGTTCGATGTCGATTCTTTCAGCGTATTCAGCTTTTAGTTTATCGGCTTCATAATATTTTTTGAAAATTTCAGCAACCTGTGCTTCTTCAGCTTCTACCTGTTCAATTTTCGAAATCAGTGCTTCAATATCGCTAGTGAGCCTTTCCGCTTTCTTTCTCAGTACTTCGGTTTCTTTGTCTTCAATTTTATGATTTATAGCTTCCAGTTCTTTTCTAAGTTCATCTAACTGCTCTTTTAAAGTCCTGACGTCCTCACCGTAAATTTCAATAATTTCCTTTGTTTTGAGCGTATCAGGCGCGTACTCCAAATCGTAAAGATCGTTTGGCATTAGGCTTTCGCTCCTTGTAGTTCTCTTGTAACCCACATTGTCGGCTTCTGCGATAAAAATATCGTAATCCATCTCTTTTGCTACTTCACCGAACACCCACCAAGCATTGTAAAAGCCAAATACATTGGTTTCCTTTTCAAACTTTCCTAGACTATCTATTTCCTCCCTATATTTGGAAAGCAACTCTTTTGGATTTAATGCTTCATCTTCGGGGGTTACGTAGTCCTTCAAAAAGCGTTTGATATTGGCTTTAATGTGTTCCAGATCTTTCTTATTGATCACCTCAACAGCATCCTTATCTTCATTCTCCAAAAGTTTATTCAAGTCGGTCGTAAGTTCCTTTACCCAAGCATACTTTTTGCTTAGTTTGGCTTCATCTACAAAGTAGTTATAATAGCGAATTACACGGGTTTTAAGTTTTGCCCATTCTTTCCCGTATGCGTCCCACAGCTTGTTCCACTGCTCTACTTGTTTTTTGGTTTTCTTTTGGGCAAACAAAAGACTTGTTTTAGTAGAAGTATAGGGTTCAAATGTCAATTGCGGCAAACTTACGATTGCCTTTACGTTGAAATATTTAAAGAGAAATAAGCGTATATATTTGTTTTCAGCGGTGTCAAAAACACTTTCAGGAAGCACAACCCCTAATCTACCACCTTCCTTTAAAAGCTGGTAGTATCGCTCGATAAATAAGTTTTCAGAGTTCTTTTTGTCGCCAAAGGCAAAGGCATTTTTTACTTCTCTTTGAGTTTGCGTATCCAGATCAACGCTAAAAGGCGGGTTGCTTATAACAACATCAAATTTTGCGTTTACTTCTTTGTCGTTGTAAAGCAGTTCTGCGTTAGCTGTTTCCAAATAGTTGGGTGATGTTTCTTTTACATAAAATCGGAAAGGCAATAAGCCATCTTTCACAAAAATATTGGTTGAGCCGTCACCATGTAAAATCATATTGACTTTTGAGGAAGTGCCTAAGTCAAAGTTGATTTCAGTACCATATAGATAATATCTTGCCCATCTATTTTGTTTGCTCTTTTCATCTATTCTTCCAAAAAGCTCATTCAAGCGCTCTTGTATCTGTCTGCTTGTTTTAATTAGATGCCTTTGTTTGTATTTTATTTCCTTGGTAATGAGTTTCATTGCTTCTACTAAGTATGTTCCGCTGCCTGCCGATGGGTCAATGATGAGCGGTAATTCTCTGTCATTATTTAACCGTTCAATAGCCAACTGATCCAATTGCAAAGCATAAATCAAAAAGTTTACGATTGGGGTAGGAGTAAAAAACTGCCCTTGGGTTTGCTTAAAACCGTCTCGTGTAATGCTCTCAAAAAAGTCTCCAAGTATATCTTTGCCGTCCAATGAACTGCGGCCTTCCAAAAATGAATAGTTTTCTAATGACTGAACGGTGTAAATAAGTTTGTTTATCGGAAACTTGTTTCGGTTAATTACGTGATCATCATCAATTTTTTGCTGTTCCGAAACATTGAGCTGTTCTTTTAATGCTCGTTTATAAAGCTGGTTTATTCGATCATAAACCTTTTCTGCTCCTTCAATATGATTTCCGTATTGGTGGATCTGAAAATCGTATTCTTTACCATCCTCCTTCTCATATTCGTCCTGGATTTTGGCAAGAATGATGTTTACAAGAGAGTAAAAAATTTCACTGTCGTTGGTTCCACCGCCGCCCCAAAGCACATTATGTAGATTTCTTCCTAAACCTTCAATTTCTTCACGATTGATTTTGGTTCTTAAATCGTGCTTTTCGTGTCCTTTGATTAAGGGCTGCTTCTTTGGCTCTCCGTAACCTGCGGTGGTTTCCGTTCCAATGGAAATAAAGCCGTCATTCTCCCAGTCTGCGTAGTTGTGGTATTTCTCAAAGTCAATGATGATTGCTTTATCCAAAATGCCTTCGTCTTGCAAGTCGGCAGTATAGTAAACCAAATACTTTACTTTGGTTTTATAGTCTTTTTCTTCGGCTTGTGCTAACGAGAAAAGCTGTCCTTCAATTTCTTCTTTGTCTTTTTCAAACTTGTTTGGCGATTTGGTTTCAATGAAAAAGAAAGGATTACCTTTATCGTCTTTAACAATGATGTCAATTCTTGGTGTTAGTTTTCCGTGTCCTGCCTTTACAGAATATTCCTTTTCTATCTCAATATTCCCAGGCTTATAGTCAAGTTCGTTTACTAATCGGTCAATCAGAAATGCTCTTACAATTTCTTCGTTACCCGTTAGGGAATTCAAAGCCCTGTTTTGCTTTATTTTCTCGGAATAATGAACAGTCCTTTTGTCGATACTGATTTTGGCAACACTATTTTTTTGCTTTATCAGTTTCTGTTCAATTAGCTCTTGCCAAGTCTTCATTTATGTCTCTTAATTAAAATTAATTATTCTGTTGCATTCCTACGGTCTAATTTGGACTGGTGCCTAAATCGTTATTAAGGGGAATCATTCCAACTAGCTCCTCAAAAAGAATTAGAGCAATAGCAACCGCAACAACCATTATTATATTTTGCAACACTCCGGACAGATTTAGGAGGCTGTGGTCCTAGTCTATGCGGCTATAACCTACCCCTGTTAAGGTGAGCGTTTGTACCAATGGATCGGCGCGATGGCCAACGAGAAAACAAGGTTTACGAGCCTTGGTTCACTTTGCTTCTGGGAAAGAAAATCCGTAAAGCCGAGGTTGCAATTCCTGATTTTGAGGTCTGATCGCTGAAACGCCCGTATACCAAGGAATAGTTCATCTGTTCACCTTAACAGGGGTAGGCTATAACCCCGTAGTTCAGGAGGGTCTGGTAGTTGGGATGGGATTTAATCAAAGTCGGCTCCAGAGCAAACGTGGCTGTAAATAGGTCGAGAAGATGGGCATTAAGGGCCTGCCGTTTGAATGAGGCGATAGAGAAACTGAGCGGTTCAGCGGGTTCACCCTGAGCTTGAGTGGATTGCAGGGCGGCTTTGGCCAAATTAAAGGCCGTCAAACTGGCGTTGACATGGGAATCGAGTGCTTCGGGAGAGCGGGCTTGGCAATCCGCTAAGCCTGTGAATTGGCGAGCATCACGGAAGATGAATTCGATTTGAAACCGCGCCGCGTAGTATTGATAGATCGCCATGGGGTCACCGTCGATATCGGTCGAGAACAAGACGACATAGCTCCGTCGCCCGCTTTGCTCCTTGAGCAAATAGGCCAAGCGGATGCGGCGCTTGAGGCTGACCGACCAAACGACAGTGGTGTAGAGGGACACTCCCTCCTCTAGGGTCTTCACGAAGGTGAAGCGACTGGTGTCAGCCAGGTTTACCTTACCGTCATAACGACGGCGGTTGCCCCGTCGCTTCTGGGGACCCTCATAGAGAAACTTGAGGTTGGCATCGCTGCGGAGCCGCCCAATGGAGTGAAAGCCCAACTGCACCACCCCGCTCACCCATTTGTACTTGCTGTAGAAGCCATCGGCGACCACATAGCGAACTCTCGCTGGAAAGAAAGCTGTGCAATAGGCCAGATGCCCTAGATAAAAGTCGACTCGGCTTTTGGGGGGCTTCGACTCATCAGCCGAAGCGGCGGCCTGAGCACCCAGCCCCGCTTCGGTTTGTTGGGCCGATAGCGCATAGCCCGTCTTTTGCGCTAAATCAACAACCGCGACTACCGACCATTCCAACCCTCGCTCGGCTCGCTGCGTTTTGCCGTTGTAGAACCAGTCCAACCCGTAGGTGTGGCGGCCACTTTTCTCCGTAAAGGTGCAATCTACCACCACGATCTGGGAGCTGTCATCTGCGCTCACCTGGCCAATCAGGTCTTGGTTCAAGCCTTCTAAGCCCAGTCCAGCCTCAAAATGACGCCGGTACGTTCGCTCACAGTAGTCGCTGTACCGACTTAGGTTGGTGTAGTTGACCTTAGCGGGGTCAAGCAGGCCAAGCGGCCTATTGCCGTGCGCCTGGGTCGGTCATCCAAGGGAGCCGCTGCGGCATCGCCAGCGGAGGGCTCAGAGGTGCGATCGCACCCTGGCCGCTTCTCGTTTTATTCAAGGCGGGAGTAGTGCCCAACGATTCCCCGCTCTAGTTTGAGATTTTCTCTGCTGTTTTCACTGGTTTAAGCGCCATGACAACCCCCCAAACCCAGCTCAGGCTGAGAATCTACGGTTCTCCTCAGGTGTCTGTAAAATCGCTGCTCGAAGACCTGGCCGAAAGCTGTCGGGTGGTCGTCCGAGGCATTGCCCAAGGCGGCCAACCGACTACCTTTTCGGTCAGCAGCCTGGCCCAGTCCACCGCCCTAGAGATTGAGCTGTCTGGCCCGCTAAATGCCGTGCAGTGCTGGCTCAAGCAGCTTCAGAAATACCCCATCACCATCCAGGGCAAGGGCCACGCCGACGGCGATAGCTGGCACTACTAGGGGCTGTCATCAATTAGCTGCTGAAGGCCCACAAATCAATGATGACAGCCCCTAGTCTGTTTTTTGGGTCGGGCGTGGCAAGGCTTGATACACCAGACTTTTAGTCTCAATTGATGACACGCCCTAGGAAATTTTGAGTTCTCAATGCTGAATTTTGAGTTGGTTGCCATTCAAAGCTCAAAACTTCCTACCTCTGGCGATCGCTGCAACTTTCCCCGTTCGTTGTTCTCTCTACTCTCTGCACCATGACATCCTTCTCTCTCAACACCTCCAAAACCGCCCTCGTCTACCCCTCTACGCCCCGCCCCCTTGCCCGCCGCCGATCGCTCCGTAACCGCTGGAGCTACGGTCGCGGCTACACCGTCGTCGCCCTACTTGCTCCCGTGGTATTGGGCAGCCTGCTGCTGGTCTACCTACACAACCGCGTGAGAACTCAGTTCAGTCTGCTGCGACTGCGGCGGTGGTAAGAGTGATGTAGTGACGGAGTTTCCCCGACAGGGCAGACACACCGGTCTGCCCTGCCGGGGAAACTCCTCCCACTCATCTAAATCTCGTAGTGCCAGTGGTCGCTTGTCTCAGCCAAGATTAACTGGCGCGATCGCCGATAGATCAGCCCCTGTTCCTCAAACTGCCGCAGCAGGCGAGTTACCGTCACCCGGCTGAGGCCGCTGAAGTCAGCCAAGTCTTGGTGGGTGATTTTGAGATCGATCAGGCAGCCTCGGTCAATCTGCAAACCAAAGCGATGGGCCAGCCACTGCAAGAGACTCAGCAGGGCGGTTTCGGCCCGGCGGTGGGTGCGCACTACCATCAGCGCCTCAGTGTTTTTTAGGTAGCTGGTGATGACGTCCACGGGGGGTTGCCAGTCGCTCAGGGCAATGGCGACCGCCTCGACGGGGGTTAGCGCCTCGATCAGGTAGGGATCGGCATTGGAGAGAGACTGCCCGACAATATCGCCAGTGCTCCACAGCCCCAGGGCGATCGCCGTACCGTCTTCTTGGTAGGTAATCGTGCGCACAACACCCGCCTTGAGTAACCAGAGGCGATCGGAGCGGACGGGCAGGTAGCCGCGCCGCCCGCAGGACGTAACGTCAGCCATCGGCCACTGCTGCAATTGCTCTAGAGAAAGCCCCTGTAATGGCTTGGCCGAGACAACGTGTGGCACAACCCCAAAACTATCCAGTTGGTTCAACATGACCGCTCTCCTGATTCTGGGGATATAGCCCAACCACTGCTAGCCAGGCACCTGCAACTCAACCCCTAGGGTGTTGCCAAATCAATTCCCCAAAGAATAACATATTTCAAACTGTTTCAAATTCAATCTTGTTTCAAATAAAATTCGATCAATTTTTAGCCTGAATCGGTTTGGGGATATCTGTTTTGCGGATTCCTATCTCAAACATGACCCACCCCCTTGACCTTGCCGCTCTCCCTTGCCAGTCATTCCCTCGATCTTCCTGAGCGATCGCCAGTGAATCCGTAGGCGATCGCCTGGTCGAAACCCCTTCAACCCATCCTCCAGTCGCTTCAATGTAGGTTCCGCCCTGACTGCCTGACGCATCTTTAAGCGGCCTCCTAAGGGGGAAGCTGACAACGCACAGAACGAGATTGCAGCGCCAGCGACCATCCGTCCAAAGACCAACCCCGTTGTAGAATCGGGCTTCCCCCTTAGGCGGCCATAGCGTGCCGACTGCAATGGTATGACGGCGAGGATCATGCACTATGACGGCACAGGGCAATCGTCAACATCAGGGGCTTAGGTACTGGCGGCACAGATTTGATTTTTGCCCAGACGTTTTGCCTCATAGAGCTGCTCATCGGCCAGCTGCACCAGGGTGGTAGCCGACTGATTGGCAGCGGGCACTCTGGCGGCCAATCCAATGCTGACCGTCACCACTGGGGCAGTCGGCGAGTACTGGTTGGGTATTCTCAAGCCTAAAACCTCTCGCTGAATGCGCTGGGCTACCACCTGGGCTTTGGCCAGGGTAGTGCGGGGCAAAATCACCACAAACTCTTCGCCACCGTAGCGGGCCACCAGGTCGCTGGGGTGGTGCAGGCAGTGGCGCAGCACCTTGGCGACCTGCACCAGACAGCTATCGCCAGCCAGGTGACCGTAGGTATCGTTGTAGATTTTAAAGGCGTCGATGTCGCAGAGAATGACGGCCAGGGTCTGTTGCTCGGTGGCCATGGTCTGCCACTGTTGGTCGAGATACTCATCAAAGCGACGGCGGTTGGGGATCTGAGTCAGCCCGTCGATGTCAGCCCGTACCATGGCAGCGCAAAACTTTTGGTGCCACTGGGTGTCGAGGGTGTCGCCGTGCTCCATGATCGTGTGCATGATGATCTCTAGGTCGGCCTTTTGGCGGGAGATGATGTCGATCAGGGTCTTGAGGGTGGTTTCGGCCCGCAGTCGCTCTAGCATCTCGGCCTGGAGCCGCTGGTTGGCATAGTGCAGGTCAGCCTCGATCAGATCGCCGTGCTCGGCGGTGGTGGAGAGGGCGATGTGCAGATCGGCGTTTTCTTGCCGCAGCCGATTGTTCTCTCGACGCAGGTCGTCTACGGTTGCCAGTAGCTTGGCATCCGTAGACATCCCGCCAGGAGCGGTGAGAGGAGCAGCGTTTTCAGGATCAGACACGGCGTTTAAACACCACTAGAGTAATGTCATCGTAGACAGTGTGCGGCCCAATGTGCGATCGCACATCCGCAATTGCCGCCTGTTGAATGGCTTGGGCTGACTCGCCCCACCGTTGCTGCACCACAGCAATCAGCCGATCGAGGCCGTAGAGCTGGCGTTGGCTATTTTCGGCCTCGGTAATGCCGTCGGTGTAAAGCACTACCCCGTCGCCCACCGCCAGATCGAGGGTGTGCTGAGCCACAAATGGGGAGATGTCGGCTACTAGACCCACGGGGTAGCCTAGGTCGCTGGTGTCGATGCGCTCCACGGTGCCGTTAGCTCTGATAACGATCACGTCTTCATGCTGGCCACTGATGGTGAGTTTGCCTTGGTAGTAGTCGATTAACACCAGAGATAGATCGCGGTGGGAGTCCATTCGCAGGCGATTTTGGTAGATCACCTCATTGATCGCCTGAAAAATCTGCGGCGCCGAGGCCGTCATTCCCAGGGCTTGCAGGGTGCGCACCGCCGTTTGCGCCATAATCATCAGCACTCCGCTCTCGAGGCCATGGCCGGTGACATCGCCCATGGCCAGGGTAACCCGCTCTCCTGCTTCCGGTCGCTCCTCTCCCAGTGGCCCTTTTCCCTGAAGCACGTCATAGTAGTCGCCACCTACCTCAGTGGCGGCCTCCATAAACCCGGCAATGTCTAGAGCGGCGATCGCCGCCAGCTCCTCAGGGCGCGGCAGCACCATGCGCTGAATCTGGCGGGCCACATCTAGCTCGGCCCCCAGGCGCAGGTTGTCAGCCGCGAGAGCCTGGTTGAGGCTGGTGATCTCGGCATTGGCGGCCCGCAGGGCCGCCTCGGCCTGCTGCCGCTGATCGATCTCCTGGCGCAGCTGGGCCAGAGCCTGCTCTAGTTCCCAGCTCGACTGGATGGCGTCTGAGACCTCGCCCAGCATCTCAATCACTACCTCTGCCGCCGCGAAGGACTGACCTTCCATTCCCAGCCAGGGCTGCGGGCGAATCGGCCCAGGGCTAGAGTAGACAATGCGAAACTGCCCGTTGGCCTGGGCCTGACCCACATGGCAGGCCTTTTGCAGGTGGTGGTTGGGCTCGCAGCAAACGGGGCCACTGGGGGCATCCCAACACTGGTGGTAGGCGGCCTGGCGCACTGCATCGGTGTCGGTGGTCTGGGCGGCGGTGACGGCGGCCCGCCACAGATACACCTGGGTATAGGCGGCCTCGATCGAGTCGCTGGTGACGCGATCGCCCCCATAGCGCTGTTGAAACCGCCGCACAAAGGCACGGTTGGCGGAGGTATCTAGACTTTGAAAGTAGCTCCAGCAGGCGTAGTGCCCAGCGGCGGCGGCACCGATCGCCTGTAGCTCTAGCTCACCAATGCTGACCGTGAGAATGGGAATGCGATCGGCGGTGATGCCCACCGCCTGGCACTGGGTGTAAAAGGGCAGGTTGCTGGCCCCATTTAGCGTGTTAAACACCACGTCGGGTTGGGCCGCGAGAATTGCTGCGGCAATATCCCTAAAATCGGTTGTGCCTAGGGGGACGTAGGCTTCGCCCACCACCTTGCTGCCGTCCGCATCTGGACGGTGTTCGAGCTGCCCTTTGAGCACCTTGTTGGTCACCCGGGGAAACAGGTGGTCTGAGCCCACTAAAAAAAACCGCCGCAGGCCCTGACTCAGCAGCCAGTCGAGGGCGGGCTCTACCTGCTGGTTGAGGCATGAGCCGGTGTAAAACACCCAGGGCGACTGTTCTAACCCTTCGTAGTGGACAGGGTACCACAGCAGCCGATTGTGGGCCTCAAGCACCGGCAGCACCGCCTTGCGCCCCATGGAGGCCCAGCAGCCAAACAGAGTCACCACTGGGTTAGAACCATCGGGGCCGGGGGCCAGCAGCTGCTGGGCTGCCGCCTTAAACTGAGCTGGAGCCGACCCGCCGTCGGCCACCACCGCTTTGAGGGGGCGGCCGAGCACGCCGCCGCTGGCGTTGATCTCGTCGATCGCCAGCAGGGCCGCCTCTAGCAGCGGGGCTTCACTGCTGGCCATGGGCCCTGTGAGGGAGTGCAGCAGACCTACCCGAATTGGCGCACCAGAGACTATGGGTGTCGTAGCCATATCAAGTCCGGATTGGGATCTGTAGTTTGCCCACCGACAGAACTCCGCGTCTGAACTGGGATGGGGTTGAGATTGGCCTCGGGCATTTGCCTGTCTGTAATGAATTCACTATGCCTGCGCCCAAGCATCCACCATGGATTGACCCAACAGCCCTAGATTGCCCAAAGCTGGGCTAAAAGCTACGTTGAATGAGGCGATCGCAGAGGTTTAGATCGCGTGAAGGATAATGGTCATTGGTCGTAGCCGTAGGATTGCCATGTACCCAGCAACTGCCGAGCCACCAGAGACCGACGGGCCAGGCTCCTATGGTCTGATGCTGTTCACCCGCTACCCCGTGCCGGGGCAGACTAAAACCCGGATGATTCCGCACCTGGGGCCGGAGGGGGCAGCGGCGCTACAGTGGCAGATGACAGAGTATGTCCTCAATCAAATGACTGAGGCGGCCCGGCAGTTACCCCTGGCGGTCGAGGTGCACTTTAGCGGTGGCAGTTTGGCCCAAATGCAAGACTGGCTGGGCGATCGCCCCACAGTCACCTACCACCCCCAAGGCGAGGGTAGCTTGGGCGATCGCCTGATTGCCGCCTTTCACCATAGTTTTGAGGCTGGCCGACGGGGGGCGATCGCCATCGGCAGTGACTGCCCAGCCATGGGCCTCGACCACCTGAGCGCTGCGATAGAGGCTCTACAGCGGGTCGATGTGGCGATCGGCCCCGCCACCGATGGCGGCTACTATCTAATCGGCCTAGCTCAGCCCCAGCCAGCCTTGTTTCACAACATAGACTGGGGCACTGACAAGGTGCTAGCCCAGACCCTTGCCGCCGCTGCTGACCAGGGGCTGAGCGTAGAGCGATTGACCCCATTGACCGATATCGATCTGCCGGCAGACCTGCCCCATTGGGAACAGATTTTGGCCAATTCTGCTCTCCAATCGCTAGGTTTGACTGGGGCTACAGGGTAAACAGTTCCATGGTCTGGGCGCGGCCCCGCAGGGCATGCACCCCTACGGACTGGAGGGGCCACTGGGGCAGCCGCTCCTGGGTAGCCTTGCTCACCAGCAGAGCATGACCCAGGGTTTTGGTCAGGGCTTCGAGCCGGGCCGCCACATTCACCGTGTCGCCAATCACCGTAAACTCCAGCCGTCCGCTGCTGCCCAGACAGCCCGCCACCACTGCCCCAGAGTGCACCCCCACCCCCATGGCCAAGGGTGAGATCTGACGCACCTCACGCAACATCGCCGAGACGGCGGTGAGGGCGCTGTGGGCATGGTTGTCGAGGGGGGCAGGGGCACCAAAGACCGCCAGCATACCGTCTCCCATAAATTTATCGACCCAGCCGCCGTGGCGCTTGACGATCGCCGCCAGAGTGCCCTGGTAGCGGTTAAGAAAGTCGAGGGCAGCCTGGGGGGCGAGGGCTTCGGCGAAGTGGGTAAACTCTCGCAGATCGGTGACCACTACCGTGACATCGTACTTCTGGGGCTGCTGGAGGAGTTCGAGGGGAGACTCAAAGGCGGCTTCAACCACCATTTCGGGCAAGAACTGAGCCATTAGCACCCGGCCCGACTCGTTTTTTACCTGACGGCGCACGATCGCCGCCATGCGCATGCCCAGGTAGCCGGTGCCAAACACCGTCACGCCCGCAAACAGAGCCAGGGCCACATTTAGCTCAAACAGCACCGCCGCATAGCTAAAGTTGGCCAGAGCCAGTAGCGAGGTCAGCAGGGCCGCCCGGCGGCTCAGCCGCAGCCCCCCAGACACTGCCACCAGGCTACAAAAGGCGACCACGTTGGTCAAAATCAGCGGCTGGCTCTCCCCCAGCACCTGTTGAATATTGGTGATGAAAGCCCACAGCAGCAGATTGTCAAAGATAGGGATGATCACCTGCCAGCGCCGCAGGACTTCCATGGCTAGCCCCTGGCGCAAAATGGCCACCAGCAGCAGCGCAAACAGGGTGGCACAGAGGCTAATGATCATCACCGTGGGAGGCACCTGGTCTTTGCCCAGCAGCGCCTGGGGAAACAAAAAGACCGTCAGATCTAGCAGCAGCGACAGCACCAGCACCCCCGCCCGCACGTAGGCCAGCTGTAGCTCGTTGCGGTGGGCCTCGGCAGAGACGACCTGATCGAGGGCCGCTTGAAGGCTGTGCTGGCGCGACGGGCCAGTGAGCGAAGCCATAGACTGTCCGAAGGGAGTTTCAGCGGTCATCGTCGCCAGGGGGATGTCGGTGGCTCAGGGTGGCTGAGCCAAAAAACTGAGTCCTACTCTATTAAACCACTCTTGAAAAGAGGGGGGAGACCCCGATAACACTCTCACTGTAGGGGCACAACCTGACAGCGCGTGACACACTGCAATGCCCCTACCAGATCCCTGTTTTGGGCCGGGTGGTTTCAATGCAGATTCAGTAGATCACAAACGCGCTCTTTTGCCGCGAGCCAGCCCTCACCCTAAATCCCTCTCCCTTGGGGAGAGGGACTTTGAAGGCAGCTTCCGGCTCCCCTCTCCTCTTGGGAGAGGGGCTGGGGGTGAGGGGGGGCAGGGACTTTTCGATCCACTGAGATTTGATATGAAACCAAAACTTGCAATCCGTACTCATAACGAGTATGATTTGGAGAACTGAGCCGGATGCTACGATTGCACAATAGTCAGAATGATCTGAGTGCGCATTCTTACTACTCTTGGCTACAGGGCAAAATTGTTGGTAAAAAGAGAGGCCTTATGGTTGCAACTCCTGTCAAAAAAGCTGAAGCAAAGCGTCGGTTTTATCCGACCCGCATTGATATGGCGGCCAATGTGCGATCGCAGGTCTGTGAGGTTTTAAACCAAACTCTGGCCGCTACCCTCGATCTCAAAACCCAGACTAAACAGGCCCACTGGAACGTCAAAGGGATGGATTTCTTGCAGCTCCACGAGCTGTTTGACGAGCTAGCTGGCGAGCTAGAGGGCTATGTCGACATGGTGGCCGAACGGGTCACCGCCCTGGGGGGCACCGCCTTGGGTACCGCCCGTATTGCCGCTGCCGAGTCGATTTTGCCTGAGTATCCCCTCGATGCCATCGATGGCGTTGAGCATGTCACGGCTCTGGCCGAGCGCTTTGCTGCCTATGGCAAGCATGTGCGCGAAGCCATCGATACCACCGATGACCTGGGTGACGCTGACACTGCTGACCTCTATACCGAGATCTCTCGCACCATAGACATGCGGCTGTGGTTCCTCGAAGCCCACTTGGTGCAAAAGTCTGACCTCGATTAGTGCTGTTGAGGCATATCGACTTTCTGCCTCAACCATGGCAATGAGTTGAGCATCGAAGCAAGTCTGATGGGCGATCGCTGAGCCAGCTCTCTCGGGGGCAGGCTCGGCGATCGCCTCTTTTCTTTACCCCTTCCTAGACATTGAGCACCGCCAGCTGGCTTAGCAGCGGGTCGACTAGGGTTTGGTGTTTGGTGGCTAAGAGCTGCTCCATATAGTGTCGGAGTCGCTGGGCCTGATCGAGGTTAGGGACATAGACCTGGCCGCTGGGGCGGGCAAACAACGGCGTAGTCGCCAGAGTGGCCAACTCATCGGTGGCCGGGGCCAGCACTAGGGGGCCACTGGTGGCACTGGGCAACAGCCCAGGGGGCAGCCGTCCCTCTAGCAGGGCCAGCAGATGGGCTTGGCAGGCCTCCACATTGAGCCCCCGCTCGTTAAGCAGGTGCAAAATGCCGCTGAGGGGCATGGGCTGTTCGGGCAGGGTGCGCAGTATCTCCATCAGCAAAAACATGTCGCTGTACTGGTGGCGGGTCAGGTCAAGCACCTGGGGATAGCGCACCAGATTCACCAGGCCGTAGGTAACGCGGCTACAGCTGGGGGGGCGATCGCTGTGGTACGTATCTTGCACAATGGTGGCATTGGGAAACTTTTGCCGCAGCCAGCGGGCAATCTTGGGTAGCGAGGCACTGCCGCCAGTGCAAATCACCTGGTTAACGGCCTGGGTGCTCAGGTTGGCCTCACTGAGCAGCCGGTTTAGCGAGCCGTTGATACGCTGAATGTAGGGCAGAATGATGCGGTCTTCGAGATCTTTGCTGCGCACCACCCAGCGCTGGTCGGCCAGCTCTAGCTCAAACTGAGGCTGGTGCTGAAGAATAATCTTCAAATGGCGGGCGGCCTCTAGCACGCTCTGGCCCAGCAGCGAGGCCTCTAGCCGCTGGTAGAGGCGCTGGCGGCGAGCGGTATCAGGCTCTGCCGGTCGAGGCAGGTCGCAGCCGTCGAGGTCGAGGTCGGCCCACTTAGCTCCTTCTAGTTCAGGCATCGATGCCTGCCAGCTCCAGCCCGCTGTCTCGGCAGTGCGCCCAAAGCCCTCAGTGGGGCGGTGCTGGCGACACTCAATGGGGTGCAGTAGATGACAGACGATATCTAGGTCGATGGCGTCACCGGCGTAACCCATAGAATGCAGGGAAAAGTCGCTATAGGTGAGATCGCCCAAGGAGCGCGGCAGGTTGACAACGCCCACTTCGGTCACCGTGGCTCCGGCAGAAATCACCACCGTACCCCCAGTCCAGGGGCAGGCGTAGAGGGTCTGCTGCTGCATGGGCTGCCCATTGCCCTCGGGGAGCGGGGTAGCCGGGTCGGGAAGACCCGACAGCACGGCGGCGATCGCATCTTCGACAAAATAGATATCGTCAGGGTTGGCGGCCAGCCCTGCCCCCAACACCGCCTCCCGCAGGTTGAAGGTATAGGTGTCGGGCCAGTTGGCTGGGTAGCTCACCACCACCCCCCGCAGTTGGGCCATGGCTTGGGCCATGGCAGCGGTCTCTAACCCCACGGCTCCAACCGTTACTGGGGCGTCGGGGGCTAGGCCCTGGGGTAGGGTAGCCAGCAGCTCACGCAGACTATCTTGAAAGACCTGGAGCGGCAGGCGATCGCTGTCAGACCACTGAATCTGCGGCCACTGACGACTCTGCTGTCCTGGCTCGCCGCTGGGAATGCCCAGCTTCAGGTAGGGTTTGAGAGCCTTGAGCTGCACGGTGCCTTGGTCGATCGCGTCACTCTGGTCGTTGGCATTATCATCGCCCCAGGTGACCGTCAGGGCCGATGACCCCACTGACTGTACTTGGCTACGGCCCGACCCGTTGGCGGCTATCACCGTGGCCAAGGTAGGCAGCCGGAAAAATTTGTCGGCGGTAACGCCCGACATGCCGTTATCGACCCAGTAGAGGGGATGCACTTCTCCTCCCTGGCGCTCTAGCAAAACCGCCGAGAGACCGGTGGTGCCCACATCTAAGCCTAAAAACCACAGCGGGCCAGAGACCGGAGCGACGGCGGGGGAAGAGGCAGGCCGCAGAGGCTCGGCCACAGAAGGGGCAGCGGGCTGTAGCTCACTAGGGGCGACCGGTAGACCTAGCTCAGCTGGGTCTAGCACCGATGGCCCTAGGCCGCTGAGATCGGCGGTAGCTAGCTCTTCGAGGGCGGCCATCTCTGTAACTACGGCGGCTTCAGCGGGGCTGACCGCCGCCAGGGCATCAAGCCCAGAGATACTGCCGGTGGGAGCGATCGCAGCGGCTGAGATCTCAGATTCTACCGTCTCAGGCTCTAGTTCAACGGACTCAGCCTCAGGCCACTCCTCCACAGCCTCTGGGGGTAGTTCTCCCAGTTCTAACGCTAGATCTTCTGACTCTAGGGCGACGGGTTCAGCTTCAGGGGCGGGTTCCCCTAGCTCTAGCGTCCAATCCACTGTCTCTAGGTCAACGGGCTCAGCTTCAGGGGCGGGTTCCCCTAGCTCTAGCGTCCAATCCACTGTCTCTAGGTCAATGAGCTCAGTTTCAGAAGCGGGTTCCCCTAGCCCTAGAGTCCAATCTTCTGTCTTTAGGTCAACGGGCTCAGCCTCAGGGGCGGGTTCCCCGAGTTCTAGCGTCCAATCCACTGACTCTAGGTCAACGGGTTCAGCCTCAGAAGCGGGTTCCCCTAGTTCTAGCGTCCAATCCACTGACTCTAGGTCAATGGGCTCAGCTTCAGGGGCGGGTTCCCCTAGTTCTAAAGTCAAATCCACTGACTCTAGGCCAGCTTCGTCAACCTCTCCTGACTCCAAAAACTCTGCTGCGGGAGTCAAGAACAGATCTTCGCCCTCAGTGAATTGATCCAGGGCTAGTTCTTCGGGGGGTGTGAATAGATTTTCAGTGGCGTCTCTGGCTGCGATCGATGGCTCGGTCGATAGAGGTGTGGCTGTGGGCAACCACTCAATGGCCTCATCTGCCGCCGCCGCATCGCCATCCTCCACGAGGTGGTCGACAGAGGCAGGGCTATCAGATGTTGCAGCCGCCTCCGCCTCAGCCTGCCCGGCCGAAGACAGTTCAGCAAAATCATCACTCAGGAATGATATCGACTCCTGGGGGGCCGGTGTGAACTCTTCCTCAGGCTCAAGGGTCAGATCTAGATCAAAGGACTCTAGGGAAAGGCTTGGCACCGGTGCGACACCGGGGGGCAGGCTCGTATCGCCTAGCAATGAATCAAGGTTAATGAAATCAATGATGGTTTCCATTGACTCCGCTGCTGCTGCCGCCGCTGCCTGAATCGGGTCTAAGACGTCGGCGGTGTCGGCTGAGGTGGTGTCAGCTGAGGTAGGGTCGGCTGGGGCATTGGCGAACTGATTGCCAAGGTTGGCCGCGCCAGCAGCATCCAAAATATTGTCTAAGCTCAGTTCGCGCTGCCATTCGATGGAGTCGCTTGGCGAGGGCTCTAGGATCGTCTCTGAGGGTGTTAGCGGGGGTGCAGACTCCGCCGGCGACCAAAACTCCCCTAGGGTTGTCAGGCCATCTAGACTGGTGTCGTCGCCAGGTTCAGCAGCTTCGGCACTCTCGCCCTGCTCCCAGTTTAGATTGTCTGGGCTAGGGGCCGTGGGCTCTTCTTCTAGACTCAGGTTCAAGTCGTCAAGACTCAGAGACAGCGGCATCGCCGCCCCCGCAGCGGGCAGGGGGCTAGGGGGTGGTGCTGCCCCCCAGCTATCGAGCGTTAGGTCAGATTCACCTGGCAGCTGAGACTCGTTTTGACCCCAGCTATCGAGCGTTAGGTCAGATTCACCTGAGCCTTGAGGTAGAACGTCGAGGTTAAGCTCAGGTTCGCTGACGGGCTGGGGCTGGACGGGTTCCCAGCTGTCTAAATTGAGCTCAGGCTCACTCAGCGGCTGGAGCTGTTGCCAGCTGTCGCGGCTAATCTCAGGTTCACTTGATATCTGAGGCTCAGCTTGGCCCCAACTCTCTAGGGTAAGGTCGCTGGCGCTCTTAGCCTCAGGCTGGCTCAAACTGTCTAGTCTGGGGGGCTGGGCCAGGTTGAGGGATAGGTCACCTAGGCCCAGGCTCTCTAGGGTGAGGTCTGGGGCTGAGGCAGCGGGAGTATCGTCAAATGGCTCTAGCTCTGAAGGCGCTGCCGGTGGCGCTGGTTCATCGCTGAGGGCGCTACCCCAGGTATCGAACAGCTCAGCTGCGGTAGCGGGTTGATCTGACCAGGGTTGCTCAGGCAGAGGGGGCACTGAAGGGCGATCGCCGCCTAGCAAGCCCTCGATGAGTAAACTCTCGTCGGATAGATCGGACGCAGGGGTTGCCTCTGCCTGCCCCAGGGTCAGATCGCCCAGGGTGAGTCCACTGGCGGGCGGTGAAAAATCTCCTGCAGAAGCTTCATCGCCAAAGACGCTGTCGGTGCTCAGATCGTCTAAGGTGACCCCTGTAGGTGGCGGTAGCTCTGATGGTTGCAGGGGGTCGAGGGTAAGATCGCCCAGCAGGTTTTCTAAGGTCAGCGATGGCCCGGTGGCATCAATGACTGGTAGGGTCGGGGGCTGTGGCTCTACCGAGGCGGCAGGCGGGGCCGGTTCATCGGCGATCGCACCAAGATCTTCCAGGGTTAGCCCTGATTCACCGATCGCTGGTTCGCCCCCTCCAAGGCTGAGATCAAGGTCTGACAAGATCGAGGCCAGAGACAGGCTGTCTGACAAAGCTGGCCCGTCAAACAGGTCGGCCCCGCTAGGCGCCTGGCGTGATTCACGCTCTTGGCCGAGGTCAACATCACCGAAGAGATCGATGCCAGTGGTGGGTTCGACAAGCAGTTCCGGCTCACCGTCCGCAGATTCGCCGAAGAGATCAAGGCCAGTGGTGGGTTCGACAAGCAGCTCCGGCTCACCGTCCGCAGATTCGCCGAAGAGATCAAGGCCAGTGGTGGGTTCGACAAGCAGCTCCGGCTGACTAGCCGCAGATTCGCCGAAGAGATCGATGCTAGTGGTGGGTTCGATAAGCAGCTCCGGCTCACCGTCCGCAGATTCGCCGAAGAGATCAAGGCCAGTGACGGGCTCGGCGATCGCCCCCGGCTGACTAGCCGCAGATTCGTCAAATAGATTGACGGCGGATAGATCGCTATCAGGGGCGAGCTCAGCGGTGGAGAAGGTGGCCAGAGAGTCCTGATCCGGTGGCTCAACGTCTATATTTGTGGTGCTGAAGACCGACAGGTCGAGGCTGTCTAGCGGCTCGATGCCCAGCTCCCCATCGCCGACGGCCACCTCTTCTGGTGGCTCTTGAAACAGATCAAGGCCTAAGACCCCGCCGACGGAGTCATCGCTGTCGGCAGAGTCACCAGCGGAGTCTAGACTGTAGTCAGCCGGGGCTTCGGGGGCGATCGCCTCGCTGAACAGATCGGCTTCCTCAATCTCTGGAAAACTAGCCTCAGGCATCTCTGGGGCGGTCTTTGGCCAGTCTAAGGTCAATTCACCCAGGGTCTCGGCTCCGTCTTCTACGCTGGCCCCAAACAAATCTAGGGCTGGGGATGCGGCGGCATCGCCAGCGTCCACGAGTGAGTCAACAGGGCGATCGGGTTCAGAATCTACGGAAGATGCTGCCTCGAACCGGTCACCCGTTTCTGCCTCCGGCGGTAGGGAAGGGAATAACTCACCGCTGGCAGGGGTAGCAGCCACTGGGCGATCGCTGGCCAACCCCAGAGACAACCCGTCGTAGCCCATGGGCATCTCCAGGTTTTCTAGGTCTTGCTGAAGCTGGTCAACCATGGTGGCATCCATGGCCAAGTCGTAGGGAGTGGCCGTAGTCGGGAGATCGTCTTGTACTAGCAAGTCTTCCTCGGACGAGGCTGCCATAAAGCCTTCTAGGGAGTCGTCGCCATCGCTGCTGGGGCCAGCTTCGTCCGGCAGGGCTGGCAGTAGCTCGTCAAAGGAGGCGATCGCATCGGGCAGCTCAACCACTGTGGCGGTCTCCATACCAGCCATGGAGAGATTATTGTCAACCTCAAACAGGTCGTCTAGATTGTCAACTAGAGCATCCCTAGGGGCAACAGCCTGGGTCAGCAGCTCCAGGTCTTCAGGGCGGGGCAGATCGCCGCTCAGGTCGATTGCCTCTGAGGCATCGGCACCTAAGGTGTCCGAGCGATCTAAGCCCAGGTCGATGGCATCCGCGCGATCGATCGCCAAAAAAGCATCCAAGGGGTCTACGGCATCAGACGCATCTGAGGCTAACCGATCTAGATCGTCCCCTAGCTCTGCACCCGCAGCAGCTTGGGTCAGGTCATCGGTGGCGTCGACCAAAAAGCTCCCAAACAGGCTTTGGTAGAGATCGTCGAGGGCTGAGTCAGAGGTTAGACCAGCCTCAGTCACTTCAGAGCGAATGTCTTGGGCTAGGGTCTCGGGCAGTGATACTGCTGGCAATGGGTCAGCCGCTGGTGCCTCCAGACTTTCTAACAGCTGCAAGTCTAGGGGCTGAAGATTTTCCTCGTCTTCGGCGGTCAGATCACCGTCTAGCTGCATCTCGGTAATTTCATCTTCAATTTGCAGCAGCGTAATCTCGTCATCATCTAGATCAAGGCCTAGGGCTTCAAACGCCAAATCTGTATCTAGCTCAGAAGCTAGGCCTGCCGACAGAGCCGCTTCCTCTGAGGCAAAGGCTTGGGACGCAGAAATTTCGGGCGTAGAGGTAGTCGGGCTAGACTGGGGCAACTCTCGCCGCTGGGCCGACTCCAGGTAGGTCAGGGTGTCTGGGTTGATCTGCTGCCCCAAATGGCTGACCAGGGCGCTAAACATCAACTCGCCCTGCTGCCCCAGGGTATGCATCTGGTTGAGCCCCTGGTTGAGTGAGTTTTGATAGGCGTAAATGTTTTCTTGCAGGGTGCTAAAAACCGTGCGCAACGACTGGTCAAGCCCCAGCATGAGCTGATCAGACTGAGCCTGAAGCTGCTTTAAAAACTCCAGCCGCTGGGCGGGTGTTAGCTCTGGGATGGCACCGTAGCCATCGTCAGGAGCCTGGGTCAGCCCGTAGGCATTGGCGGTAGCGAGCTCTAGGCGCTGCACCGACTGGCTCACCTGCGCACCCAGGTGAGCCTCTAGCTCTCGGGTCATCCGTTGTAGGGCGGCATCCCAACTGGGGGGCAGCTGGTGCAGGGCCGCACCCTGATCGATTTGCATCCGCTGCTGCTGGAGCTGCTGCACCTCTTGCAGCAGCAGCTCGCGCTGCTCCCGCAGGGTGGCGACCTCATGGCGCAGCGGGTCGAGAATTTGCATCGTCTGACTGCGCAGATACTGCATCTCTTGCAGCAGCGCCTTGAGCACCTGACTAGCGTTGGCGCTGGTGGGGTCTGCGGGCAGACTACCCGCCTCTGGCGTGGGTTGAGCCGCAGCGGCCTTGACCTCTGCCAGACAAGCCCGTGCCCGCGCCAGCAGCTGGCGCTGATTGGCGTCGTTCGACATCACCCAGGGTAGCCTGGGTGCGGCTTCCCCTAAAATTGAGTCGATTTCAGCTACCAGAGCTTCCAGTTCATCCTGATGCACGGCTTCCCCTTTGCTTACCTTTCCCCAGCGATTGACAAAGTGTATGTCAGGCGGCTCTAAAAATCATCACAGCAGAGCCCACTGGTGTTGTTTCTCAACATCGCCCCGGCTTACCCGAGCTAGGCTCCCAAAGCCAGCCCTAAGGTAGATGCCAGTGAGTCGGCTCGCCTAGGGCGATCGCCCCAGGCAGCGCCGGAGAGAATGATATAGTGCTAACACTTTACTAATGTAATGCCGTTGGCCCACTCATCCGGCTAGCGCATCAGTACCATAGCCAGCCAAGATTTTTTATCTCTACCCTGGGCTAGGATGGGTGCGACTGATTTTAATATCACTAACTTAAACAAAAATAATTAATGTTGGGGTGATTAATGGATTCTCGCTACAACCCTAGGGATGCGGATGCCGATCTTAGGTTAATTCGGTCTGCAATCCTGTTTCAGGATCTACCTGAGGAAGCTGTAGTTGAAGCCACTAGCCATGTGGTGTCTCGTCGGCACCCAGCCAACCAGGTCATCCTGCTAGAAAATGACTGGGGGTCATCGGTTTATTTTATTTTGGATGGGTGGGTTAAGATTCGCACCTACAACCTCGACGGTAAAGAAGTCACGCTCAATATTTTGGGCAAGGGCGAGCTGTTCGGCGAAATGGCTCCCCTAGAAGAGGTTCCCCGCTCCACCGATGTGATTACCCTGGTGCCCACGGTAATTGGCAGCATGCCCGCCAGTGATTTTGTGAAGCTGCTCAATACCCAGCCCCTAGCCGGTATTCATCTCTCTCGGCTGATGGCACGACGCCTGCGCCAGGTCAACCGCCGCCTACGGCTGCGCGAGTCTGACAGTACCTCACGGGTAGCCGATATTATTCTTTTTTTGGCCGATGGGCAGGGGCAGCCTGTGGCCGGTGGCATTGAGATTCCTAACCTGCCCCATCGCGAGCTGAGCAGCCTCAGCGGTCTGGCGCGCGAGACGGTGACCCGAGTGCTGAGTAAGCTAGAGAAGAAAGGGCTGATCGTGCGGGAAAAAGACCTAATGAGTATTCCCGACATCAATGCCTTAGAACGTCTGCTGGTTTAGCCATCCATGAGTCATTCCCCTGATCCGACCCCTGGGGCTCAGCCTGTGCCCCAGGTCGAAGCCGATGCCAACGACTTCGATGGGCTAGAGACCTACTTAGACTATCGCGCTGCCGAAGCCGAGGCTGAGCGGCCAGACATGGCCCATCGACTCAAGTCTGGCCCCCTGGCCATGGTCGAGACGGCATTTTTAGCCAGTACCGCAGCGCTGATCTGGCTGGTGAATACCTATTTTCCGCCGGGGCCAATTTTGCGCATGCTGTTTCCGCTGCCCACGGCGCTGGTGTATCTGCGCTGGGGGCCTCGAGCTGCCTGGATGTCGGCGCTGGTGTCGGGGCTGCTGCTGTCGGTGCTGATGGGGCCGCCCCGCAGCCTGCTGTTTTTAATGCCCTACGCACTGCTAGGGGTACAGCTGGGCTTTTTTTGGCTCAGGCGGGCTAGCTGGTACTGGTCGATCGCCGTGGGGTCGCTGTTGGGCACGGTGGGCTTTTTCTTTCGGCTTTGGCTGTCGTCGGTGCTGGTGGGAGAAGACCTGTGGGTGTACCTCACCACCCAGGCCAGCCAGATGCTGAACTGGGGGCTAGAGCGGCTGGTGGGCTTGGGTGTGCTGAATGTGGGGGTGCTCGGTCAGGCCAATGTGGAGGCTGTGCAACTGCTGGCGCTGGTGTCGGTCATCGCCAGCAATGTGGTGTACCTTTTTACAGTTCACTTGGCCGCATGGCTGCTGCTGGGGCGGCTGGGGGCCAAGCTGCCCGACCCACCAGGGTGGGTGCAGGATCTCTTAAAAGATTGATCCCTAAAACGAAAGTGCTGGGCAGTGCTCCAATTTGAGCAGCCCAGCGTAGCGATCGCCGCGCTGAGCGACCCCAGCCCCTCACCCCACTGCCATGGCCCTGATTAAGACCTATACCCTTCCCCAGCAGGGTCAAGCCTGGATTGATCAAGTGCAAGGGTTGCGGCCAACGCTGGTGCTGACCCTGGGGTTTACCCAGACCGGGCTGATCGAGGGAATCTCGGCGGCAGGGGCGACCCCTGGCGATCGCCGCTACACTGCCCTGGCCGACGCCGAGTTTATGGTCAACGGACTGACCCCAGCACCCCAATATCCCCTGCCGCCGCTCCAGTCTGGGGCATCGCCGGCACTGATTTCTAGAGCCATCCTCGCCAGACAGCAGATTCCCCTGATCGTTTTAAATGCGGGCTTGCCTTTGCCCCCACCGGTGCCCTCTCTCGATCTGGGCGGTAAGCCTGCTCAATGTCTCAGCACCGGGTCGGCTCTGCCGATTGAAACGGTGCGTCACCTCTGGCACCAGGGCTTAGCCCAGGGAGAAGCCTGGGCCGCTGACAACAATGGCTATCTCCTGCTAGGGGAGTGCGTGGTGGGGGGCACGACGACGGCCCTGGGCGTGCTCACCGGGCTGGGGGTCGAGGCGGGCGATCGCGTTAACAGCAGCCACCCCACCTGTAATCACGGCCAAAAACAGGCCCTGGTAGCCCAGGGGCTGACCCTAGCTAGACTAGCGGCCCAGCCTCAGCCCCTCGCGGTAGTGGCGGCGGTGGGCGACCCGATGCAGCCGGTGGTGGCGGGCCTGGCCCTGGCCGCCAGTCGCACTCGACCTGTACTGCTGGCGGGGGGCACGCAGATGTTGGCAGTCTACGCGCTGATGGTGGCTCTGGCAGAGGCCGAAGGGTGTGATTGGAACCCTCACAATGTGGTGGTGGGTACGACCCGCTGGGTAGCAGAAGATGCCACTGGGGATACGGTGGGTCTAGCAGAACTAACCAAAGCCTGTCTGATGGCGACGCAGCTCTCGTTTGAGCACTCGCAGTTTGAAGCTCTGCGGGCCTACGAACGAGGGTTTGTGAAGGAGGGCGTGGGGGCAGGGGGCTGTGCGATCGCCGCCTCGCTCTACCAAAACTGGGGCCAGGGGGAGCTATTGGGAGCGATCGAAACTCTACTAGCACAAAGATCTCAGGGCGATAAATCTCAGGGTTCTAGCCCAGGTTCAGGTTTAGATCAGAGCTGTTAAGCCAAAAAACAGTTTGATGAAGTCATTACCTTACACAAGATGAAATCATTACCTCGCGCAATATTTATCTCCCATGGTGGTGGGCCGCGGCCGCTGCTAAAAGATCCGGGCCACCATCAAATGGTGTCCTGCCTGCAAGAAATAGCTGCAAGCATTCCCCGACCAGATGCCATTCTGGTGGTCAGTGCCCATTGGGAAGAACGGGTGCCTACCATTACGGCGCAAAGCAAGCCCCAGCTGATCTATGATTACTACGGGTTTCCTCCAGAGTCTTACGAAATTCAATATCCTTGCGCGGGTGAACCTTCCTTGGCTCGCGAGGTTTATCGCCTGCTTAAAAACCGCGAAATTGACGCCCAACTAGATGAGTCAAGAGGTTTAGACCACGGTGTTTTCGTGCCTCTCAAGATCATGTATCCAGAGGCCGATATTCCCTGTATTCAGCTGTCTCTAGTCAATACCCTCGACGCTTCTTTCCACATTGAAATCGGGAATGCGCTCCAGAAACTTGTAGACCAAAACGTTCTGATCATCGGCTCAGGATTCTCGTTTCACAACCTCAAGGCATTTTTTGCCCCAGATAACCCCGACTCTTTTCAGCTCAACGAGTCGTTTGAAAAGTGGCTGCAAAAAGTATGCACTGATCATGATCTCCCAGAGCACACAAGGCGTGAACTCTTGATTAACTGGGCCGAGGCTCCAGGAGCACGCTTCTGCCACCCTAGAGAAGAGCATCTTTTGCCTCTCCACATGTGTTATGGGGTTGCTCAAACGCCTTGCTCTGAGCTATATGAAGTCACAATTATGAATAAAAAATCGAGTATGTATCTGTGGTGATCTGGCTGCTAACAAACTGTTACGGACGACGGCGATCAATCCCGAAGCGCTCGCTGGAGGGTAGCTCTCTTGGGTCAAAGATAGGGACTTGATCGACCAGGCAAATCTAGATATCGTCTGGCTACCACTGTGGCAAAGGGCCGCGATCGCATCGAGAATCTGCCCCCTGGGTGAGAGATTGATGCTATGGTTGAGTCTATAGAATTTTTGTTGAGTTTAGGAGTTTAGCTGTGGTTGAGCCGTTACTCAGTGGCATCGTTTTAGGGCTGATCCCTGTTACTTTGGCTGGCCTGTTTGTCGCCGCCTACCTGCAATATCGTCGGGGCAACCAGTTCGACCTCTAGGTTAGCTAGCCTAATGCCAGATAGGCACTACCCACCGCCGCCTCAGTTGAGGCGGCGTTTTTAATGGGTACAGGCATCAGACGGTGGCGAATTTGTCGCCAGGTGTCATTGGCGGCCCCGCCCCCGGCGGTGTAGATCTGCCGCAGAGGAGTAGCGCCCAGTTCTGCTAGCAGTGCGTAGCCCCGCTGCTCAATGCGGGCAATGCCCAGCAGCAGCCCGTGGAGAAAGGCGGCGTCATCTTGGGGGCGGGGGGTGAGTCGGGGTGCTAGGTCGGGGTCGTTGATGGGGAAGCGTTCGCCAGGCTTCAGCAGGGGGTAGTAGTCTAGCTCCGTGGGCCGGGTGGGGTCGATGCGATCGCTCAGCCGCACCAACTCCTCTCGACTAAAGTAATGCTCTAGCACCGCGCCGCCGCTGTTAGAAGCGCCGCCCACCAGCCAGCGATCTCCCAGCCGATGGCTGTAAAGGCCGTACTCGCCCGCATCTACCCGCACATCGCTCAGCAACTTAATCACCAGGGTAGAGCCCAGGGAGGTGACGCCATCCCCCGAAGTGCTGGCTCCGCTGGCGAGAAAAGCGGCAATGCTGTCGGTGGTGCCTGCCACTACCTGGCACTGGGGAGCAAGGCGAAACTGCTGGGCGATCGCTGCCGTCACCGGCCCGATGACCTCTCCCGGAGCTACCACCCGAGGCAGCACCCGGCTCCAGGGCTGCCCCAGCATGGTTTGGGGGTAGCGCAGTTCTCCCACGTCGTAGCCCAGCTTAAGGCTGTTGTGGTAGTCGCTGATGCCCCACTGCCCGTGGAGATGGGCGGCTAGCCAGTCGGCCTGGTGCAGCAGATAGGCGGCTCGACGCCAAGAGTCTTGGGACAAAGTCTGGTGCCACCAGACCAGTTTGGCCAGGCTGGCGGTAGCGCTGGCGGCGGGGTTGTCAGGGGGGACGATCTGAAGGACGGTCGCCAGCGCGTCCCGGCAGGGATGGTTGTAGAGCAGCGGTGCCGTCAGGGCTTGCCCGGTGCGATCGCACAGCAGCACCGTGGCCGAGGTGCCGTCGATCGCCACCCGCCCCACCTGTGCTCGAATATCCTCGGGCAGTTCTCCTAAAACAGTAAATAGCGCTTGCCGCCAGTTCTCTGGGGCAGGGAGATCTGGGTAGCTATCGCGATACTCCCAACCCAAATGCCGCTGTGGGTCAACCACAGCGGCACGCACCCCAGAGGTGCCAAAGTCAATGCCAAGGGCGAGAGCGGTCACAGAGAGAGTGCTCCTGAAACTCAAAACCCCTCTCCCTAGGGAGAAGGGTAGGGTGAGGGCTCAAGGCCGACCGGGAGCAGGGAAAGTCCCCTAGACGCTAATTTCGCTGAGGGAGCGGCTGACATAATCGAAGGGATAGTCGACCACAGACGGATCGGTGACACCAACTTCTAGAGCCTTGGCCTTGACAATGTCTTTCATCAGCTGAATGCCGATGACGGTGGGGCCAATGGGCACGCCCAAGGAGTTGTAGGTCTCCCGCAGGCCGGTGAGCACGCGCTCGTCGAGCACGTCGGGGTTGCCCGCCACCAGGGCATAGCTGCTATAGCGCAGGTAGTAGTCCATATCGCGTAGGCAGGCGGCGTAGCGACGGGTGGTGTAGGCGTTGCCACCGGGGCGAATCAGCTCGGGCACCTGGGCAAACAGAGTTACCCCGGCTTCTTTGACGATGCCAGCGGCGTTGGCGCTGATGACCGCCGCCACCTTGATGCGATCGAGGCCACTATCGAAATAGGACTTGATGGAGTCTAGGGCGCTGTTGTCGAGGTAGCGTCCGGTGTTGTCGTAGGTCTTAATTAGCGTGGTGACAGCGTCCCGCATAGGTGGTTTCTCCCAACTCTCACTTGGCAAACAGCATTTTATAAACGGCGGCAACTTGGGGTCGCCTAAATGGCGGCAACCTCGGGTCGCTCACCCCTGGTCAGAGGCTCTAAATCCCTATGAACTCCAGGCTTTATTTCTCGAAGAAGTTTACCATGGGGGCCTAACCCCTGGGTTGCCCAAGCCTCCCGAAGCAGAGGGTTTATGAGTAAATTGTTACAAAACATCATGATTGCTGCTGGGGCTTTTGTTGCCATTCCCTGACAAAAGGTAGTAGCTGATACAAAATGGGCGAACCCCACTTCCTAGGATAGTTCAGACGGATTTTCCCGCAGTTAGAACGCTAAAGAGGCTAAGGAGTAGTTCATGGCAACCCCCGCAGACATCCTGAAATGGATTGAGGATGACGGCATTGAGTTAATCGACCTGAAATTTATCGACATGCCCGGCATCTGGCAGCACCTCACCCTGCACAAGAGCCAGATTGACGCCAGCAGCTTTACCGATGGGGTAGCCTTCGACGGCTCCAGCATTCGCGGCTGGAAGGCCATCAACGAGTCGGACATGATGATGGTGCCCGACCCCGACACCGCCTGGATCGACCCCTTCATGGCGGAGCCGACCCTGAGCATGATCTGCACCATCAAAGAGCCCCGCACCGGCGAACTCTACTCTCGCTGCCCCCGTGCGATCGCAACTAAAGCGATCGAATACCTCAAGTCCACCGGTCTAGGCGACACCGCCTTCTTCGGCCCCGAAGCTGAGTTCTTCATCTTCGACGACGTGCGCTTCGACCAAACTGAGCACTCGGCCTACTACTACGTCGATAGCGTCGAGGGCCGTTGGAACACCGGTCGGGTTGAAGAGGGCGGCAACCTCGGCTACAAGCCCCGCTACAAAGAGGGCTATTTCCCCGTGGCCCCCACCGACACCTCCCAAGACATGCGCAGTGAAATGCTGCTGACCATGGCCAAGCTGGGCGTGCCCATCGAGAAGCACCACCACGAAGTAGCTACCGGCGGCCAGTGCGAGCTGGGCATTCGCTTTGGTCGGCTGATCGAAGCCGCCGACTGGCTAATGATCTACAAGTACTGCATTAAGAACGTCGCCAAGAAGTGGGGCAAGACCGTCACCTTCATGCCCAAGCCCCTGTTCAACGACAACGGCTCCGGCATGCACACCCACCAGTCGATCTGGAACAACGGTGAGCCTCTGTTTGCGGGCGATCGCTACGCCGGTCTGAGCCAGATGGCCCTGTGGTACATCGGTGGCATTCTCAAGCACGCCCCCGCTCTGCTGGCGCTGACCAACCCCACCACCAACTCCTACAAGCGTCTGGTGCCGGGCTTTGAGGCTCCCGTGAACCTGGCCTACTCCCAGGGCAACCGCTCCGCTTCGGTGCGCATTCCCCTCTCCGGCGACAACCCCAAGGCCAAGCGCCTAGAGTTCCGCTGCCCCGATGCTACCTCCAACCCCTACCTGGCCTTTGCCGCTATGCTCTGTGCGGGCATCGACGGCATCAAGAACCAGATCGATCCCGGCGACCCGCTAGATGTAGACATCTATGACCTCAGCCCCGAGGAGCTGGCAAAGATTCCTTCGACCCCCGGCTCGCTGCTGGATGCTCTCAAGGCCCTGGAAGCTGACCACAGCTTCTTGACTGATACGGGCGTGTTTACCGAAGACTTCATCAGCAACTGGATCGAGTACAAGCTCGATAACGAAGTCAACCCCATGCGTCTGCGGCCCCACCCCTACGAGCTGGCCCTCTACTACGATTGCTAGAGTCGGTATCTCATACCGAATCTGAGTTCTGTACCCCCGCTTTATAGGGGCATTGCAGTGCAATGCCCCTGCTGATTCCAAAT
The DNA here is from genome assembly GCF_055795045.1 of Pseudanabaena sp. PCC 9330. Lineage (NCBI taxonomy): Bacteria > Bacillati > Cyanobacteriota > Cyanophyceae > Pseudanabaenales > Pseudanabaenaceae > Pseudanabaena > Pseudanabaena sp. PCC 9330. Next base: position 5,544 of record NZ_JAYFES010000103.1, on the reverse strand, counting down.
CAGGGTGATAGGACTCGGATTTGGTACAAGCAGATTTCCCTCACGGTAGGCATTGCCCACCGTGAGGGAAACTTTTTTAAACGACGTCCAGGCAATAGTTGTCTGACCGTTTCTACCAATCGTCCATGCCGCTGACGCGGCACCCCCAACGATGAAAAGCTGGGCTATTTTTAGAGCAGACTCCCCTTGAGATGCTCAGACTACAGCAGCGTGGGCATGGTGTCGTCGTGGGCGGAGTTGGGTTTATTGGTGATCCACACCGACTGGTAGGGGGCTAGCTCGTAAACGGCGCGATCGTCTGTAAAACGGTGGCCACTGATCAGGTCGTACCAGTCATCGGTGCTGACCAGGTTGAGATCGCTCAGCCGCAGCTCTTGAGGCTGGTCACTGAGGTTATGCACCGAAAAAATACTCTGGTCGCGGGTCAGGCTCTGCCGCCAAAAGGCGAACAGGGCAGGGTTCATCGGGTGCAGGGTGTACTGGGTGGCGTTGGGGTGAAAGGATGTCTGCTGACGGCGAATCTTGATCAGCCGCTTGAGTTCTGCTAACACCTTAGCGTGGGCGGTAGTGGGGTCAGCTAGGTTTTTCTCTAAGGTTTCCAAGTCCCACTTGTAGCGGTTGATGGTGCGGTTGTGGCCCGTTTGCTCTACGCCCTCGGTGTAGTTGTGGGTGGCCAGCAGGCTGTGGATGTAGAAGGCGGGAATCCCTTCCAGCGCCATCATGATCGTCTGAGAGCAGATAAAGCGCTCCACCTGCCACTGGTCTTCGCCTTTGACCGTGCCCTTGAGGGCGTCAAACAGCGAGATGTTGATCTCGTAGGGCGACTCGGTGCCGTCGGGGCGGCTGCGCATGCTAATTTTGCCGCCGAAGTTGCGCATGGCGGCGATCAGCTGCTCGTACTCATCCGCCGCCAGCAGCCCCTCGGCGGGGCGCATACCGATGCCGTCGTGGGAGGCGGTGAAGTTGAAGTAGGCGCAGCCGATGGGGGCGGGCGGCATACTCATCATCCAGGTTTTGAGGTGGTCTGAGCGGCCCTGCATGAGCGCATTCAGCAGCAGCGGTGGCAGGCTGAAGTTGTAGATCATGTGGGCTTCGTTGCGATTGCCAAAGTAGCTCAGGTTCTCGCGGTTGGGCACGTTGGTCTCGGTGATCAGCGCAATGCCGGGGTCAACCAGCTGCAAGATCTCGCGAAACAGGCGCACCACGGCGTGGGTTTCGGGCAGGTGCATGCAGTTGGTGCCCTGCTTTTTCCACAAAAAGCCCACCGCATCGAGGCGAATGTAGCGTGCCCCGGCCTCGACGTAGGCGAGGATAATCTTGACGAACTCGATCAGCACGTCGGGGTTCTCGAAGTTGACGTCGATCTGGTCAGCGCTGAAGGTGCTCCACACATACTTTTTGCCCTCGGCGGTCTCGACCGGGGTGAGCAGGGGTGAACTGCGGGGGCGTACCACCTGGGAGAGATCTTCGCTGGGGTCGGCGGTGATGAAGTAGTTGCGACCGGGGAGTTCGTTCTCTTTGAACTGCTGGAACCACTCGTGCTCGCTGGAGATGTGGTTGATCACCAGGTCGGCCATCAGGTTGAAGTGGGTGGCAATGCGCTTGATGTCTTCCCAGTTGCCCAGCTCACTGTTGACCTTGAGATAGTCGATGATGGCAAAGCCGTCGTCAGAGCTGTAGGGGAAGAAGGGCAGAATGTGGACGCCGGTAATGGTGTCCTCCAGATGAGTTTCTAAAAATTCTGCTAGCACGGAGAGGGGTGCCCGCTGGCCGTCGCAGATGCTGTCGCCGTAGGTGATCAGCAGCACGTTGTTGTGGTTCCACTTTTTGAGATCTTCGCGGCCTGAGGGACAGAGGGTGTCTTTGATCAGGGCAAAGATTTTGGTGGTCAACCACTCGGCAGTTTCAGGGGGGTAGACCTTCTCTAGAAGGGGTTTGATGTTGTTAGTCACGCGACTTAACGGTGGGCTAGGGGGGGCAATATCTGGTTTATTTTCTAGCTTATTTATAGAGTAATTTTGAGAGAGGGCCGCAGGGGCTAGGTTGCTGCCGGGCTGGGGGGCAGGTTTTGTAGAACGGTTTTGAGCTAGGGTCATATCAACCTACAGTCTTCGGTAGTTGTTTACGGTAGTCTTGGCAGCAAAAAGCAGCGGCTAGGGTGAGAGATCTCGGCGATCGCCTTTGCTTTAGGGGTGTGCAGCTCTCTCCGGCTCGATTGAGCCGACTCAGGAATAGATGGCAGATTTTCCCAGCCGGTGTGGCCTCTAGGCTTCAAAGCCTCCGCTAGCGGAGCATGGGCAATCTAACCCAAGCATTCCCCATGAAGCAGCGGGAACGCTTGAGTCGGTAGCCGGAGTCAGTGCTGCGGTGAGCGGTGAGAATGCTGGCGGCTGGCGCTGGGTGAGCGTCTAATGCTGGGCTGCGATTTCCCTAGTGACAACTTTCAGGTTGATGAGTCGGATAAATGCTAGTGAGAAAAAGCCAGGAGCCTTTCCCATGGATGCCGTCCTGATACTTCTGATGGTGGCATAGGCTACCTGCTTGCATCAGCGCTATTCCCGGAAGTTCATCGCTTTTTAGGTATTTTTCCTGAGTCTTCACAAACCCTTAAGCACAGGCCTTAAAAGCTCAGGCGACTTCTATGAAAGAAGACGCCCCCATGGAGGGGCGCAGGGCCTGCGCCCTCGGGAGGAAGCAAAATCTTTGGGTATTTTCTTTGTCAGAATTGTCATAAGGCGACTTCTAGCAAAAAGAGTCCCCAATGGTGGGCACTATCCACCCTATGGTTGCCGCTCTATGCGTCCTGCTGCAATTCGTCTAGCGCTGCGAGCACTTCCTGGCTGTGGATCACCGGCTGCACGCCCAGGAATCGGGCCTGCATAGTGCCGTCGGGGCCAACAATGTAGGTGTGGCGCAGCGACATGGCCCCCAGCCAAGATCCGTAGGCCTTACTCACGGCCCCTTTGGGGTCAGACAGCAGGGGAAACTCTAGCCCCTCGGCATCGCAAAACTCGGCGTGAGACTCAACACTGTCGGCGCTGATGCCAATCACCTGGGCGTTGCGGGCTTTATAGGCGTCAATATCGCGCTGAAACCGCTGGGCCTCAACGGTGCAGCCCGAGGTAAAGTCGCGAGGGTAGAAATAGAGCACCACCCATTGGTTGCGGTAGTCGGCCAAGGAGATCTCGCCATCGCCTGCGTTGGTCGGTAGGGTAAAGTCGGGCGCTGGCTCTCCCAGGGGAATTTGAACTCCTCCCAGGGCCAGGGCTGGCAGGGGAGACACCACCCAGCTGAGGCAGACTAGGCAAAGCCCTAAAACAGCTTGCAGCAGGTGGCGACGGTTCATGGCAGACAATCTCTCTCTCGAATGATTCTGAAGGCTGTTTACTAAAGTTTACAATATGACAAGCCTCATCTAAGCCCGGAAGCGGAGTTGCGCTGGTGGAAGCACTACAGGTTCCGATTTGGACTTGATATATCGTCTTTTGCTTCTGTTGTAGCCGCTGCCTTCTTTCTGTCCCCACTGCCCCTGGAGTCTGCCCATGCCCCCTATCACTGACCTGCAAACTGTGACCCTTGGCCCTAATGGCCCTACCGTGCCCGCCCTGGGCGTCGGGACCTGGGCCTGGGGTGACTCGCTCTTTTGGGATTATGGCAAGGCCTACAGCGATCGCGATCTCGAAGCCGCCTTTGCAGCTTCCCTAGAGGCCGGGCTGACCCTGTTTGACACCGCCGAAATCTATGGCTTTGGCCAGTCAGAGCAGTTAATTGGCCGTTTTATGCAGCAGCACCCAAGTCAGGCGGTGGTGGCGACCAAGTACTTTCCGCTGCCCTGGCGATTTTCAAAGCAGTCGGTGGCCGATGCCTTGGCCGCCAGCCTCGATCGCCTTCAGGTGGCCTCGGTGGCCCTCTACCAGGTGCACTGGCCCCTCGACTTTTTGCTCAGCCAAAAAGACCTGATGCAGGCGCTGGCGGCAGAGGTGAAGCGGGGTCGCATTGGGGCAGTGGGGGTGAGCAACTATTCGGCCCAGCAAATGCGGACGGCCCACGGGTATCTGGCCGAGCAGGGGGTGCCCCTGGCGGTCAACCAGGTGCAGTACTCGCTGCTGCACCGCACCCCCGAGACCAACGGTGTGATCGAGACGGCCCGGCAACTGGGGGTGACGATTTTGGCCTACAGCCCCCTGGCCCAGGGGCTGCTGACGGGCAAATATACCCCCGAGGCCAACCTCAAGCCCGCCGGAGCCCGCTGGCTCGACCCGCGCTTTAGCCAACAGGGCCTGACCAAGCTGATGCCAGTAATTGAGGCGCTAAAGGAGATTGGGGCCAGGCACGATCGCACCCCGGCCCAGGTGGCCCTCAACTGGCTGGTGGCCCAGGGCAACGTCATGCCCATTCCTGGCGCTAAAAATGCTGGTCAGGCGGCTCAAAATGCCGGTGCCCTAGGCTGGGCCATGGCGGCAGATGAGGTCGAAACCCTGAGTCAGCTTACCCAACGCTCAGCCAGCTAGAGCATCTATGGGTTTATAGATCACCACACCCACGCGATCGATGTGGTCTACGATGGCCTGCTGATCTAGGCGATCGCAGCCCTACCCCAGCGCCAGCATGACCTCAGCCGTCAGCGCCCAGTCGGGAAAGCTAGGCGACACCACTACCGCTTCCCCGGCAAAGGTGGCCTCGCTATAGCCCTGGGCGGTCAAGCTCAACACCGTCACCTGGCCCACCACCGGGTCGAGAATCCAATATTCAGGAATGCCGCGCCACTCATACTGGTTGCGCTTTTCTAAATAGTCGCGGCGGCGATTTTCGGCTCCGGGGCTGACCACCTCGACCACCAGCAGGGGTGGGGCCATCTCTAGGGTGATGGCGGCCTGGCCTAGCTCGCGCATTTGCTCAGGGTGCTCGGGCCGCAAGACTGTGAGGTCGGGATAGCGATTTTTGGGCTGTCCTGGTGTGGCGATCGCCACACCCTGGAGGCGAATTTGCTGCATATCGACAACGGACTTGAGGGCTTCGTAGAGCCGCATTGCCCGATACAGATTTTCATCAGACTCTGGCGGCATTTCAACCAGTTCTCCGTTGGTGAGTTCGTAGTAGCCTTCGACCTCCTGGGCATAGGCGAGAAAGTCGCTAAAGGTGTTGAGCTGGGGTTGAGTTTGTACCACGGGCGATCACCTGCTGCTCGATGCCATTATTTTATCGGCTTACCGGGTGTGCTTTTTGTGAGGGACTTGGTCTAGCAGATACCAGCTCTGCTAGACAACCTGGTATCTGCTCCTATAGGAGCACGGAGATCGGGCGCGACTGTCGTTGGGGTCGGCGTAACTCTGGGTATGGATGATTTGATAGTGCTCTCTTGCAGTTGCAGACCAAAAGCTGCTGGATAAGCACCCATTCAAATGCCTTATCCAGCATAATTGACGGATAAAACCCCCTCTGTCAGGGAGCAGGGTAAGCGCAAGAAAACTATCGAGACATTGTGCTAGGTTGCGAGCCCTGCAGCAAGGACAGTGAGCATGTAGTCAGGACTCATTGAGGCTC